>DATDGG010000520.1:0-14965 GCA_036522235.1 Xanthobacteraceae bacterium
CGCGATCGGCGAGGAGATCGAGCAGCTGCAGCGCGGCGGCCACAGGCTCGACGAGATCGCGATCCTGGTGCGCGCCTCCTTCCAGATGCGCGAATTCGAGGACCGTTTCGTCACGCTCGGCCTGCCCTATCGGGTGATCAACGGCCCGCGCTTCTACGAGCGCCAGGAAATCCGCGACGCGCTGGCCTATCTGCGCCTGGTGGCGCAGCCGGCCGACGACCTCGCCTTCGAACGCATCGTCAACGTGCCCAAGCGCGGGCTCGGCGATGCCACCGTGAAGGTCCTGCACGAGCACGCACGCCGGCGCCGCATCTCGCTGATGCAGGCGACGCGGGCCTTGATCGAGACCGACGAGCTTAAAGCCCGCCCGCGCGGCGCGCTGCGCGACCTGATCGCAGCCTTCGACCGCTGGCGCGCCCAGAAGGACACGCTGCCGCACAGCGAGCTCGCCGAGATCGTGCTCGACGAGTCCGGCTATACCGAGATGTGGCAGAAGGACCGCAGCGCCGATGCGGCCGGCCGCCTCGAAAACCTGAAGGAGCTGATCCGCTCCATGGAGGAGTTCGAGAATCTGCAGGGCTTCCTCGAGCACATCAGCCTGGTCATGGACACCGACAAGAACGAAAGCGGCGAGGCCGTGTTGGTGATGACGCTCCACTCCGCCAAGGGCCTGGAATTCGACACCGTGTTCCTGCCCGGCTGGGAGGAAGGCCTGTTTCCCAATCAGCGGACCTTGGACGACCAGGGCCGCGCCGGCCTCGAGGAGGAACGCCGCCTCGCCCATGTCGGGCTCACCCGCGCGCGCCGCCGCGCAAAAATCTACTTCGCCACCAATCGGCGCATGCACGGACAGTGGCAAACCAACATTCCCTCGCGCTTCCTCGACGAATTGCCCGAGGCCCATGTGGAGGTGACGGAATCCCGCGGCGGCTTCGGCGGCTATGGCGGCTATGGCGGCTACGGCGCCTCGCGCTTCGACGAAGCGACCCATTTCGGCTCGAGCTACGGCACGCCGGGCTGGCAGCGCGCGCAGCGCCGCCGCGCCGGCTTCGAGGAAGCGGCGGAGGCTGACTTCGATGACGGCGGCGCGGGCGCCGCCGGGCTGCGCCGCGGTCGCGGCGGCGAAAGCGAGCGCGGGCGGCGTCCCTCCCCGCTCGTGATCGAGGGCGAGCTCATCGCGCGCTCGACCGGGGCGGCATCCGCCTTCGCGGTCGGCGACCGCGTGTTCCATCTCAAGTTCGGCAACGGCAATGTCACCGCGGTCGACGGCAACAAGCTCTCCATCCAGTTCGACCAAGCCGGCGAGAAGCGCGTGGTGGACAGCTTCGTGGAGCGGGTTTGAACGCTCCTTCCTCCCCGTCCAAACCCATCACCATCTATGTCGACGCCGATGCGTGCCCGGTGAAGCACGAAGTCTACCGCGTGGCGGCGCGCCACGGGATCAAGGTCATCGTCGTGAGCAACAGCCCGATCGCGGTGCCGCGCGATCCGCTGATCGAGCGCGTGGTGGTCGCCGCCGGCATGGATGCGGCCGACGACTGGATCGCGGAGCATGCCAAGCACGGCGACATCGTGATCACGGCCGATATTCCGCTCGCCAGCCGCTGCGTGAAAGCCGGCGCCGCCGCGATCGCGCCGACCGGCAAGACCTTCACCACGGACTCGATCGGCATGGCGCTCGCCACCCGCAACCTGATGGACTCGCTACGCAGCGCCGGAGAGGTCACCGGCGGCCCGAAATCGTTCTCGCCGCGCGACCGTTCGAGCTTCCTCTCGGCGCTCGATCAGGCGATCGTGCGATTGAAGCGCGCGGGGTTTGGGCCGCCACGCTGATGCGGCGGCCCCCCAAGCCTGGCATTCACGGCCGCGCGGGCGCATAGTTTGATCGCAACGCATGTTCGGCGGCGATCCGCCGGGCATGTCGAACCGGTCGGCAAGCCTGCCATGACGATGATGAAACGCGAGAGCTTCCCGATCACGGACATCTACGTGCCGGTGAAGCGGCGCGCGACTCTCAAGCCCAAGGTCGTCGAGGAGATCGCGGCCAGCATGCTCGAGGTCGGCCAGGAGACCCCGATCATGGTGCGGCGGGAGGAGAGCGGGCGCCTGGTCCTGGTGGAGGGCCTGCATCGCCTGGAAGCCTGCAAGGCGCTGGGCGAGACAACGATCCTCGGCTATCTGGTGCAGGCGCGCAAGCATTGAGGGCATCGGCCTTGCCGCCACTAAAAAGCTGTCACACAATCGGATTGGGGCTCCGATCTCGCCGGGCACGAAATGCGGCGGCAGGCCGCTCGCTGAGGGTTGATCATATGCGCTTCCGCCTTTCGCTCTGCGCGTCGCTCGTCGCCGCAGCGCTCGTCACCCTGTTCGCGTCCACTGCGGACGCCCATCTGCTGATCAATGTTGACAAGGGCTCGCAGCAGATGACCGTCTCGGTCGACGGCGCGCCGCGCTATCAATTCGCCGTGTCGACCGGGCGCCCGGGCTATGGCACGCCGAACGGCACGTTCCACCCGCAGCGCATGGAGCCGACCTGGTTCTCCAAGGAATATTACAATTCGCCAATGCCGCACTCGATCTTCTTCCACGGCGGCTTCGCGATCCACGGCAGCTACGAGATCAACCGGCTCGGCGGGCCGGCCTCGCACGGCTGCATCAGGCTGCATCCCGACAATGCCGCGACCCTCTACACGCTGGTCGAGCGGGAGGGCATGGGGGCGACCACGATCGTGGTGTCGGGGGAAAGTCCCTCGGTGCGGCGCGTGCGGACCGAGAGCGAAAATCCGCCCGGCTACGGGCAGGGCTACTCGCCCTACTACCAGCAATCGCCGTATCAGCAGCCCTCGTATCAGCAGCCTTCCTACCAGCCGCAGCCGTACCAGCAGCAGCCGGGCTTCTTCCAGCAGCGGCCGCCCGGCTATTACTATCGCAACGGTTTTTGAGGGTTGTCAGCGGCCCGTCCCTGCAGCCGCAAAGATGGCCTGCTTGATGCGCGCATAGGTGCCGCAGCGACAGATATTGGTGATCGAGGCTTCGATATCGGCCAGGCTCGGCTTGGGCTTCGCGGCCAACAGCGCGGCCGCCGCCATGATCATGCCGGGCTGGCAATACCCGCATTGCGGCACCTGATGCTCGATCCAGGCTTGTTGAATCCGGCTGGCACCGTCCTTGGACAGTCCCTCGATGGTGGTGACCGTCGCGCCTTGCACGGAATCGATCGTATAGGCGCAGGAGCGGACCGCCCCGCCATTGACATGCACCGTGCAGGCGCCGCACAGCGCAGCACCGCAGCCGAATTTGGTTCCGGTCAGGCCGAGATGGTCGCGCAGAACCCACAGCAGCGGCGTCGACGGATCGACATCGACCTCCGCCGGCGCGCCGTTGAGCGTGAAATTGAACTTCGCCATGCTCCACCTCAGCCGTAGATCTTGCCGTAGACAGTGAATACGCCTTCGCGCGCCAGCGGCAGGCGCCGATAACGCTTGCCGGTGGCTGCGAACAGCGCATTGCAAAGCGCCGCAGGCACGCAGACCGGGCCGATCTCGCCCAGCCCGCCGATCGTCTTGCGATTCTCCAGGAAGTCGGTGACGAGCTCGGGCGCGTCCGGCAAGGTCGCCACGCGGTAGCGGTCGAAGTTGGTCTCGCGCGGGCGACCGTGCTCGAAGGCGATGGCGGAATAGAGCGTCACTGAAAGGCCCCAAACGACGCCGCCCTCGATCATCGAAATCGCATTGGTGCGGTCGAGCACGCGGCCCGGATCGGCCACCGACGTGATCTTGTGCAGCTTGACGGCGCCGCCGACCATCGACAGCTCGACTACCTGGCAGAGGCACGAGCCGAAGCCGTTGACGATGGCGATGCCCTGAAAATGTCCGGACGGCGCCTTGCCCCATCCGGCGAGCGCGGCGGCGCGATCAAGCACCGCGAGCGTGGTCGGATCGTCGCGCAGGAGATGCCGGCGATACTGGTAGGGATCGCGGCCGGCCACATGCGCGAGCTCGTCGGTGAACGACTCGGTCGCGAAATTGTTCGGGCCGTGGCCGGTGGTGCGCAGCACCATGGTCGGGATCGGCACCTGCAGCATGTTGTAGTCGGTGCGGCGGTTGGGCACGCTGTAGGGATGATCGATCAGGCCTTCGACCGCGAGCCCATCGACCGTGCCGGGCTTGATCGGCTCCGGCGACACCGGCGACAGGATGGTCGGCGCCACGAGCTTGGCGTGGAACGCGACCGGATAGCCGTCGGGGCCAAGCGCGGCGCGAAGGTGCTGCAGGAAGGCAGGCCGGTACCAATCCTGCCGGATGTCCTCCTCGCGCGACCAGATCAGCTTGACCGGGGCGCCCACCGCCTTTGCGCAGATCGCGGCCTGCGCCACGAAATCGGCGAGCAGGCGCCGTCCGAAGCCGCCACCCAGATAGGTGCGATTCACCGTGATCTTGGCGGGCGCGACATTGAGCACCTGCGCCAGCACGATCTGCACCATCTGCGGGCCCTGCACCGGTGCCCAAACGCTGGCGCCCTCGCCGGTCACCTCGACGGTGGCATTCATCGGCTCCATGGGGGCGTGCGCCGTCCAGGGCGATTGGTATTGGGCCTCGATGACGCGCTTCGAGGCGGCCAGCACGCCCACGGCGTCGCCCTGCTTCTCGGCCTCGGCCCAGCCGGCGTCCCCGTCCATGGCCTTGCCATACATCGCCTCGATCGCGGCGTGATCGAAGGCCCCGCCGGAACCTGGCTGCCAGTCGACCTTGAGCTTCGCCAGCGCAAGCCGCGCCTGCCAATAGTGTTCGGCCACCACCGCCACCGCTCCGTCGAGCCGCACCACCTTGAGCACGCCCGCCATCGCGGCGGCCGCGGCGTCATCGACCGCCGCGATCTGCCCGCCGATCATGGGCGCGCTGAGAACCGCCGCATGCACCATGCCGGGCACCTTGATGTCGATACCGAACACGGCCGCGCCAGCGACCTTGGCCGGGATGTCGGTCCGCGGCAGCGCGCGGCCATGCCCGACGATCCGCCATTCGGATTCAGGCTTGACCTGCGGCGCGCTCGGCACCGGCTTGGCGGCCGCCGCCGCCGCGATCTCGTCGAAGCCGATTTCGCGGTTGCTGCTGGCGTGACGCACGGTGCCGGAGCGCGCCACCAGCTCGGCGGCGGGAACACCCAGCCGGTCGGCCGCCGCCGCGATCAGCATTTCGCGCGCCGCCGCTCCCATCTTGCGCAGGAACGGGTGAAACGAGGAGATCGATTCGGAATTGCCGGTGAACTGCCAGTTGATGCGCGGGTTGCGAAAAGGTTCGGCCCCCGGCGAGAACGCCGCGGGCGAGAACACGGTGGTGCATTTCGACCAGTCGGCCTCGATCTCGTCCGCGAGGATCGCCGCAAAGGTCGTCGAGATTCCCTGCCCCATTTCAGACTGGGCGCACTGCAGGATCACGTGGCCGTCGGATGCGATCGCGATATAGGCGTTGATCGCGGCACCGCCGGCGGCTGCGTCCTGGGCCAAGAGCTCCAGCGTGCCAGCACGCCCCGCGACCAGCACGGTCGCGCCGGCGGCAAGGCTTTTTAGCACATTGCGGCGCGAGGGCCGCGGCGGCGACAACACGGCATCCATCATCATCCTCGCATGACCTTTCGGGTGACTGTTCATCGGATGACTTTTCATCAACATTCATTTCGGGCACGGCGCGCCGGCCGCGGCCCACTGCGTGAGCGCGACCTTGAGCGCGTCGACCGAGAGTGGCGGCGGCGTGCGTTGCCCGCCCGCATCCCAGGCGTACATGACCAACGCGTCGCCGCCCGTCATATGCGTGATCAGATCGGCGACACTGCGGCCGCCGTTCTTCTTGCGGTCGAGCAGCGTGCGGCAGAGCTCGCCTTGGCTCAAGCCGACCCAACCCATCGACGCCGGCGCGAGATGCCAACCCGGAGCACCCGGCACGCCCGCCATGTCGTTGTTATGCGCCTGGTGGCAGGTGCTGCAGCGCATTGCCGGCATGCCACTACCATCGGCGCCGCGCTGCACATTCATGCCGTGGACGTGCCGGTCGTCGCCTTGGGTCGGACGATCGCCGCGCGGATGGCAGTTGAGGCAGCGCGGGCTCTGTAGAACCGAAGCGATAGGTGCGAACGCCTCGCCGGCGCGCTGCGGGCCCTGATCGACGCGGGCTTGGCTCACGCCATCATATGATGCAAGACATATCGTGAAGGCCGCCGGAGCTACAACAATCCAACCGCTGCACCGCATGTCTCCTCCCCGCCGATATGCTATGCGGGGCAAGTAGCCGCGACTTGCCGCGTTGGCAATAACTAACGAAGAGGTAAGTACCCATGTCAGAAATTGTCATCGAGAAAATTTCGGAATGCCCGGTGACGACCGCGATCGCGATCATTGCGGGGAAATGGAAGCCGACGATCCTGTGCGAGTTGCGCGAGGGCGCCCGGCGCTTCAGCGACCTCAGGCGCGACGTCCCGGGCATTTCCGAAAAAGTCTTGGCCGCGCATCTGCGCGATCTCGAAGCCGACGGCATCGTGTCGCGACGGGAGTTTCGCGAGGGTGCCGTACTCGCGACCGAATACGCGTTCACCGACTATGGCCTGACCATGAAGCCGATTCTTACGGCGCTCGCGGATTGGGGCATGAACCATCAGCGCCTGGCAGGCTGACACCGCGGCCAGTCCGTAGCCCGGATGGAGCGAAACGAAATCCGGGAACGCCGCTCCGCATTCCGGTTTGCTTCATGCGGGCTACAAGCCGCTGGCCCCCGATCACATCGGCTTCTGGAATTTCAGCACGAACGCATCCACCGGTCCGGTCGGCTTCAAGGAGCTGAAATCGCGCGCGTCTTCAGGGTGGCTCCAGAAGTCGCCCTTGGCGATGAGCTTGAAGCCGACCGCCTCGACCTCGCGGCGCAAGATGTCCTCGTCGATGCGATGCAGGGTCTTGCCGACCGCGATGTCCGCGCCGGCCTTGGCGGCATGGTCGGCGATCACCAGCACGCCGCCGGGCTTGAGCGCAGCGAACAGCTTGCGGTCCATCTCAGCGCGATCGACATTCATGTAGGTCGTATCGTGGTAGAAGAACAGGAACGTGACGGCATCGAGATCATGCACGTCCGCGGGCACCGGATCATCGAACGGCCGCAGCACGCTCACGCTGTTCTTCATCGCCGGCGTCGCCAGCCGCGCGCCGAAAATTGCCTGTCCGCGCTCGCTGAAGTCCGGCGGATTCTGTCCATAGACGGCGCCGCTCGGCCCCACGGCGCGCGCATCGAGCTCGGTGCTGTAGCCGGCGCCGGCCCCCATATCGAGCACCTTCATGCCTCCCCGCAATCCCGCAAAGGCGAGGAACGGCACCGGATCACGGCGCTTGTCGGCCGCACGATCGGCGTCGCTGCGATCGGGCGCCGCCATGAGGGCGGCATAATCGGGGGCGCCTTGCGCGGCGGCGGGCGCGAGGCTCGCCCAAGCCGTGCCGATGGCGGCAAGGGTCACGACACCGATGGCGGCGCGCCGGAAAGAGATCGTGGAAAGCCCGGTCATCTTCAATACTCCCTGGGATCGATGCGCACGCTCCCTTAGCACGGATCGCGGCCAAGCGCCGACGTCCCCCAAGGCACAAAGGCATCAAAAGAAGATATGCTGAAGTGAGGTATGTTGCAGTGAATTTCGGCGGCGGCGTTTCCGCGCCGGATCGAAGCCGGAGCATCCGGCTTCGATCCGGCAGCGTCCCCCGTCACGCCGCGACGCGATGCATCGCGACGCCTTCATAGATGCCATGGATCGCCTTCACCGACTTCTCGATGGCGTTCCACAACGCGGCGACCTCGGTCGCGGCCTCGGAATTGGAATCGTATTCCTTGGCCCCCTCGCCTTCCGCCAAGGCCAGCGAGTAGTTGGTGCGCTGGGTGATCTGCCCGGACCAGACCGGCACATTGAGCTGGGTCAGAACCGCCCGCGCCTCGCGTACGTAAGGCGATTCCGTATTGTCGCGCCGCGCCGGCACGCCGTTGATCACGACCGCATAGGGCTTGCCGAGCTTGCGGCACAGATCCATGGTTTCCTTCACGGCCGCGATGTCGAACACCGTGAGCCGCGCCGGGATCACCACCAAGGTGGCGGCGTGGATCGCGTCAGTGACGGCAGCGGACATGTTCGGCGGCGTGTCGATGAACACCCATTCGTAGCCGGCGCGGCGCGCCGCCTTGATGAGATCGGCTACGCCCTCGATTGCAGAACGCAGCGGCGGCTCGCCGCTGCCGCGCAGCTTGTGCCACAGCGCCAACGAGCCCTGCGGATCGGAGTCGATCAACAAAACCGGACGCGACGGCCGATGCGCCTGCGCCGCCAGATGCGCGGTCAGCGTGCTCTTGCCCGAGCCGCCTTTGCGCGACGCGAAGACAATGACGTTCATAAGAGCACCCCTCAGTGATTCGCGGCACAAGGGTACCACGACCGGGGCTCCAGCCCTACAATTGGCCGCCAAAACCCATACGTGAATCTGCTTGGTCGGCCCGGTAAAATCAGGGCCAAAGGCCCGCTCCGGTCCCTTCATGAGGGTGGGGTGGCCCCCAGGGAAGGGCCCCCTTTTGGTCGGAGGGAATCGAATGCGGAACGAAACAGAATCGAAGGGTGAACCGGCGCCGGGACCCGCGGGCAATCGGGCCATCTGGCCTCCATTGAGCGCCGGGTCGCCTTTGACTATGTTCCGGAGAGAGCCCGAGCCCATCTTCACGAAAGGTCCCCTCATGCCGCGTACCATTCGTCTGCAGAGCGACAGCAACGCCCATGACCGCCCCTGGCGGGTGGCGGTCGAGCAGGGCTACTTCGCGGATGAAGGCCTCGACGTCGAGTATCACGAGGACAATCCCCAGGGGGTCGCCGGGCGGGTCGAGGACTTTTCCGAGCGCTGGAAGGAATCGCAGCTGCAGAAGGGGGCGCTCGAAGTCTACCCGGTGTGCGAATGGGGCGCGATCGAGCGCGTGCAGACGCTGGGCAAAGGCAAGATCATCGGCCTCGACACCACGGTGCGCACCGGCGCCCTGATGGTCCGCGCGGATTCGCCCGTCCAAGCGGTGGCGGAGCTGCGCAATGTGCCGATCGCGGTGACCTGGCACGCGGGCACGTTCTATGCCGCCATCGAGGTCATGGAGGCCGCCGGCGTGCCCTTCGACGACATCAAGCTCGTTCACGCCAATGACCGGCTCGACGCGCTGCTGAGCGGCCGCACTGAGGCCGCAGCCCTGATGGAGCCGCTGGTGAGCCGCGCCACCGAGGCCGGCTGCCGCAAGATCGCCGATCTGCGCTGGCGCGGCGGGATCGTGGCCGGCGAGGACGTCGACGACGAGACCGCGCAGAAGCTGACGCGCGCACTCAACCGCGCCGTCGCCTGGCTGCGCGAGAACGAGGAGCGCTCGCGCGAGGAGCTGCTGCGCGATCTCAAGCCCGAGCAGCGCAAGACCGGCATGCTGCCCGAGCTCACCGGCGTGCAGGGCTACCAGGCGGCCGAGTTCCAGGAAAAGGTCGACTGGATGATGCGTCGCGGTTTCCTCACGGAGAAGCCGGCCTACAAGGACGTTGTCCGCGGCAAGTAAGCGCGCGCGGCCCATGCGCATCGGCTTGGGCGTAGCGGGCTCTTTGATCGCCGCACTTCTGCTCGATCCGACACCCGCAACGCTTGCCGAGCCGGCGGCAAGCGCGGCGCAAGTCATTGCACGCGCGCAGATCGGCCGGGCCGATGTGCCGCGCTGCGAGCTGGCGGCGCGGCTCAAGTTTGCCGGTCTGCAAGCAACCCTCGACTACGCGGTCATGCGCGACAATGCAGCGCGCGAGCTCAAGGGCCGGCCCGACGGGTCAGGCGCCGTGAGCGCAGCCGAGCTCGCCAGCGCCGACGCGGCCATCGACCGTGAAATCGCGGTCCTGCAAGGGACGGCGCAACCACCGGACACGCTCAGCGCGCTCGCGCGGCTTCCCGGACGGCCGCAGGTCGCCGGCCTCAAGCTCGTCTACCTCAACCCGCTCGGCGACCCTGACCAGGCCAACCGGTGGAAGAGCATCCTGGCGCACCAGACCGAAGGGCCGCCCGGCTCGGCGCGCGCCGCGGCGCTGGCGCAGGCCGCCAACCCGACCAAACGCGGCGTGACCTTGTGGGTCGAGACCGACGGCACGGTCTATTGGGCCGCATCCGAGAGCGCGATCCCGACCCATGGCGACGGCGCCAATCGCAACGACAACAAATACATCGACAATTCCACGACCTACCACGCGATCATCAAGACCAACACGATCGGCATCGAGTTCATCGGTAATTATCCGGATGTCACCAAGCCGGTCACGCCAGAGCAGATGCAGGCCTGGTTGGTGCTGGTGCGCTTCCTGCAGGAACGCTACGCCATCGCAGCGGAGAACATCTACGCCCACAACTGGATCGACTATAAGGACTCGCGGTACTGCGAAGGCTGCGACCTGGCGCTGGCGGCGCGGCAGCTCGGCTATGTGCCAAAGCCGCGGTGATTGCAGCCTTGGCGCGATCTATTCCTCGGCCGGCTTTCCGGCCTGACCCGCAATGAGCTCGTAGAACCCCGCCAGGCGCAGGCGCACCGTGACCGCGCCGCCGCTCTTGTTCTGCCAGTACCAACCATGGATGCCTGGCCAAGGCCCGATCAAGGAGCCGCTCGCCTTCGCGCCTGCCGTCTTCTGGTAGAACATCAAATCGCCGGCCTGCCCGGGCGCCGCGTCGGTATGGCCATGAAACTCCGTGTAGAAGGCTTGCGGATCGCCGATGCTCAGCACTTCCCAGGAATACACCAAGGTATCCCCGGCCTGCATCCGGATCATGTATTCGAGCCCGCGGTCGTTGGTTTCGATCGGAACGTCGATCACGTCCGTGCGAAAGCCCGCCGGATAAGTCCGCGACAGCGTCTCCTTGCCGGTTGGTGCGGGGATCTCGTTCCACTGCGCCGCCATATTGGGCTCCTTGTTCAGGCTCGGACCCGGGTCTCGCGCCCTACTCCTCGGCCTTGATGTTCTTCTCGCGCATCACGCGGCCCCAGCGATCGAGCTCGTCGCGCAGCAGCGCCGCAAATTCCGTCGCCGAGGTCGCCGCCGGAATGGCGCCGGAGCCAATGAGCTTCTCGCGCATGTCGGGCGCCGCCAGTGCGGTCGTGACGGCATCGTTGAGCTTGCCGATGACCGCCGCGGGCGTGCGGGCCGGCGCCAGCAGGCCGTACCAATTGTCCGCGCTGGTATCCGCAAAGCCCTGCTCGGCGAGCGTCGGCACGTCCGGCAGGGCCGCGTTGCGGCTGGCCGAGGCGGCGCCGAGCGGGCGGATCTTGCCGGCCTTGATCTGCGGCAGCAGAAACAGCGTATCGGCGAACATGCCCTGCACCTGGGCGCCCAACACGTCGGTCAAGGCCTGCGCGGCGCCCCGATAAGGGACGTGCAGGAACTTCACGCCGGCTGCGGCTTGATAGAGCTCGAGCGCCAAGTGCGGCATGCTGCCGGAGCCGGTCGACGCGATGGCGATGCTGCCTGGACCGCGCGCGGCGAGCGCGGCGAGCTCGCGGGCGGAGACAACCGGCATCTCAGGCTTGACGACCAGGACGGTGGTGTTGCGAACCACGAGCGTGATGGGCGCAAAATCCCGGATCGGGTCATACGCGACCTTCGCCATCAGGTGAGGCGTAACCGCCACCGCGCCGACCGTGGTCAAGAACAAGGTCGTGCCGTCAGGCTCGGCGCGGGCCACATATTCGGCGCCGACCGCTCCGTTGGCGCCGGCACGGTTTTCGACAATGACGTTCTGCGCAAGCAGCGCCTTGAGCTTGTCGGCCAACAGGCGGGCGACGAAATCGGTTGGACCGCCGGGGGGAAACGCCACCACCATCCGGATGGTGCGGGACGGCAGCGCTTGGCCCTGATCTTGGGCCCGATCTTGCGCCAAGCCGCGGCCGACCGGCAGCGCTAGCAGCGCCGTCAGGGCCAGCAGCAGCCGACGGGTGATCATGGTTGCGCTTTCATTCGGGCTTGATGCCGATGCGGCCCGCGAGCTCCTTCACGGCCGGAATCTCGGTGGCAAGCCGCGCCGTCAGCTGTTCAGGGGTGCCGGCCACCACCTCGAAGCCGGCATTGTGCGCCTGCCCGAGGGCTTCAGGTGTCCGCAGCGACGCCTGGCTTTCCTTGGCCAGCATGGCCACGATCGGCGCCGGCGTGCCGGCGGGCGCAAACAAGGCATTGAACGTGTCGGAGACAAAGCCCGGATAGCCGGACTCGACCATGGTGGGCACATCGGGCAACGAGAACCAGCGCTTGGCGCCGGTCACCGCCAGCGCCCGCAGCTGGCCACTCTTCACCATCGATTCCGCTGCCGCCAGCGCCACCGATCCGACCTGCGTGGTGCCTTCGAGCACCGCGAGCGCGGCGGGGCCGGCCCCCCGATAGGGAACATGCGTCATCTGGATGCCGGCGCGCAGCTTGAGCTCCTCGCCGGTCAGGTGCGACTTGGTTCCAACCCCCGGGCTCGCATAGTTGAAGCTGCCGGGCGAAGCCTTCGCGCGCGCCACCAGGTCGGCGAGCGACGTGATGCCGGAATCAGGGCGCACCACGACCACATTGGGGGCGTTGACCAGCTCGGAGATCGGCGCGAAATCCTTGAATGGATCATAGCCGAGCTTGGTGAACAGAGCCGGATTGACCGCGATCGCGGTCGAGGTGAGCAGCAGCGTATAGCCATCCGGCGTCGCCCGCGCCGCCACCGCCATGCCGATATTGCCGGCCGCGCCGCCGCGATTGTCCACGATGACCGACTGGCCGAGCGACTTCTGGAAGGCCGCCGAAATGATGCGTGCAATGATGTCGGTCGGGCCGCCCGGCGCGAACGGAACGATCAGGGTGATGTTGCGCTCCGGATAGGCGGCGTGGGCGCCGGGGGAATTGAGGCACAGCAGGGCCGAAGCAAGGGCGGCGCAAAGCGCCGACCAGCGGACCCGCCGGCGCGCAGCAAGCTTGAATCCGGTTGTCATCCAGTTCTCCCGGCCATTCGACAGTGCGGTTCGGTCGACCGGCTCACGATACGGTTCGCAGCGATCGACACAAGCCCCGGCGGCGGGTCGATGACCGCCAACCCCCTCCCGTTTCGTGGGGGCGAGGGCGGCCACAAGGGCCGCCCCTACGGGTGGCAATGTGGTTGAAAAGCCTGTGTGCAAAGCGGTGAGAATGCTTGTGGATTGTATCTTGGCCAATTGTGCATAAGGGCGCCATAAGCGGGCTTGGATGCGGGGCCGCGGCAGCGCGGTGATGTGCGGGGAAACATGTCCACCTCAAGTGCGAGCTTCCGCGCCTATGTGTCGACCAGCGAAGGCAAAGCGCGCGACATCCTCGATGCGCTTGGGGAAAGTTTCGACTCCACCGATGCGGTCGTTACGGCCGCGGAGGACGGGGATGGCCGGTGGACCGTTTCGCTGCATTTTCGCGAGGCCCCCAACGCGACCGCGGTGCGGGCGCTGGTGGCGCTGGCGGGGGACGCCGCGACCGCCAATGGGCTCGTCTTCGAGACCGTCGCAGCCGCCGATTGGGTTGCGGCAAGCCTTGCCGGCCTGACGCCGATCAAGGCCGGCCGCTTCGTGGTGCATGGCGCCCACGATCGCGCCCGCGTGCCGGCCAATTGCATCGCGATCGAGATCGAGGCTGCGCTCGCCTTCGGGACCGGCCATCACGGCACCACGCGCGGATGCCTGATCGCGCTCGACCGCTTGGTGAAGCGCTGGCCAAACGGCAGGCGGTCGAACGTGCGGGTGCTCGACCTCGGCACCGGCAGCGGCGTGCTCGCCATCGCGGCCGCGCGGGCGCTGCGGCGGGGCGTGCTGGCGAGCGACAACGATGCCGTGGCGGTCCACGCCGCGCGCGCCAATGCACGGCACAATCGCGCAGGTCCGCAGGTCGAGATTATCCGGGCTGATGGATGCAAGACACAAGCTTTCGCCGCGCGCGCACCGTTCGATCTCGCCTTCGCCAATATTCTGCTTGAACCCCTGAAGCGGATGGCAGGCCCCTTGGCGCGCCTCGTCGGCCCGAATGGATGCATGGTCCTTTCCGGCCTCCTGGTCGCGCAGGCGAGCGCGGCGCTCGCGGCCTACCGCACCCACGGCTTGGTGCTCGAGCATCGCATCCGTCTCGATGGTTGGGTCACCTTGGTGCTCCGCCGTCGTAGGGCCGTTGCCGCCCGACCGCGCGGCCAATAGAGTGCGGCGATGTTCGAGGCGCGCTTTCAATCGTTCGAGGATGTTCCGGCGGGGGCGGCGAGCGCGGCGCGCGTCAAGGCGCTGCGGACCGAGCTTGCCCGCCGCGGCCTGACCGGCTTCATCGTGCCGCGCGCCGATCGGCACCAGAACGAATATGTGCCCGCGGCCGACGAGCGGCTGGCCTGGTTGACGGGCTTCACCGGGTCGGCCGGCGCCGCGGTCGTGCTCATGGACCGTGCGGCGTTGTTCGTCGATGGCCGCTACACCCTGCAAGTGCGCCAGCAGGTGGATGAATCGCTGTTTGCGGTCGAGCACCTGGGCGAGACGCCGCCGCACGTGTGGCTGGAAAAGAACCTCACCAAGGAGGACCGTCTCGGCTACGACCCGTGGCGGCACACCGTCGAGAGCGTGGAGCGCCTCGCCAAGGCCTGCGCGGCGACCGCCGCCGCGCTGGTCGCGGTCGAGCCCGATTTGTTCGACGCGGTCTGGCCGGATCGTCCGCCGCCGCCGCTCGGCGCCATCGCGCTGCACGACATCGCCTTTGCGGGCGAGGCGGCGGCGACCAAGCTCGCGCGCATCCGCCCCGAGATCGGCAAGCTCAAGGCGGACGCGTTGGTGGTTTCCGATCCGCATTGCGTGGCCTGGACCTTCAATATTCGCGGCTGCGACGTGCCGCACACGCCGCTGCCGCTTGCGTTTGCCATCATCCCGCGCGAGGGCCGCCCTGC
>DATDGG010000521.1:0-2247 GCA_036522235.1 Xanthobacteraceae bacterium
TCACCGAGACGCTCGATGTCGTTCCGCGGCAATGGTTCGTGACCGAGCATGTGCGGGAGAAGTTCAGCTGCCGGTCGTGCGAGACGATCACGCAGCCGCCGGCGCCGTTCCACGCGATCGCGCGCGGCTTTGCGGGCCCGAGCCTCTTGGCGATGATGCTGGTGGAGAAGTATGCCAACCATCAGCCGCTCAATCGGCAGAGCGAGCAATATGCGCGCGAGGGGATCGCGCTGTCGCTCTCGACCATGGCGGATCATGTCGGCGCCTGCGCGGCGACGTTGATGCCGCTGCATGAACTCATCAAGGCGCACGTCTTCGCTGCCGAGCGCCTTCATGGCGACGACACCACCGTGCCGGTGTTGGCGCGGGGCAAGTGCCGCACCGGACGAATTTGGACCTATGTGCGTGACGATCGCCCGTTCGGCGGTGACGCGCCGCCTGCTGCCGTGTTCTTCTATTCGCCGGATCGAACCAGCATCCATCCCGAGCGGCATCTTGCCGGCTATTGCGGGATCCTTCAAGCCGATGCCTATGCCGGGTTCAATGGGCTCTACGCGGCAGACCGCAAGGGCGGACCGATCACGGAAGCCGGCTGCTGGGCGCATGCGCGACGCAAGCTGTTCGAGCTTGCCGACATCGCCTCGAAGGCACGTAAGGGAAAACCCGCGACGATCTCGCCGATCGCTTTCGAGGCGGTGCAGAAGTTCGATGCCATCTTCGCGTTGGAGCGCTCAATCAACGGCTCCTCGCCTGAGCAGCGCGTGGCCGCGCGGCGCAAAGACATCGCGCCGTTGGTACACGATCTCATCGATTGGATGAAACGGGAGCGAGGCAAGCTTTCGCGCCACAACGAAGTCGCCAAGGCGATGGATTACATGCTCAAGCGCATCGACGTGTTTACGCGCTTCCTCGACGACGGCCGCATCTGCCTGAGCAACAACGCGGCCGAGCGCGAACTGCGCGGGATTGCTCTCGGCAGAAAATCATGGCTCTTCGCCGGCTCGGACCGTGGTGGCGAGCGCGCCGCGGTCATGTTGACGCTCATCCAAACGGCCAAGCTCAACGACATCGATCCTCAGGCCTGGCTTGCCGATGTGCTCGCCCGCATCGCTGATCACAAGATCACCG
This sequence comes from Xanthobacteraceae bacterium, assembly GCA_036522235.1. Lineage (GTDB taxonomy): Bacteria > Pseudomonadota > Alphaproteobacteria > Rhizobiales > Xanthobacteraceae > VAZQ01. Next base: position 1,129 of record DATDGG010000521.1, read on the forward strand.
AGCTGGCCGCGCTGCTGCCTTGGAACTGGCGCCTTCCAATCCTCGTCGACCGCGCTGCCTGACCGTGGCAGATCGTTTGGCGGCTTCCTCTGAGATGCTACTGCCCGGACGAAGCCGGTACATTGCGCGGCGCTGCAGTAGATCATAGAAAGATTGCAGATCGGGACTCAGCGGCATCCGATATTTGCTCGTAGGGCCATATTTATCGAGCCGATGCTGCTCTGCATAGCCAAGTAGCGTATTGATCTGCGAACTGCTCAACGCTCGAAAGTCTGTGCCTACCTCGATCCCGCATGCCGCTAGGGTACTGCGGGCACGAGTGGCTTTTTCCTGCCCTTCACGCATCGGTAGGCTCCCGGCTAATGTGGCAGCTGGCCCCACCGGAAACCGTATCCCACCTGGTGCACAGTTAAAACCTCCATATGCACCGGGAGACCCACAATTCCTTTGCGATCTAGTCCAGCTTCAACATCACGCTTTGGCCTCGATCGGACCTACACGCCACCGCGGCCTTCACCGAATGGATACGTTCGCCCCGGCGTTCAAGACGTTCCTGCAGCGCGCCTGCGAGATCGGCCGCCGGCGGCCCGATCTCGCCGATGCCACCATCAAGGCCTATGCGCGCACACTCGCGCGCGAACTCGACCGTCTGCTCAAGCTCAAGCCGACCGACCCCGAAGGGCGCCATCTGCGAGACGCCATTTTCGTCGATGCCAGCGACAAGCTGCTCGTTTTCCTGACGCGCCGCGACATCGAGCCGACCAACAACGTCAGCGAGCGGGCCCTACGGCCTTCCGTCATCTTCCGGAAGGTGACCAACGGCTTCAGGTCCGACTGGGGCGCCAAGGTCTACGCCGATCTCTGCTCAATTGTCGCAACCGGCCGCCTCAACGGCCGAAGCCCCCTCGCCGCCATCAGCGACGCTCTGATGATCCGCTCCGAGTCCGCCACCTGCTGATCATTGGTGGAAAAAGCGGTGAGTAGTTACGAAAATTTAATGATTTGCGCCCCTTCGCGCACACAAGATGTCCATAAGCTCCAATGCGAATGTGCTCATTGTGGGGCACCCGAAGGGTCGCCGCCGTTTCAGCCGGCATGCTCAGTTTCGCCATTGTGTCC
>DATDGG010000522.1:0-6403 GCA_036522235.1 Xanthobacteraceae bacterium
GTAGGGGAGAGGGTGGGGAGAGGGGCTCCGGCGATTGAGGTTCAAGCGCGTCTTCGCCACACCGAGCGAGTTGCGGGCGCGCCTCAAAACAACGACGTCTGCCGGTCGTCGGGCTTGGGCTTGCGCGAGCGCTTGGCGGGGCTCGCGGGCGGCTGCGCCACCACCTCCGACGCCGCGACCGGCAGGATCAATTCCGGGCCGTCATTGGCGGCGCGGTTGACTGCGGTGGAGACCTCATGGGCTTCGAGCGGCGCCTCGGGCGCCGGCAGAAGGAACGCGGCCGCGGTCTCGCTATCGACGCCGGCGCAGTCGAGCCACAGCTCGAAGGCTTGCGGCGGCAGGATCGCCGGCATGCGCTCGGCGATCGCGCTCAGCATCTGGTTGGCCGGCGTCGTGATGATGGCGACGCTCTCGACCTCCTCCCCGTTCGGCCCCATCCAGGTCTCCCACAGGCCCGCGAACGCGATCGGCTCGCCGGACTTCTGTTTGACGAAGAAAGGCCGCTTTGGCTCGCCGCGCTCGGTCCATTCGTAGAATCCATCGGCCGGCACCAGGCAGCGCCGCCGTTTCATGGCGTTGCGAAAAGCCGGCTTCTCGTTCACCGATTCGCTGCGCCCGAGATGCAGCAGCGCGAACCTCCGCGGATCCTTCACCCAGGCCGGGATCAGTCCCCAGCGCATCAGCGCGAATTGCCGCTTGCCCTGGCTGACGCGCACGATCGGCACCGGCTGGGTCGGAGCGACGTTATAGCGCGGCGGGAAATTCGGCTGCTCCGGATAGCCGAACAAGCGCCGCATCGCCTCCGGCGCCGTGGTGATGGCATAGCGTCCGCACATTTGTGGTTCTTGTGTCTCTCTTGCTAGCCTGCGCCGGGGTAAGGCAGGCTCAACTAACCCGATCCATAGCGGAGCTTAGATAATCGTGGCCGACGCGAGATCCTACCCCGAGCGCCCCTTTCTGGCGGTGAGCGCCGCCATCGTGCGGGCCGGACAGGTCCTGCTGGTGCGGCGGGCACGCGCCCCGGCGGAGGGGCTGTTCAGCCTGCCGGGCGGCGTGGTCGAGATCGGCGAGACCTTGCAGCAGGCCGTCATCCGCGAGGTGCGCGAGGAGACGAGCCTCACCATCGAGCCGGTCGGCCTCGCCGGCTTTCGCGAGACCATCATGCGCGACGGCGAGCAGCGGGTCGAGCGCCACTTCGTCATCCTGCCGTTTGCGGCGCGCTGGCTCGCCGGCGAGGCGCGCCTGAACGAGGAGCTTTCGGAAGCGCGCTGGCTCGATCCGCCCGCGCTCGCCGGATTGCCGACCACGCCAGGTCTGGCCGAGATCGTGGCAGCAGCGTTCAAGCGCCTGCAGGAGGCCGGGTGAATAGCTTGCCACGCGCGGCGCGCCGGCCTATCCCACAAGACTTGTCCCATCACCCGGAATCCCGCCGACCCATCATGGCGCGCCGCATCTTGATATTGGCCTTGCTCGGCTTTCTCGGTGCCGGCCTGCCCGCATCCGGGCAGGAGACGCCCGCGCCTTATGACGCCAACCTGCAGCGGCTCGCCGAAATCCTCGGCGCACTCCATTACCTGCGCGGAATCTGCGGCGCCAATGAAGGGCAAAAGTGGCGCAACCAGATGCAAGCCCTGGTCGACGCCGAGGCCCCGACCGGCGACCGCCGCAGCCGCATGGTGGCGGCCTTCAATCGCGGCTTTCGCATCTTCCAGCAGAGCTACCGGGCCTGCACGCCCGCGGCCGACCTGGTCATCCGCCGGTATCTCGACGAGGGCTCCAAGATCGCCCGCGAGGTGACGGCGCGCTACGCCAACTGACCCCCGTTAACCTTTCCTAAAGTTGTGGCTAGGCAGGCGGCGAGCGCGTGTTAATTTGGCGTATCTACTCCGGGCCACGCCCGCCGGCGCCGCCCTCACATTGAATGCTCCGCATGACCACGCAGGCGATCCAAGCTTCGGCGTCTCCTCCGGAACACGAGCAGAAGCAAGCTGCGCTCGGCTATCTGCACGAAGCCTGGGCGGAGGCGCGCCTCGACGGCATCGACGGGGATTGCCTGGCGCAGGCCTGCTTGTTCGCGGCTTTTGCCGAATTCGTCGCCACCTACGGCGAGGAGCCGGCCGCGCGCTTTGCCGAGGGCCTGGCGGTGCGCATCCGCAACGGCGAGTTCTCGCTCCGAACCAGGAATCAGTGATCAGAAAGGGCGCGTGCCCAACCGCACTGATTTCTGATATCTGACTACTGATCACTGACCCCTGATTCGCTATGCCCGTCCGCGCTTCCACCGGCCTGATCTTCGTCCTGATGGCGCTCGTCGCAACGCTCTCAGGGGTTGGCGGCGCGGTGGCGCAGCTCAAGGTGCGCACCGAGACCATCAGGCCGCCAGCCGCCGCGATCACGCCCCCGACCGCCAATCAGTTCGTCCCGCCCGCCGCGGACGGCAAGGCGAATGCCCACCCCGGCGAGCCCCAAGCCGCGAACCAAGCCGCAACCCAAGCCGTGGCCGGCGCGGCGGCGGCCGCCACCCCGAAGGGCGCCGGCGCGGAAGCCGGTCTCACGCTCCTGCCGCCGGCGGTGCTGCGCACGCGCGAGCGCATCCTGGCGACCGCCCGCACCGGCGACCTACAAAAGCTCGTCGCCCTGATGCAGGCGGGCGGCGACATGCCGGCCTTCACCCACACCCAGAAGCAGGACCCGACCGCCTATTGGAAAGAGATCTATCCGGATTCCGACGGCGTCGAGATCCTGTCGATCCTGATCACCATCCTGGAGACCGAGCCGGCCCGCACCGAGGCGGGCACGCCGCAGGAAATGTATGTATGGCCCTATTTTGCCCGCCTCCCGATCCGGTCGCTGACGCCGGCGCAGAAAGTCGAGCTGTTCCAGGTCGTCACCGGCGCCGACTACAAGGGCATGCTCGAACGCGGACGCTACCTCTTCTATCAGGTCGGCATCGGGCCCGACGGCGCGTGGCGCTATTTCCTCTCCAGTGATCAGTAATCAGATGTCAGTAATCAGATGAGCATTGGGCTCTCCCTCTGATTGCTGATTGCTGATTGCTGATTGCTGACTTGCTGACTTGCTGATTACTGATTACCGCCCCCTGGCCGCAGGCCATAGAGCACGTAAAGCAGCGCATCGATATCTGCGGGATAGAACGGCTTCTTCAGGAAGCCGGCGGCACCGGCTTCGCGGGCACGCGCGGCGAGCGTATCGTCTGGCGCGGACGTGATCATCACCACGCCCAGCCGCGGATGTTGCCGCTTTATCTCAGCCAGCATTTCCAAGCCGTCCAATCCCGGCATGTTGTAGTCGAGAAGAATGAGATCGAACTTGCCGGCGCCGATCTGCTTGAGCGCGTCGACGCCCTCGGCGGCTTCGGAAACATCGAGCGGGAAGCGACAATTGCCCAGAATCTTGCGCACAATGGTGCGCATGGTGGCCGAATCGTCGACCACCAGCACACGGCTCGGCACTTTCAGGCGGACAGAGCCTTCGATCAGCGCCTTGGCGTCCGGAGGCTTTGCCGGCTTGACCGCGATCGCATCGGCGACCCCGATGGCGGCGAGATCGGCCGCCTCCTCCCTGGTCGGGGCGACCAGAACGACGGACGGCGGACCCCGCGCCGCACGGACGGCCGCGAAGACCTCCCGCATGTCCCGCTCCACCATGGCGGAATCGATGAGCACGATATCGACATTGTTTTCGCCGAGCGCCGCACGCGCTTGCGCCGCGGTGGCGGCGTGGGAGAAAGCCTGAATGGCAGCGAGCGTGGCGCCCTGGCGCAGCAGCTCCCCGTCCGGGCCGGAGGCCCCGACCGCAAGTATCCGCACCGAAACGAAATCGCCGCTCACCGAATCGCCCCCGGCTGCCGCGCGACTACGCTAACATGATAGCATCTGTGTCCGCGATTGACCTGCGGCGAGCCCCTCGCCTGAAAACTTTAGCTGAACCAGAGTTCCCTTGAGGAAGCTCTTGAAGCACCTTAGGTTTCTGCGGGCAGGAGGCAGGGACTCGTCATGAAGGCAGCGCTTCTCCCCGATCGCGGCGTCGTCAAGCTCGGCGGCAAGGATGCCCGCAAGTTCCTCAATGGGCTTGTGACCGCCGATGTCGGCAAGGTGAGCGAGCAAAGCCCCCGTTTCGCGGCGCTGCTCACGCCGCAAGGCAAGATCATCGTGGATTTCATCATCGTGGATGCGGATCTCGCCACCGGCGAGGATTTCTACCTCGATTGCCCACGCGCGCACGCGACCGCACTGGTCGAGCGCCTGGGCTTCTATAAGCTGCGCGCAAAGATCGCTATCGAGGATGTGTCCGATATCGTCGGCGTCATGGCGATCTGGGACGGCGCTGCTCCCGCTCATTGGGGCGTGTGCTATCCGGACCCGCGCATTCCAGAATTGGGCCTGCGCTGTATCTCGCCGCCCCAGCCCGCCGACGCAGCAGCGGCCTTCGGGGCCGAGCTGACGGATGCCGCCGCCTATGAGGCGCATCGGATCAGGCTCGGCGTCCCCGCGGGCGGCCTCGATTTCGTGTATGGCGACGCCTTCCCGCATGAGGCCGACATGGACCAGCTCAACGGCGTCGATTTCGACAAAGGCTGCTTCGTCGGCCAGGAGGTCGTGTCGCGCATGGAGCATCGCGGCTCCGCGCGCACCCGCGTGGTCCAGGTTGCGCTCGGCGGAGCGGTGCCCCCGGTGGGCACCGCGATCACGGCCGCCGGCAAGCCGGTCGGCGTCATGGGCTCGGCCGTGAACGACAGCGGGCTCGCGGCGCTGCGCCTCGACCGGGTCGCGGAGGCGATGGCGAGCGGTCTCGCGCTGCAGGCGCAGGGGACGCAGCTGCGGCCGGTCAAGCCCACCTGGGCGCGCTTTGCGTTCCCGGGCGATCCCCAGCCGGTGCTAGATCCAAAGGCTGCCCCATGAGCACCGCGCTCCTCCATCCCGATGGGCTGCGCCGTTGCCCGTGGCCGCAGCAGGACCCGCTCTATGTGGCCTATCACGACGACGAATGGGGGGTGCCGGAATTCGACGACCGCGCGCTGTTCGAGAAGCTCTTGCTGGACGGCTTCCAGGCCGGGCTCTCCTGGATCACCATCCTGCGCAAGCGCGACAATTTCCGCCGCGCCTTCGACGATTTCGCGCCCGAGAAGATCGCCCGCTATACGCCAAAGAAGGTCGCGCGGCTGATGGCCGACGAAGGCATCGTGCGCAACCGCTTGAAGATCGAAGGCAGCGTGCTGTCGGCGCGCGCCTATCTCGAAATCATGGAAAAGGAGCAGGGTTTCTCGCGCCTGCTGTGGGACTTCCTGGACGGGGAGCCGAAGACCAACAAGTTCCGCAGCACCAAGCAGGTCCCGCCCGAGACCGCATTGTCGCGGCAGATTTCCAAGGAGCTCGCCCGCCGCGGCTTCAAGTTCTGCGGACCGACCATCGTGTATGCGTTCATGCAGGCGGTCGGCATGGTCAACGACCATCTGGTGACCTGTCACCGCCACGCGGCCTGCGCAAAACTCGCCGCCAAGCCATGACGGCCCGCCAAGCCAAAAGCCTGAACCAGCGCCTGAACGTGCGCGCGGCGCCGCGCGCCTGGCAGCGCATGCTGTCGGGACGCCGGCTCGACCTTCTCGATCCCTCCCCGCTCGATATCGAGATGGCGGATATCGCCCACGGGCTGGCGCGGGTCGCGCGCTGGAACGGCCAGACCGAAGGCGCGCATATCTTTTCGGTTGCGCAGCATTCGCTCCTGGTCGAGACCATCGCCAGGCAACGCGTCCGCCTGAGCGCAACGCATCGTCTGGCCGCGCTGCTGCACGATGCCCCCGAATACGTGATCGGCGACATGATCTCGCCGTTCAAGGCGGTCATCGGCGATGCCTACAAGAGCGTGGAGGCGCGCCTGCTGACGGCAATCCACCTGCGCTTCGGCTTGCCGGCGGTGCTGCCGCCGGAACTCGAGGCGATGATCAAGGTGGCGGACCGCGCGGCCGCCTATCTCGAGGCGACACGGCTCGCCGGCTTCGCCAAGGCCGAGGCGCATCGCTTCTTCGGCAGCGCGCCGCGCCTGTCCGCGGCGCTCGAGCGGGACTATCTCACGCCCTGGCCCGCCACCGTGGCGCAAGCGCGCTATCTGGAGCGCTTCGCCCGACTGGTTGGGGTGTAGCTCTCGCCTTCCGGTCATTGCCGCGAAAGCGGGAATCCAGTCCTTCGCAAAATGCCCGCACAGGCGAGCGGTCAGGCCGTTGATCATCCTCAAAAGCTTTGATACCGACAGCAAGCGTCATATATCGAGTGCTAGAAACCAAAAGGTCGCCATGATTCACGTCTGCTCCCTTTCCCGCCTGCATGAGACCGTCAAGCAAACGGGCGCCCGCCATGTGGTGACCTTGCTCAAGGACGTCGAGCTG
>DATDGG010000523.1:0-9406 GCA_036522235.1 Xanthobacteraceae bacterium
CAAGCTCTCGGCGTCCAGCGCCTGGCCCTGCAGTTCCGAGGCGACGACCACGCCCGGAAAGCCGAGATCGACCGCGCATCGCTTCAGTTCCCGCGCCGCATCGCCCGGCTTCAGGGCCGGGACATGCGCGAGCCCGATGAAACGGCCCGGATGATCGTCGACCGCCTGCTTGATCCGGTCGTTGATCAGGGCGCAGGTCGCGGCGTCCGGTTGATCGAAGCCGGCGCCGCAGGACAAGACGCCGGCGTCGATGCCGGCATGATCCATCATCCGCACATGGGCCTCGAGATCGGCGAGCAACGGATTGAGCAGATAATTGGGATTGCCGTTTTCATCCAGCCGCGCCGCAACGGCGCCGCGCTCCTCGAGGAGCTCAGGTGGCGTGTAATGTTGTTGGAAATCGATGATCATGAAGGTGACGATCCGCTCTGGATTTCTAAGGTTAGGGCGCGTGTTCGCGCGCCGACAGGAGCGCAAGCGACAGATAGATGCCGAGCAGCGCCAGCTCGACCAGAATGACCCACATGCGTCCACCATAGATTTGCGGGAACAGCGCCTCCACGGCCGCCATCGAGATGACCGAGGTGAGCCACACCACCGCGCCCCAGGGCGCCGCAAGCCACAGCCCGACCGCCGCAACCAGATCGATCACCGCGAAGAACACGGTCGCGGACTGATAGGGCATGGTGTAGGAATCGAAGCCCGTCGGTGAGGGCGCGCCGACGCCGCAGACGATAGCCCAATAGTAGAGGCCCTTGAGAAGGGCGGCGCCCGCCATCACGCGCAGGAAAATCACGAGCCGCGTCGCCCAGATCTCGCCTGTCGGCTCGCCCGAGCCGGCATGCACGGGCTCGAGGGCCTGCGCTTCCTCGTCGATCGCCGGCTCGCTCATGGCAGCGCGAGCTCATCCGGCTGCGGCTCGAAATAGCGCTCCACCTCGCGGCTGCTGACCGCCTCCAGCGAGGACGGCTGCCAGCGCGGCGCCTGATCCTTGTCGATGATCACCGATCGTATCCCTTCGTAGAGATCGTGCTCGCGCAGCAGGCGCGAGACTATGCGGAATTCAGTGCGCATGCACTCGGCGAAATCAAGGCTGCGACCGCGCCGCAGCTGCGCCAGCGCGATCTTGAGGCTGGTCGGCGACTTCAAGCGGATCGAGGCCGCGGCGGCACGCGCGAAGTCGGCCTCGCTGTGCGCGCCGGCTGCTTCCGCGTCGAGCCTGGCCAGGATGCCCTCGACGCTGTCGCCCGCGAACAGGCGGTCGATGGCTGCGCGGCGGGCCGAAAAGGGTCCCTGCCCGGCCGGCTCGGCGAACGCGCCGAGCACCGCGTCGACCGACACGTTGCCGCAGAGCGCTTCGAGGAGATCGGGGAAGCGCTCGGAAGCGACCCGATGCGTGGCCACTCCTGACACCACGCCCTCGCCCGGGCCGAGCCGTTCCCCGGTCAGCGCCAAATAGAGACCGAGCTCGCCCGGCAGGCGCGGCAGAAACCAGGTTGCCCCGACGTCGGGAAAGAAGCCGATGCCGACCTCCGGCATGGCGAAGACAAAGCGGTCGCCTGCTACCCGATGGGACCCGTGAATCGAGATGCCGGCGCCTCCGCCCATGACGATACCGTCGATCAAGGCCACATAGGGCTTGCGATAGCGCTTGATCAAGGCGTTGAGCGCATATTCGGTGCGCCAATAGGTCAACGCGGCCTGGTAATGGCGGCCGCGTCCGAGATCGAACAGCGCGCGCAGATCGCCGCCGGCGGAGAAGGCGCGGTCGCCGGCCGCGGTGACGATCACGCGGGTCACGGCGCCATCGCGTTCCCATTCGGTCAACTGATGGGTGAGCGCGCCCACCATGGCAAGCGTAACGGCATTAAGCGCCTGGGGACGATTGAGGGTGACGATCCCGGCTGCGCCGCGGCGCTCGAACAGGACTTCGGGAGAATCCGCTGCCATGCGGGCTGTACACACCGGTTGCGAGCGTCGGGCGGCAGCCGCGCAGGCCGCCAGAGCGGTCGATCGCCGCCGGCAGACCGATAGAAGGGCGCGCGAGGCCCGTCAATGTGACGCGGGGCGGAGCGCGCGCGAGCCAGTGGCAAGCCGGTCCCGGAACAGCTAAAAAGACGCTTCGTCTGCCCGGAGTGCATCAATGGCTATCAAATATGGCCGACCCATCGAGGCCAAGGCCCGGATCAGCCCCGTCACGGCGGCGGCGCCCGCCAAGGCGGAGCCGCGGCTCGACCTCCCCACGCGACCGCGCCGCAACCGCAAGACTGAGTGGACGCGCCGCCTGCTCCGCGAGAACGTGCTGACGGTGGACGATTTGATCTGGCCGCTGTTCGTGGCCGACGGCACCGGTGCCGCCATCGCCTCGATGCCGGGGGTCGAGCGACTCTCGATCGACCAGGCGGTGCGGGCGGCCGAGCGCGCCGCCAAGCTCGAGATTCCATGCCTCGCGCTGTTCCCCTACACGGACCCGGACCTGCGCGATCACGACGGCACCGAGGCGCTCAATCCGGAAAATCTGGTGTGCCGCGCGGTCCGCGCGATCAAGAAGGCGGTGCCGGAGATCGGAATCCTCTGTGACGTGGCGCTCGACCCGTATACCAGCCACGGCCATGACGGGCTCTTGCGCGACGGCGTGATCGCCAACGACGAGACCGTCGAGATGCTGACCAAGCAGGCCCTGGTCGAGGCCGAGGCGGGGGCCGACATCATCGCCCCCTCCGACATGATGGACGGCCGCGTCGGCGCGATCCGCGACGCGCTCGATCAGGCTTCGTTCACGGACGTGTCGATCATGGCCTATGCGGCAAAATACGCCTCGGCCTTCTACGGCCCGTTCCGCGATGCGGTCGGCTCGAGCGCGACGCTCGTCGGCGACAAGCGCACCTATCAGATGGACGCGGCCAATTCCGACGAGGCGCTGCGCGAGGTCGAGCTCGACATCGCGGAGGGCGCCGACATGGTGATGGTGAAGCCGGGAATGCCCTATCTCGATATTCTGCGCCGCATCAAGGACGCCTTCGGCATGCCGACATTCGCCTATCAGGTGTCGGGCGAATACGCGATGATCATGGCGGCGGCCCAGAACGGCTGGCTCGATGGGGACAAGGCGATGATGGAAAGCCTGATCGCCTTCAAGCGCGCCGGCGCCTGCGGGGTGCTGACCTATTTTGCCCCGCGCGTGGCCGAGAAGCTCAAATGATCTCGGCATGACCAACGGCTTGCCCGGCCCCGCCGCCGGGGTGGGCTTCTGGGAGCAAAATGAAAATGAGGTGCGACCCGATCGATCGCGACAGCGCCCGATCCATACGCGCCTGCAGTGCCGCCCGTTGCGATTGCGGCTCGCGCCGCGCTTTCCTCAAGACCCTCGGCGCGTTCGGCGCGGCGGCGGCGCTACCGGCGCCGTCGGTCCTGGCGCAGGGCGCTCCTCCGCCGCCCGCGCCGGCGCAGCCGCACCGCGTCGACGTGCACCATCACTTCTTTCCGCAATTCCTGCTGGACGCCTGGCAGAAGGCGGGCATACGCAATATCCCGGTGGTGCAGAACTGGAAGCTCGAAGCCAGCCTCGACCAGATGGATCGCGGCGGCGTCGCCACGGCGATCCTGTCGCTGCCCTCGGGTCTCAACCTGCCGGACCTCGCGGCCGAGCCGGCGCGTCACCTCGCCCGCCTGATCAACGAATATGTCGGCGAGACCATGAAGGATCACCCGGGCCGCTTCGGCCTGTTCGCGTTCATGCCGATGCCCGACGTCGAAGGCACGTTGAAGGAAATCGAATACGCGCTCGACGTGCTCAAGGCCGACGGCATCGGGCTCAACACCAGCTACGGCGACAAATGGCTGGGACATCCCGATTTCAAGCCGGTGATGGACGAGCTCAATCGCCGCAAGGCGATCGTCTATGTCCACCCGCTGGCACCGCAATGTTGCGGCAATCTCATGCCCAACGTGCCGGCCCCCTTCATCGAGTATCCGCAGGACACCAATCGCGCGGTCATGAGCCTTCTGCTCAGCGCGACCTTCACGCGCACGCGCGACATCCGCTGGATATTGTCCCACGCGGGCGGCGCCGTTCCGATGCTGGCTGGACGCATCAACGCGCTGACCAAGATTCTCAAGAGCGGCGCCGATTCGCTTCCCGACGGCATCGATTTCGAGCTCAAGCGCCTCTACTACGAGACCGCCAATGCGGCCTATGCACCCAACATGGCGGCACTGCTCAAATATGTGCCGGTCTCCCAGGTCCTGTTCGGCAGCGACTATCCCTACGTGTCCGTCATCGAAAATGTCTCCGACCTGAGCAAGGTCGGATTGGCGGCGGCCGACCTCAAGGCGATCGAAAGCGACAATGCGATGCGCCTGATCGCGCGCCTGCGGGCATGAACGGCACGCATCGCGCACGCCTTGCGTTGGATGCGGCTGCCACGGCGACTATCCGCTCGGCAAAAGCCGCGACAGGATAAGCACCGCGCAGGTCACCATCACGGCGGTCGTGATCACCATGCCGCCGACGCGGCAAATGCGAAATTGCAGCATCTGCGGCTTGGCATACATGCCGAACGGATGGAGCAGCCGCGCAACCAGAAGCGCCCCCAACAACACATGCATCCTCGCGGCCGGCAACCGGAGATTTCAAGCATGCCGGCCATCAGCACGATGATGGGCACGTACTCCGCAAAATGCGCATGCGCACGGATCGCACTGCGAAGATCGGCGTTTCCGCCGTCGCCGAAGCCAGCGCGATTTCTTCTGCGCAGACGCACGACGTGAAGACCAAGCGCCGCGTAGAGCAGCGCGAGAACGGCGAGATATCCGGCGGTAATCGAGGGCAACGGCACATCCACCTCCCGCGGCGACCTAGCAGGGACCAGCGTAGCATGCCCTAGATGCCGGCGACGCAGCGCCGCAGCGCATCGATGAGCTCCTTGCTGTGGCGCAGATGCTTCTCCTCGGAATCGAGAATGCTAGTGAAGGCCTTCTTTTTGTAAGCCGTCTTGTTGATCTGTTCGTTCGTGCCGTCCATTCCGGCCGAGTCACAGACGATCTCGATCAGCCGGTCGGCGGCGTGCAGCCGACCCAGGAGATAGTCGTTCTCGCGATAGGCGCGCGAGAAGAAGGCCGCGAAATGGCCGAAACCGATGCCGCGCAGGCTCTCGATCCCCTGGAAGCCTTGCAGCGTCTGCACGTCCTGCGGGCTGATGCGGTCCACCAGGATTTCGTTGAGCTCGCCCATCTCCCGCCCGCTGGTCACCGGCAGGGCCAATACGTCCCAGAACGGGAAGCCCAGGTAATTGATCAGCACCTCGCGACGGGCGTCGGGATGCCAGTCCCGCGGGTCGAGGGCCGCCAACAGATCGTCGAGCTCGCGCGTGCTCGCATTGAGATCGATCTCGGCGGCGAGCTGCGCAATCAGGCGATCGATCTTCTCGACATTGGCCTTCACGAATGACGCCGCGTAGGCGTGCAGGTTCCTGACCTCGCTGGCCGACGGCACCGTCGGGAAAACCTCGGCAATGAGGTCGCGCGTCGCTTGGCTGTAGTAGGCGGGGTCCTCGCGCTGACGCAGCGCATCGAGCCGCAGGTAGAATTCCCGCTTCAACCGATCGACCACCCGCGGATCGAGGCCGTTGAAGCGTTCCTGATCGAGCAATCCGTAAAGGCGGTTCTGCCCCTCGATCAGGAAGTGGAGCCGGCGCTCGCGATATTTCACATCGAATGCCAGGAGGTAGCTCACCCAGGCGGGGAAGTGGTCCGTGGTCGCGGTCTCGAACTCGAGCGCGGCGCTGTCGGCCCGCTCGTAGACGATCCCCTTGGCGAGCGCCCAGGCGTCGATGATCTCGGCGACCACGCGCGCGAGCGGCGATTGGGCATGCCCACCGCGCAGCTTGACGATCAATTGGGCGCCGAAGGCGCGCACCGAGGCGAGCTTGAGCCGGACATAGGCCTGGTAGGCAAAGCCCGCGTCGCGCGCGACCTGGTCGTTGACCTGCTCGCGCCAGGCGCGAAGCTCGTGCGTCGCGATCGGCCGGTCGAAGGCCGCGGTCACGACCTTGGCGACCAATTCGCTGACATGCGGGCGAGCGCTGTCGATGATGGCCCGCAGCCGCCGCACCCGCTCGTTGAAATCGATGATCCAGCTCAGCTCGTCGGCGACCGGCTGAGAGCTTGGAATATCCGACATCGCCCCGCGCAAGGTAGCAAAAAAGCCCGGTACCGAAAGATGCGCGGCCGCGACCGGCGCGGCCGGGTGCGGCTCGATATAGACCAGCCGACGGTCGACCTGGCGAAAGGCGGGCCGGCCGTGGATCGCGGAGATCGCAATCTGGAACGGACGATTGTTGAGGACCGCGCCGTCGATGAAGGACGCCGTGACCGGATCAACGCCAGCCTGCAGCTGCTGATCGAACTCCCGGCTGATGAACGCGGCACGCCGCGGCCATTCCGCCTGCCGCTGCGCGAGGAGCTCGTCCATTTCCAGGATCTGGGCGGGCGGAAAGGCGCCCGGGAAGGACGACGTCGCGCGTGCCGCAAAGGCGAGGCCCGCGGCGTTGTCCAGCGCGAAATCGCTTTCGACCTCGCCATTGGGGCGGCGTCGATAGGTGAAGCGAAGCACGTGATGGTGCTCAAGCTCGTGAATGAGCGGCGGATCGTGGATTTGAACGAGCTGGCGGTAGCCGTAATAGTCGACGAGCGTCACGAACAGGTCGAGGGTGTGGCCGGACGGCAGCAGCGAGGCGCCGGGCCGGCCGGGACCCATCGAGGTGACCGCGTCGTACATCAGCGCCGTCATGAGCGGCCCGTCGAGCGGCGGCCTGAACCAGCGCGAGCGCACGAACAAAGACAGCTTCTGCCGCACCTCCGAATCCTTGACCGCCTGCAGCATGCCGGTCTTCGCCGCCGCCCAGATCAGCGGCTTGATGAACCATTTGCTCCAGCTTCCCGCCCGCGCATCGGGCGCCAGCAGGATGGCGATGTCGGCATTGTCGAGCCACAGGTCGCGCAGCGATCCCATGGGCAGGTCGTGACTGAGAGCGCGTGCCAGCATGGTGCCGTTGATGCCGCCGGCCGACGCGCCGGCGATGACATCGACCACGACGCGCAGCTCCACCGCGCGGCCGATGTCGCGCAGCAGCTCGAAATAGACCTGCTCGGTATCGTATTCGGCCTGGCCCGTGGGCGGGAGGAACGCGGCGCTGGCGCGCGCGCTGCGGTCGGCGATCCGGTGCAGCGCGCTCGAGGCGCGCACGAGGTTCAAAATCTCCTTGGTCATCCCGTGCATGTAGACGGCGAGCGAGACCCCGCCGGAACAGACGAGTGCGATACGAAGTTCCTTCTCGCGCAAGGCCCGCTCCTGCCGGTGATTCGCCGACCCGTCCTGATCATGTCGCGCGCCGACCCAAACCGGAAGCGCCTGCTGAGCGGCCCGCAAGCCAGCTGGGGAAACATGCACGCTCTGGAACGTCCCGCCCTCTTGCGCCAGCGCGCCGCCTTCGCCATCTCCCTCGGGATCGAGAGGATTTCATGACCAACGGCCGACCCAGAGGGATCGCGGTGTCGATCGATCTCAAGCCGCATGCCTATGACCCGGCGGCCAATCCGGAGCTGTTCCAGGGCGTGTTGGCACGTCGGCTCATCGCCTTCACCATCGATGTCTTCATCGTCATGCTGCCGGTCGCGTTCGCGGCCGTGCTCATCTTCTTCCTCGGCCTGGTGACGTTCCTGCTCGGCTGGGCGCTGTTCTGGCTGCTCTATCCGGGCAGCATCATCTGGGCGCTGGTCTATTGCGGCGCTACGCTCAGCGGCCCCGCCTCCGCCACGATCGGGATGCGGCTCATGGACCTCGAGATGCGCACCTGGTACGGCGCCCCGGCCTATTTCGTGCTGGGCGCCGTTCATGCGATCGTGTTCTGGGTGACGATCTCGATCTTGACGCCGTTGGTGCTGATGGTCGGTTTGCTCAACGAGCGCCAGCGCCTGTTGCATGACTTTCTGATCGGCACCGTGGTCATCAACAATCCGGCCCGCGCCCGGGCGCTGCGCATGGCGTAGGCGGCGCCTTGAGGCATTTGACGCCAAAGCCTCAGGCCGGCCGTCCGGGAGCTTACGCGGACTTGCACGGCGGGCGACAAGCGGACTTTACTCGACCCATGAGCGCGCTAGAGTGGCAGGTCATGCGACCGCCAGTGACCAAGATCGACCCGTGACGCAACACTCGCGCAATACGCCCCAATTCTACCTTACGGCGCCCTCGCCCTGCCCGTATCTGCCGGGGCACGAGGAGCGCAAGGTGTTCACCCACCTGGTCGGCGAGCGGGCGGCGGAGCTCAATGATCTCTTGACCCATGGCGGCTTCCGCCGGAGCCAATCGATCGCCTACCGGCCGGCCTGCGAATCCTGCCGGGCCTGCATCTCGGTGCGGGTGGTGGTGGAGGATTTTCGACCCACGCGCAGCATGCGCCGCGTGCTGGAGCGCAACCGGGACATCGTCGGCGAGATGCGGGTCGGGGTGCCGACGTCGGAGCAATATTCGGTCTTCCGCGCCTATCTCGACCAGCGGCACCGCGACGGCGGCATGGCCGACATGACGGTGCTCGACTATGCCATGATGGTCGAGGACAGCCATGTCGAGACACGGATCGTCGAGTACCGCCAGCGCGGGCCCGACAGCAGCATCAACGGGCGCGGCAGCGGCGCCCTGTTGGCGGTCGCCCTGACCGACGTGCTCAGCGACGGCCTCTCGATGGTCTATTCGTTCTTCGAATCCGAGCACGGCCTGCGCTCGCTCGGCACCTTCATGATCCTGGATCATCTGGCGCGGGCGCGGCGCATGGGGCTGCCCTATGTGTATCTCGGCTATTGGGTGCAGGGCTCGCGCAAGATGGACTACAAGGGGCGCTTCCTGCCGCAGGAGCGGCTGTCGCCGGAAGGCTGGCGACGGGTGGAGGGGTGACGCCGCGTTGCAATCGGCTTATCCAGGCCGACCGATAA
The DNA here is from genome assembly GCA_036522235.1 of Xanthobacteraceae bacterium. GTDB lineage: Bacteria > Pseudomonadota > Alphaproteobacteria > Rhizobiales > Xanthobacteraceae > VAZQ01. The sequence goes on from DATDGG010000523.1 coordinate 8,989, forward strand.
TCGCGCGGCGCAGCTAGTTGCCCTCTGGCTCCTTGCCGTTGGTCGCGACCGCGCCGAATTTGTTCGTTCGCGGGAACCCCTTGGGCGCGAGGCGGCCGGCGTCGCCGCGGTTGCCCCGCCAGTCGGCGAGCTCCTTGAGGGTTGAGGAGAACGAACGTCCGGCACTGTCGAGCCAAGTCAGGCCGTCGGTCGCCTTGAAGGTCTTGAGATCGGACAACCCGCCGTCCTTGAAGCGCTGCAGCCGCACACCCCGCCCACGCGCCATGTCGGGCACCTGCTCAAGCGGGAAGATGACCATCTTGCGGTTCTCACCGATGGAAGCCACCTGGTCGCCCTCCACCGGCGCGACCGCACGTGCCTGATCCGGTGCGGTGACATTGAGCACCTGCTTGCCCTTGCGGGTATTGCCCAGGCATTC
>DATDGG010000524.1:0-4502 GCA_036522235.1 Xanthobacteraceae bacterium
CGGGAACCCGCATGGCAGGGGAGAATATCCACCACGGCACGCGGCCCGCGTTCATGCGCAAGGTCCAGCGTGCGCGGCTCTTGAGATCGATGAAATCGAACGCCGCGCTCTGCGGGCCGATCAGCTTTCCGTCGGCCCCGATATCGCGCACGAAGGCGAGCGCCGCGCGATTGCCCGACAGCAGCAGATGATTGCCGTTGTCGATCTCCATGCCGAGCGCGGCATCGTGATAGGAGCGGCAGCGGCCGCCCGCGAAGACGGTGGCCTCGTGCACGGCGACGCGCATTCCGCGCTTCGACAATGAGACCGCGGCCGCAAGGCCGGCGAGGCCGGCACCGATGATGTGGACGGTCCGCGGCATCACGTCATACCAGCGCGTGGCGGAGCACGATCCACAACAGATACGGGCGTGGAATCCTGATCCGTTGGCGCGGCGCCGACCAGCCGCGCGCGGCGAGGCGGTCGAGCATGGAGCGGTAGACCAGGCCCATGATCCGGGGCGCCCGCACGCTCTGGCGCGCCAGGCCGGCCATGATCTTGTCGGCCTCGGCGAAATGCCCGCGGGCGCTGGCGACGATCTCGGCGCAGGCCTGAGCGAGCGTCGCGCTGCGCAGCACCGCGGCCGGCTCGTTGGTCGCGATGCCGGCGCGCGCGAGCGCCTCGCGCGGCAGGTAGAGGCGGCCCACGGCGGCGTCCTCGTCGAGGTCGCGCAGGATGTTGGTGAGCTGCAGCGCGCGGCCGAGATGATGCGCGAGCGCAATGCCGGCTTCGCGCTCGACCCCGAACACGCGCACCGACAGCCGCCCGACTGCGCTCGCCACGCGGTCGCAATAAAGATCGAGGATGGCAGCGCTCGGCCCGCGAATGTCGTCGAATGCATCCATCTCCATGCCGTCGATTAAAGCGAGGAAATCCTCGCGCGCGAGATCGAAGTCCCGCACCGGCTGGGCTAATCCGGCGAGGCGCGGCAGCGTCTTGCCCGCATAGAGCGCGTTCACGTCGGCGCGCCAGGCCGCGAGCTCCATCAAGCGCTCCGCGCGTGGCGCGCTCGAATCCGCGATATCGTCCACGCGCCGGCAGAAGCCGTAAATTTCGAACATGGCCTCGCGCTGCCGGCGCGGCAGGATCTTCATGGCCGTGTAGAACGAGCTGCCCGCCGCGTGGTGGGAGGAGCTCGGGGGAGGGGGGCTCGGCGCGGCCACGCTCACGCCCGGTAGGATTTGGCGAGCGGCGCCAGCGCCCGCTCGATGCGCGAAAACGCGCCGGTCGCGATGCCGGCGAGACCGGTGAGCGCGACCGCCGGCGCCTTGAGATGCACGTTCTCGCTCAACGGATCGCGCGCGCGCAGGATGGCGACCAGCCGGCGCGCTAGCGCCTGGATCACGGCGACCTCCATGCCGAGACGAAAGTCGGCGATGCGCGGCGAGAACGTGGCGCTCTCGTCGAGCAGGCGGCCGATGCGCTCGGCCAGACCGCGCAGGCAGGCGCGCAACGCCGGCGATGCCACCGGTCGGCCCAAGTCCTCGACCGTGGCGGAGCCCGCCTTGAGCGCATCGAGCGGCACATAGACGCGGTCGAGGTTGCGATAGTCGGCGCCGCAATCCTGCAGGTGATTGATGATCTGTAGCGCCGCGCACAGCGCGTCGTTGGCGCCCCAGACGGCGCGATCCTGGCCGTGCACGTCGCAGACAAAGCGGCCGACCGGCATCGCCGAGTAGCTGCAATAGTTCATCAGGTCGTCCCAGTCGGTGTAGCGCAGCTTGGTCACATCCATCCGGAAGGCGGTCAAGAGGTCCTGGGCGTGACGGGGCGAGAGGTTGCGCTCGCGCAGTACCGTGCGCAGCCGCACGGCCTCGACGGCCTGATCGTCATGGCCCAGCAGCCCGGCCTCGAGCGCATCCAGATGCTCGAGCTTCTCGTGCTGCGGCAGCGAGGGATGATCGGCGATATCGTCGGCAATGCGCACGAACTCGTAGAAGGCCAGGATGGCGGGACGGTGGCGCGGATGAATGAGATGCGACGCGACGGGAAAATTCTCGTCGCGATGAGACTTGCCTGATCGCAATGCAGCCGCACGATCACTCATTGTTCCATGTCTCTCGTGGCCTGCACCCGGCCCTTCCACAGGCCGCCTTTGCCGCACGCGTATTGCAGCGCCGAGTCGAGCGTAAAGAGCGTATAACAGAAAGCAATGGCCGGTAGTCCGATGCCCCAGAAGGGCGACACCCGATAGAAACGCAATGTGGGTTGGAACGCCAAGGCCATCAAGAGCCAGGCCGTCAGGCCCATGAGCCGCGCCCACCCCTCGCCGAACACGGCCAGGAGCGGCGGCGCCAGATAGGTGATGCCCATGCCGGCGAGCACGCCGAGCAGAATGAGCGGCGAGTAGCGCAATTGCGCATAGGCGGAACGCGACACCATGCGCCTTATGTCCGAAAATCCCGGATAGCGGCGGATGCTGTGCGCGCGCTCGGTGAGCGCGAGCCAGATCGCCCCGTTGAGCTTGAGCTCCTCGGCCAAGGCGCAATCGTCGATCAAGGCATCGCGGATGCGCTCGATGCCGCCGACCTGCCGCAGCATGTCGGCGCGCACCAGCATGCAGCCGCCGGCGGCGCCGGCGGTCGCGGCCTGCGGGCGGTTGATCCAGGCGAAAGGATAGAGCATCTGAAAGAAGAAGATGAAGGCCGGCACCATGGCGCGCTCGGCCAGGCTCTCGCAGCGCAGCTTGACCATGAGCGAGGTAAGCACCAGCCCGCTCGCCTGCGCCCTTGCGACGAGCGAAGCGAGCACGGGAGGCGCGTAGACGATGTCGGCGTCCGAGAGCAGGTAATATTCGGGTGGGGGATCTTTGCTCTGCGCGCGCTCGATTCCCTGCTTGAGCGCCCAGAGCTTTCCGGTCCAGCCTCGCGGCAAGGGAGCGCCGGCCACGACTTCGAGCAGATCGCCCTCGCGTTTGGCGGGTGCAGCATGCTCGGTGGTGGCCTGCCGGGCGATGTCGGCGGTGCCGTCGGTCGAGCCGTCGTCCACCAGGATGATGCGCCATGCGCCCGGATAGGCTTGAGCGATGAGCGAGCCGATGCAGGCCCCGATGCCCTCGGCTTCATCGCGCGCCGGGATGATGATGGCGACGTCCGGCCATGTCCTTGGCGGCGGAAGCTCGGCGTGATCGCGCACCGACGACAGCCAGAACCCGCCGCGCCCGAGCAGCAGGTAGAGCCAGATCGCAAGCGCCAGAAGGCCGAGAATCTGAGCCAACATGGGGTTTCCGGGCCTCGTCGTTCACCATAGATCGCAGCTGCCGATCCGGGGGGTCTAGTGGGACAGTGGATGCGGTGTAAAATCATGCCAGGCAAGGTGTTTTTGTCGTAGACCACAGCCGCCACCGTCAAGGCTTGCGGGGGAAGTTAAAGTTAAGGCTTAACGTCAGGGCTTGATGCCAAGGCCCCCCGTGCTAACCCTCCTCCCGTGCGGGGGAGGGAGCCGGAGGGGCTCAAGGGGATGGAACAGGCGTGAACGCAAACGGACGTTTTCAGGATCACCTCAACACTATCGCCAAGGACACCGACGGCCTGCTCGACCAGCTCTTGGCGGCGGCGCCGCTGCGGTACGAGCTTGCGCGCCCGGCGCGGCTGCTCGAGGCGATGCGCTATGCGAGCCTCGGCGCCGGCAAGCGCTTCCGCCCGTTCCTGGTGGTGGAGAGCGCGGCGCTGTTCGGCGTGCCGCGGCCGCAGGCGCTCGCGGTCGGGGCGGCGCTCGAATGCGTGCACTGCTACTCGCTGGTGCATGACGATCTGCCGGCCATGGACAACGATGCGCTCCGGCGCGGGCGCCCGACGGTGCACAAGGCCTTCGATGAGGCGACCGCCATCCTGGCGGGCGACGGCCTGTTGACGTTTGCGTTCGACATTCTGGCGCGGCCGCAGACCCATCCCAATCCGGCGGTGCGGATCGAGTTGGTCGCGGCGCTCGCCCGCGCGGCCGGGCTCGGCGGCATGGCGGGCGGCCAGATGCTCGATCTCGCGGCCGAGGGGCGCTTCGACGGCGGCCAGGTGCAGCGGCTCGGAGAGACCGAGGTGATGACCTTGCAGGCCATGAAGACCGGCGCGCTGTTGAGCTTCGGCTGCCGCTCCGGCGGCATTCTGGGCGAAGCGTCGGAAGGAAAGCGCACGGCGCTCGAGCAATATGGCTCCGCGGTCGGTCGGGCGTTCCAGATCGCCGATGATCTGCTCGACGTCGAGGGCGATCCGGCACTGGTCGGCAAGCAGACCGGCAAGGATGCCGATGCCGGCAAGGCCACCATGGTCGGCATTCTGGGGATCGACGGCGCGCGCAAGCGCCTGCGCCTGCTGGTCGCCGAGGCAGCGGCCGCGCTCGCCCCGTTCGGGGAGGCGGCCGCCATCCTGATCGAAGCCGCGCGCTTTGTCGCCGAGCGCGACGCGTGATGCCACAATCCCGGCAAACTCAAACGTGGAAGCAAACATGAATCTCATTCGCCGTCGGTT
>DATDGG010000525.1:0-3481 GCA_036522235.1 Xanthobacteraceae bacterium
CTACGCCCTCAAATCCATGGATGCAGTGCGCGCCAAGCTCTATGAAGCGATTGCCTATATCGATCGCAATCCCGAGCTCGTCAAATCCATCGCCTCCTTCCCCTACATCGCCAGGTCATTCTGATATGGAAGCGGTATTAGACGTAAGCGGTCTTCTTTCCCCACGGCTGTGGCGGCTTGACTTTCTTTGCCCTGGACTGGCGCCGCGCCACGGGTCACGCCGCTCGGCGGTTTACGGAACGCTCAGCCGCCCAGGCCCATGGCATGAGCTCGTCGAGACTCGAGGCGGGCCAGAGATTGACCAGCTTTGTGAGCACGTCGGTGAGGTAGGCTTGCGGATCGACGCCGTACAGCTTGCAAGTTTCGATGAGTGAAGCGATGCATGCCCAGTTCTCCGCGCCCTGATCGTGGCCGGCGAACAGTGCATTTTTACGATTGAGAACAAGAGGACGAATGCTTCGTTCGACGATATTGGTATCGAGCTCGATGCGGCCGTCGTCGAGGAAGCGAGTGAGCCCGTCCCAGTGGTTCAAGGCATAGCGGATGTCTTCGGCGATCGTCGCCTTGCCCGAGACGCGCGCGAGCTGCTGCTCGAGCCAGGCTTTGAACGCCAGCACCAAGGGCTTGCTCTTTTCCTGCCGCACGGCGCGGCGCTCCTCGGCGCTGCGGCCGCGGACCGTCTTCTCGATCACGTAGAGGGCCGCAATGCGCTCGAGAGCCTCGCTGGCGATCGGCGCGGGGCCGCCCTGGGCGATGTCGAAGAAGCGGCGGCGCAGATGGGCCCAGCAAAAAGCGAGCGTGATCGCCTCGTCGGGCACGGCGTTGGCAATGGTCTTGTAGGCCGCATAGCCATCGCACTGCACGATGCCGCGATAGTGGTCGAGCAGCTTCAGCGCATGGACCGCGCCCCGACCCGGCGCATAGGTGTAGGCGACGGCCGGCGGGTCCGTCCCGCCCCAGGGACGGTCGTCGCGGGCGATAGCCCAGAAGTAGCCTTTCTTGGTGCGGCCGCGACCGGGATCGAGCACCGGCGCCGTGGTCTCGTCGACCGCGATCTTGCCCGAGGTCAAGATGAGCTCGCGCAACCGAAGCCAGAGTGGCTGGAGCTCAGCAGCCGCATAGCCCACCCAGAACGCCAGGATCGCTCGCTTGATGTCGATGCCTTGCGCGACCAGCATCTGGGACTGCCGATAGAGCGGCAGATGCCAGGCGTATTTGGCAACCAGCACGTAGGCGACCATCGCCTCGGTCGGCAGGCCACCCCTAATCAACCGTTCGGGCGCCGGCGCCTGAACCACCGCCTGCTCGCAGGCTCGGCAGGCATATTTGGGTCGGTGCGTCACGATCACCCGGAACTGCGCCGGAACGACATCGAGCCGCTGCGACGTCTCTTCGCCGATCACATGCATCGGCGCGCGGCAGCACGGGCAGTTGGTGTCGTCGGGCGCAATCGTCACATCGACATGCGGCAGATGGGCGGGAAGCGCGCCGCGATTGGCACGGCGTTTGTCGCCGCGCGTCCGTGCCCCCGTCGGGTCCTTCTTGTCGTCAGCAGCCTCGTTGCCGGCAACGGCCTGCTCGATATCCTCGAGCGCCAGAGCCAGTTGCTCGGGATCGAGCTTCTCCGAACGTCGACCGAAGTGCGCCCGCTGCAATTGGCGCAACAAATGCCGCAGGCGATCCATTTGCGACAGGGCCTGGTCGCGCTCCGCAACGGCCGCGTCACGCTCCGCGCGCGCCGCCGCGACCAGCGCCTGCAGCGCTTCGATGTCGGCGGGAAGTTGATCTGTGGGCTCGCTCACGCCCGACACTGAATCCGATTCGCGAGCCGTTGTGGATTGTGAATCGCAGCGAGCAAGATGATTCAATACGTCGCAGAGGTCACGACGTCGCCGTGGGCCGCGCAATGTCGCGGGCATGCAGCCGCGACCAATCCATCCCGTCAACGAGCGCGGCGAGCTGCGATGCGGTCAACCGCATCACGCCGTCGCTGATCGGCGGCCACCGGAAGGCGCCTTGCTCCAGCCGTTTCCACAATAGCACCAGCCCGGATCCGTCCCAGGTTACGATTTTCAAACGGTCCGCCCGTTTCGATCGGAAGATGAAGATCGTTCCCGAGAACGGATCGTGCTGGAGCTGCTCGCGCACCAGGGCGACGAGGCTGTCGGCACCGCGACGGAAGTCCACGGGCTTCGTCACCACCAGGACCTTGACGCCCGCCGGAGCCGCGATCATGTCGCAGCCTTCACGGCCCGCAGCACGTCCCGCAGCCAGGCGGGGTCGACGCCGGGTGCCGCACGAACCACCATGCCGCCGATCTCGATCGTGATCGCCGTGGCGCCCTGCGCGTATGCTGCCGCCGTCATTCCATCGCGGTGAAGCTCCGTCACGACCGGGACGAACATCGGCGCCTCATCGGCCGGCAAGCTCAGCAAACCGGCGCGCGCCGCCTTGCGCCAGGCGAACAGGTGCTGCGGCGAGATGTCGTGCCGCCGCGCCACCTCCGACACGACCGCCCCGGGCGCAAAGGACTCCACCACGATCCGTCCCTTAGCCGCGTCACTCCAGCGACGCCGACGACCCGCCCCGACCTGGATATCGACCCGGCCCCGTGGCTCCGAAGGTTCAACTATATGGTCGACCATATATGCGACTCCACATCCCGAATGTGGGCCGCATCGTGCCGCTCACCGCGCGCGCTACAAGGTGGGGGCAGAGAACCGCTTACGCTTAGACCCCAACGTGTCCGGGACTTTTCCTTAGTGTCTGTCCGAGAACATATTGAATCGGATGAATCGTTTGTGATTCAAGAGTGGTGGCCTGATTCGAGGAGGGTCACCGATGTGGACGGCGAAGAACCGCGGACGGTACGACCGCAGCAGGTTGCGATACCCGAGCGACCTGACCGACGACGAATGGGCGCATGTGGCTCCGTTGATCCCGCCAGCCAAGCGGGGCGGCAACAAGCGGCACGTCGACGTGCGCGAGGTGATGAATGGGATCATGTATGTATTGAGCACGGGGTGCCAGTGGCGGGCTGTTCCGAAAGACCTACCACCGCGCAGCACGTTGTTCGACTATCTCGACTTGTGGAGCTGGGACGGCACGCTGGATCGCATCCATCACACGCTTTACGTGGAGTGTCGTGAGCAGGGCGATCGGGAAGCCAGCCCCACCGCTGCCATCATCGATAGCCAAAGCGTGAAAAGCGCTGAAAAAGGGGGCCCTGCATCGACCCGCCGGGCTATGATGCGGGCAAAAAGATCAAGGGCAAGAAGCGCCATGTCCTCGTAGATACGCTGGGCTTGCTGCTCCACGCCATCGTTCATCCCGCCGATATCCAGGATCGCGACGGCGGCATCTTGTTGCTTGCGACCCTATTCGGGATGTACCCGTTCTTGAAGAAACTCTTTGCCGACGCCGCCTATCAGGGGCCGGGATTCCACAAGGCCCTGGCGAAAGTCCTGCCACATCTCGAAAC
>DATDGG010000526.1:0-3422 GCA_036522235.1 Xanthobacteraceae bacterium
ATCGCCGTCCTTTTGATTGCCGTCCTTGCTGTCTTGGTGGTGCCGCCACTGGTGTTCCTGCTGCAGGGCAGCGTGATCGTCGCCGGCGCGCCCGGGCAAGCCGCGCGCTGGGGATTGGAGAACTTTCAGAACGTGCTGGGCGGGCGACGTTTTGTGGCGACGACGCTCGCCTCGCTGACGTTCGCGGCCGGCAGCGCCGCGATCGCGCTCGTGGTCGGTTGGATCATGGCCTGGATCGTCGAGCGCACCAATGCGCCGCTCAAGGGGCTCGCCTACCTCACCGCCATCATCTCGCTCGGCACGCCCTATATTCTCTACGTGTCGGCCTGGCTGCTGGTGTTCGGCAAAGCCGGACCCGTCAATCAGCTCTATCGGACCCTGACCGGCGCGACCGATGTGCTGATCAACATCTATTCCATGCCGGGCATGATCGTGGTCGAGGGCTTTCTGTGGTCGCCGCTCGCATTCCTGTTGGTGGGGGCGACGTTACGCAACGCCAACCCGGAGCTCGAAGAGGCGGCGCGGGTCAGCGGCGCGGGCGTCTGGGCTACCATCCGCCGCGTCACCATGCGGCTCTCGCTGCCCGCCATCATGGCGCTCGCCATGCTGGTCTTCATCCGCGCCATCGAGGCCTTCGAGGTGCCGGCTCTGGTCGGCTTGCCGGGCCGCATTTCCGTGCTGACCACCGACATCTACACCAACATGATGGCGCGGGCGCCGCCCGATCTCGGCGGCTCGAGCGCACTGTCGGTGCTGATGCTGCTGCTGGTGCTGGGGCTTCTTTACGTTTACGGCCGGCTGTCGCGGCATGCGGAGCGGTTCGCCACCATCACCGGCAAGGGCTTCCGGCCGCGCCCGTTCGACCTCGGACGCCTGCGCTATCTCGCGGCCGCGATCCTCATCGTCGACTTCGTGCTGCTGCTTCTGGTGCCGATGCTGATGCTCGGCTGGATCTCGCTGCTGCCGTTCTTCGCGCCGGTCAGCGCGGCCTCGTTCAAGCTCATCAGCCTCAACAATTACCGCACCGTGCTGGCGTCCGATCACGTCGAGCTGATGGTCAACACCATGCTGGTCGCGGTCGCGACCGCGACCAGCGCGGTCGCGCTCACCTTCTTTGCCGGCTGGCTCGCGGTGCGCCGCGCGCCCGGCGGCTGGCTGGTCGAGCGGCTGGCCACCATCCCGCTGGTGTTTCCCGGCCTCGTGCTCGGCGTTGCCGTCATGCAGGTCTTTCTGCGCGTGCCGATCCCGCTTTATGGCACGATCGGAATCCTGATCTGGGCTTTTGTCATCAGCTATCTGCCCTATGGGATGCGCTACAGCGCCTCCGGCATGGTGCAGATCCATCGCGAGCTCGAAGAGGCGGCCGCGGTGTGCGGCGCCTCTGCGCTCACGCGCTTGCGGCGGATCGTGGCGCCGCTGCTCGCGCCTGCCCTGGTGGCCGGCTGGTTGTTCATCTTCCTGATGGCCGCGCGCGTCTTGTCCTTGGCGATCCTGCTGGCGGGTCCGCGCTCGCAGACCATGGCGGTCGCGATGTTCGATCTTTGGGGCAACGGGCAAGGCACCGAGCTTGCGGCGCTCGGGCTGATGTGGTCGATGCTGATGGCGATGATCGCGGTGGTGTTCTACTTGCTGGCCCGCCGTTCGGCCGCCGGCGCCTTGGGTCGAGCATGATGTTACAGCGACGCCAGGTTAGTTTGGACGGAGCGAGGGTTGGGGGACGCGCGTGAGGCTGGTGGTCGAGCGCTCGCCCTTGCTGCTGCATTCGCTCGGCAAGGTCGATGCGCTGCTCAATCCCCGCAATGTCGTGATCCTCGGCGCCAGCGACACGCCCGGCAACTGGTCGTGGCGAGTGTGGCGCAACGTCAATCGCTACAAGTTTCCGGGGCCGGTCTATCCGCTCAATCCGCGCCGCGATACGGTCTGGGACACGCGCTGCTATCGCTCCTTCGCCGCATTGCCGCAGCCGCCCGACCATGTCGTGGTGGTCATTCCGGCGGCGTTCGTGCCCGACGCCCTGATCGAGGCGCGCCGCGCCGGTGCCCGCAGCGCCACCGTGCTGACCGCGGGCTTTGCCGAGTCGTCCGATCCCGCCGCCCGCGCTCTGTCGGCGCGGCTCAAGGCGGTCATCGCCGAGAGCGGGCTTGCGGTCTCGGGCCCCAATTGCTTCGGCAATCTGCATGCTCGTTCGAGCCTCATGACCATGCCGGACGATCGCCTGCAGCGGTTCGTCAACGGGCCGGTCGCGATCATCGGACAGTCCGGCGGTCTCTCGATGTCGATCAAGCGCTCGCTCGAGGAGCGCGGCATCGATGCGGGCTCCGTGGTCACGTCGGGAAATCAGGCCGGTCTCGCGAGCCCCGATTACATCGCCTATTACGCGATGAACGACGACATCAGGATCATCGTCGCCTATCTTGAGTCCGTGCAGAATCCCGAAGCCTTCATGGCGGCGTGCCGCATGGCGCGCTCGGCCGGCAAGCCGGTCGTGGTGATCAAGCTCGGCGCTTCGGTGGAAGGCCGTGCCGCGGCGCTGGCGCATACCGGGGCGCTCGCCGGCGCAATGGAAGCCTTCGATGCGGTGGCGGGCGCCGCCGGCGCGCTGCGGGTGCGCACCGTGGATGATGTCACCGAGGCGGTCGAGTATTTCCTCCATGCGCCCCCCCTCCCGTCGCGGGTTGGGGGCTCGCGGCTCGGCGCGATCACGTTCTCGGGGGCGCTGCGCGGCCTGCTACTCGATGCCGCCTCAGCCCATGGGCTCGGCTTTGCGGCGCTCGCCGACACCACGCGGGCGCGGCTTGCCGCCGTGCTCGGCGTCGGCACCATCATCGGCAATCCGCTTGATTCTGGATTCACTGGGCTGACCAACCGCGAATCCTACGTGAAATGCGTCGAGGCCATGCTGGATGACCCGGGCATCGATCTGGTGCTGCTGCAGGCCGAATTGCCGCGCGCCCCAGGCATGGACCGCGCCGAGGCCAATATGCGCGCCATCGAAGAAATCGCCGCACGTGTAAAAAAGCCGATCGTTCAATTCAGCATGGGGTCGCACGGCCTCTCCGACTATGGGCGGGCGCTGCGGGCGCAATTGCCGCACGTTCCCTGCCTGCAGGAGGTCGACAAGACCTTGCGGGTCGTGCGCGCCATCGGCGATTACGCCGCCCGCATGAGCCGGGCGCCGGCGTCGCCTGCGGTCGCGCCGCATAAGGGGAAGGAGACGCTCGAGAAGATCCTGGCGCGCGCCGCCAAAGAGGCGTCCGGCAAGACGTTGAACGAGGTGCAATCCAAGCAATTGCTCAAGGCCTATGGGATCGTCGGCCCGAAGGAAGCGGTGGCGCAAAGTTCCGCGGCGGCGGTCGCGATCGCCAAGCGTATCGGGTTCCCGGTGGTGGCCAAGGGCGTGAGCGCGGCGCTGCCGCACAAAT
>DATDGG010000527.1:0-13195 GCA_036522235.1 Xanthobacteraceae bacterium
TTTGTGGACATCGAAAGCGCGATGCCCACAACTCCACAGGTTCAACAGCAGCAACAACAGAGTGAAACTTCGCTTTGAAGAACGAAAGCAATGTGTCACCCATGTCCCCGAACGGTGTCCCCCATCTCCCAAGTCCATTCACCCCTGCGGGGCGAGGGAGTGAAACGCCGTGCGCACATAACGGTTTTGCGGGTCAAGCCCGAGACGACGCAGAACCTGTTGCTATGCTCGTGCATCACACCCCGAAAATCCTGGCGTAGCGGGTCTTGATCTCCTCGGCCTGGGCCTCGACCGCGGCCGGGTCGTCCCGCATCACCTTGATTTGCGCCAGCGCGGTGCGCCCGGGTTTCTCGGTGACCTGCGGATGGGCGGAATGCTGGGCCGCGAAGTCGCAGAGCAATTGCTGGCCCTCGCGCGAGAGGATGTAGCTCTGCAGCAGCCGTGCCGCATTGGGATTGGGCGCGGCCTTGAGGACGCCGTTGGGGCAGACGATGAGCGGCGCGCCTTCGCGCGGATAGACCACCTCGACCGGCTTGCCGGCCTCCTTGTGTTGAATGAGATTGAAGTCGTTGCCGTCGGCCATGACGTAACGCTCGCCCAGCGCAAGCTTGTTGGGCGGATCGACCGCGGATTGGACCTGCAGGACCTTCTGCTTGGCGAGCTTCTCGAAATAGTCCCAGCCGAGCTCGCGGGCGATCTGGAACGTCGAGGTCATGATGGTGCCGCTATAGGAAGGATGCGCCTTGACGATCTTGTTCATCCAGCGCGGATGCAGGAGGTCGAGGAAGCTCTGCGGCGCGTCCTCAGGCCTTACCAAGTCGGTATTGTAGCCGAGCGAGACCACGGCGACGCGCGCGGTCGCAAAGCAGCCGTCGGCGTCGCGATGCTCCGCGGGAAAATAGCGCGCGACCTCCTCGGGCACGAAGGGCGCAAGCCAGCCGTTGCGTTTCCAGGCCACGAAATGCGCGGCGTCGGAGGCGTGGATCACGTCGACGACGAAAATATTGGCGGCATATTCCTGGGCGAGCCGCTGGAACTGCCGCTCGGAGCCGGTACGCTCGATCCGCACCGCGATGCCGGGATACTTGGCCTCGAAACCGCGCGCCACCTTCTCGGCCACCGGCAAATCCATGGCTGCGTACCAGACGGCCTTGCCTTCCCGGCGCGCGGCCTCGACGAGCGCCGGCGTCACCGCGGCGGCCTCCGGGGCTGCGGCCTTGACGGTGCCGGCAAACGCGCCGACGGCGGCCGCCGCGGAGGCCTTCAGCAAATCTCTGCGCGTGACGCCCACGTGCTCCAAGCCCTCAAACGCCGAATATCTTTGTGTAGCGCGCCTTGATCTCCTCCGCGCTCCTCTCGACGCCGGCCGGATCGTCCTTGAGCTTCTTGATCTCGGCAAACGGCTTGCGGCCGGGCTTCTCCTTGGTCTGCGGGTGCATGGAGCGCAGCCCGCCGACATCGATCAGCAACTGCTGGCCCTCGACCGAGAAGCAATAGTTCTGGAACAGGCGCCCGGCATTCGGGTTGGGGGCGGCCTTGAGCAGGCCATTGGGGCCGACGATGAGCGGGGAACCCTCGGAGGGATAGATGATCTCGACCGGCTTGCCGCCTTCCTTGAGCTGGAACATGTTGTATTCGTTGCCGTCGGCCATCACGGCGCGCTCGCCGATCTCGAGCTTCTTGGGCGGGTCGGCGGAAGACTGCACCTGCATGACGTTCTGCTTGGCGAGCTTCGCGAAATAATCCCAGCCGATATCGCGCGCCATCTGGAAGGTCGCCGTCATGATGGTGCCGCTGTAGCCCGGATGCGCCTTGACGATCTTGCCCTTCCATTTCGGATCGAGGAGGTCGGCGAAGCTCTTGGGCGCATCGGCGGCCTTCACCTGCTCGGTGTTGTAGCCCATGACGCTGAGCCAGACCCGGAAGCTCGCGAACACGCCGTCGGGATCCTTGTGCTCCTGGGGATAGAACTTGGCGACGTCCTCGGGGACATAAGCCTCGAGAATTCCGTCACGCTTCCAGATGATGAAATGCGCGGCATCGGAGGACTGCACCACGTCGACCGCATGGATGCGGCTCGCATATTCCTGACCGATGCGCTGGAAGACGCGTTCGGCGCCGGTGCGCTCGACCCGCACCGCAATGCCGGAATATTTCGTCTCGAAGGCGCGCGCGACCTTTTCGGCCGCCGGCAGGTCGAGCGAGGTGTACCAGACGACCTTGCCTTCCTTCTTGGCCGCCTCGATCAAGGCCGGCGTCACGGCGCTCGCGGGCGGGGCGGCCGCTCTGACCGAGGTCGCGAATGCCCCGGCGGCGAGCGCAGTCGCGCCCTGCAAAATATCCCGCCTGGAAAATTGCGATTTTTTCATTGTATTTTCTCCCGTTCGCGTTTTTTTGTTCTGTTTATTCGCCCGCCCTCACCCGCTCAGCAGGCGGCAGCTATCCGGCGGCAGATAGAGCCAGACCGGGGCGCCCTGCGGAACGTTCTCGGCCGTCGGGGCGACCACGCGCAAGTGCGTGTCGTCGGCGGCCGCCACCACATAATCGCGGCTCGAGCCGAGAAAGACCTGGCGCACGACCGTCCCCGGAACAATGTTCTCCATCTTCTCGGGCGGGCTGACCCAAAGCCTGATGACATGCGGCCGGATCGAGACTGCGGCGTCGCTGCCGGCGGCGAGCTTGCGTCCGCCGCCGCACCGCAGCTTCGCGCCGGCGCATTCAACGCGGCCGTCCTCGGCCACCTTGCCCTTGATCACGTTGCTGCCGCCGATGAAGCGGGCAACGAATTCGGAGCGCGGCCGCTCGTAGATATCCTCCGGCGAGCCCGCCTGCTCGACCTTGCCGGCATTCATCACCGCGATGACGTCGGCTGTGGTCATCGCCTCGGATTGATCGTGCGTCACATAGACGGTCGTGTAGCGGTATTCGTCGTGCAGGCGGCGCACCTCGAAGCGCATTTCCTCGCGCAGATTGGCGTCGAGGTTGGACAACGGCTCGTCGAGCAGCAAGGTCTCGGGCTCGACCACGAGCGCGCGCGCCAGCGCCACGCGCTGCTGCTGGCCGCCCGACAGCTCGCCCGGATAGCGATCCGCCAGATGCTCCAGATGGGTAGTCGTCAGGATCGACTTGAGCTTGCGCGCGATCGTGTCGCGGTCGTTCTTGCGCAGCTTGAGCCCATAGGCGACGTTCTCGCCGACCGTCATATGCGGCCACAGCGCGTAGCTCTGGAAAATCATCGACATGTTGCGCCGCTCGGGCGGCAAGGTGCGCGCCGGCGACGACACGACCCGCTCTCCCACCCGGATCTCGCCGGCGGACGGCTCGGCAAAGCCCGCGATGAGACGCAAGGTCGTGGTCTTGCCGCAGCCCGAGGGGCCAAGCAGACAGACCAGGCGGCCGTGCTCGATGGTCAGCGACACGTCATCGACCGCCGCATGCGCCCCGTAGCGCTTGGTCAGGCCCCGTAGCTCAACCGACGCCAAGCTCGATCCTCCTTACCGGATGCATCCGGCCAGCCTCAGGTCCCGGTGAAGGCCGGCTTGCGCTTTTCCATGAACGCGCGGCGGCCCTCGGTGTAGTCCTTGCTGGCGAAGCACTGCTCGACCAGCTCGGCGCAGCGCGCCAGATTGCGCTTGCTCTCGTCCTTCATGACCTCGTTGGCGATGTATTTGGCGGCCTTGACGGTGAGCGGCGCATTGACGGCGATCGTCTCCGCATAGGTTTTCACATAGGTCTCGAGCTCGGCCTCCGGGACGATACGATTGACGAAGCCCATGGTGCGCGCCTCTTCCGCGTCGAATTGCCGCGCCGTGAAGAAAATCTCCTTGGCGAAGGCCGGTCCGACCACGTCGATCAGCCGCTTGAGTCCGCTGAAGGAATAGCCGAGCCCGAGCCGGGCGGCCGGCACCGCGAAGCGGGAATTGGCCGACGCGATGCGCAGATCGCAGCAGGCCGCGAGCCCGACGCCGCCGCCGATGCAATAGCCGCGGATCATCGCGATGGTCGGTTTGGGAAAATCGTAGATGCCGGTATTGGCCCGCTCGACGGTGGCATTGTAGACCTTGGTGGCGTCGAGCGAATTGCGCTCGCTCTCGAACTTGGAGACGTCGGCGCCCGACACGAAGGCCTTTCCGCCGGCGCCGGTCAGCACCACGACCCGCACGTCGGTGTCCTTGGCGAAGTCTTCGAGGATCTCACTCGTCGCCGCCCACATATCGAGCGACACGGCGTTGTGGCGCTCGGGATTGTTGAAGATCACGTAGCCGACTTGCCCGTCCCGGCGGGAAATCATCTTGTCGGATTGCGTCATGCGGTTGGTCCTTTTTGTCTTGCTCCTAACCTCCCCCTTTCAGGGGGAGGGAAAGCGAGCGCATCGATTCACAGCGCATTGGCTTTGCGCAGGGCCGCGATTTCTCCATCGCCATAGCCGAATTCCTTGAGCAGCTCGTCGGTCTGCTCGCCGATCTCCGGCGGCGCGGAGGCGATCGCGCTCGGCGTGCGCGACATGGTCACCGGCTGGCCGACGACGTTGAGGGTCTCGCCATTCGGCCGCTTCACGCTTTGCGCGATGCCAAGATGCTCCACCTGCGGATCGGAGAAGACCTGGTCGATCGAATAGATCGGGCCGCAGGGGACGCCCGCCTCGTTGAGGGCGTCGACCCAGTCGGCGCTCGAGCGGTGCGCCAGGAGCTTGTCGATCTCGGCATTAAGGGCGTCGCGATGCTGCAGGCGCGCGGCCGCGGTCGCGTAGTCCGGGCTCTCGGCGAGCCATTGCGCGTCGACCGCCCGGCAGAAGCGTTCCCAGATTTTCTGGCCCGCGCAGGCCACATTGATGTGGCCGTCGGCGGTCTTGAACACGCCGGTCGGGATGCTGGTCGGATGATTGTTCCCGGCCTGGCCCGGGACCTCATGTTTGATCAGCCAGCGCGCGGCCTGGAAATCGAGCATGAAAATCTGCGCCTGCAGCAGCGAGGTCTGCACCCATTGGCCTTCGCCGGATTGCTCGCGCTCGAGCAGCGCCGCCATGATGCCGAGCGCGCAGAACAAGCCGGCGGTGAGATCGGCGATCGGGACGCCGACCCGCACCGGCCCCTGCCCGGGCAGTCCGGTGATCGACATCAGCCCGCCCATGCCCTGCGCGATCTGGTCGAAGCCCGGCCGCTCCCGATAGGGGCCGTCCTGGCCGAAGCCGGAAATGCTCGCATAGACGATGCGCGGATTGATCTTGCGCAGCGCCGCGTAGCCGATGCCGAGACGCTCCTTCACGTCGGGGCGGAAATTCTCGACCACGACGTCGGCCTTCGCCACCATGCGGCGAAGCACCGCGAGCCCCTCCTTCTCCTTGAGATGGAGGGTCATGCTGCGCTTGTTGCGGTGCAGGTTCTGGAAGTCCGGGCCGTGGCGCGGGCCGCCCGCCGGATCGCCGGCCTCCAGATGCGCCGGCGTCTCGACCTTGATCACGTTGGCACCCCAATCGGCGAGCTGGCGCACGGCCGTGGGGCCGGAGCGAACCCGCGTCAGATCGAGAACCGTGAACCGTTCGAGCGCCTGCGAAGCTTTGTGAAATGGCATCCTTGGGAACCCTTGGAAAGGTCGCTTTTCTTGCCCGGCGGAGCCGCCGGCGACCTGACATTCACCGATATCGACTTGGTTGTCCACCGAGGCGGACGCGCAAGATTGGGTTCGTGTCCGCGGGCGTTCTTGCGCCGGTCCTTGGGGCTAAATAGGGTTCCGGCGGCGCCATGCATCTTCATTACGCCGCATTGAAATCGCTATCTGCCGGCCGCCCAATTTCGCTAAGATGACGCCACAGTCGGGGGCACATCGAAGAAGGATTACGAAATGCCCACGCTGAGATCATCGGCCGGCACGACGACAAACCGCAAATCTCTGGCGCTGCTGCTGGCGAGCGTCATGCTGGCAAGCGCATTTTCGGTCGCCGCCGCCCAGGACCGTCCGCGTGGAGGCGGTCAGCCGCCCGCTGACCATGGGCAAAGCGATCCGCGCCAAGGGGAGCAGCGTCAGGCGCAGGCGCAAGGGCCCGCCGGCGAGCAACGCCAGGCGCCGCCCGGGCCGGGGGTGCTGCGGCTCCTGCCGGGCGATGCCGTCACCCAGCACTCGATCGAGATCGCGGGCCGCAAGCTCGACTACACGGCGACCGCCGGGACGTTCTCGCTGTTCGATCAATCAGGCGAGCGCTCGGCCGCGATCTATTACACCGCCTATGTGGCCAAGGACGCCGACGCGGCCAGCCGCCCGCTGACCTTCGTGTTCAATGGCGGCCCGGGTGCCGCCTCGGCCTTCCTCAATCTCGGCCTGGTCGGGCCGCGCGTCGCGCAGTTCGCCCTTTCCGGCCACGACGGCGCGCAGACCAAGCTCATGGACAACCCGGATAGCTGGCTCGCCTTCACCGACCTGGTGCTGATCGACCCGGTGGGCTCGGGCTGGAGCCGGCCCGCCAAGCCCGACGGCGGCAGCGCCTTCTGGGGCGTGCGGCGCGACGCCGATTCCATGGCCAAGGTGATCGCGCTTTACGTCAACAACAATGTCCGTTCGGCCTCGCCCAAATATATCCTGGGCGAAAGCTATGGCGGATTTCGCGCCGCCAAGGTGGGGCGCGCCGTGCAGGAGCAGCAGGGCATCATCATCTCCGGCATCGTGATGCTCTCGCCGCTGCTCGATGGCGGGTTGACGTTCGGCGGCACGCGCCACGCGCTCGGAGCGGCCTTGCAATTGCCGTCCCTGGCGGCGGCCGAGCTCGAGCGCAAGGGCACCTTCAGCCCAGACAAGCTCGCGGCCGCCGAGCGCTTTGCGCTGACCGAATACCTGTCGACGCTCGCCGGTGCACCGCCGCAGGGCGAGGCCGCCCATGCGTTCTATGCACGTGTCGCCGCCATGACCGGATTGCCCGAGGACGTGGTCGCCAAGACGCGCGGCTTCATCCGCGACAGCTACGTCAAGAATTCCGATTCCGGCGAACGCAAGGTGGTCAGCCACTATGACGCGACCTTTGCGGTCGATGATCCCTATCCGGACCAGGTCACCAATCGCGGCCCCGATCCGCTGCTCGACGGGGTCGTGCGCGCCTATGGGGGCGCCTATGCGGCCTATGCGCGCGACGAGCTCGGCTTCAAGACCGAGATGACCTACAACCTGCTGGCGTCGGAGGTCTCGGGCAAATGGGACTGGGAAGGCGGCGGACGCGGCAGCGCCGACGTCTCCGACGATCTGCGCACGCTGCTGGCGCTGACGCCGTCGTTCCGGCTGCTCATCGCGCATGGCTACAGCGACATGGTCACGCCGTTCGCGGCCAGCCGCTATGTCCTCAATCACCTGCCGCAGCTCGACGACCCCACGCGGGCGCAACTGCGCCTCTATCGCGGCGGCCACATGCTCTATCTCGATCCCGCCTCGCGGCATGCGTTCTCTACCGACGCGAAGGCGTTCTACCAAGAGGCGCCGTAATAGCTCATGACCTCGTCGACCCCCGATCGCCGGCCCACTGACGCCGCCGGCGAGGAGGATCATTTCATCGCGGTCCGCAAGAGCGACCTTCTCGATGCGCTGATCGAGCACGGCGGCATCGCCGACGAGGCGCGGCGCGACGCGTTTCGCCAGGTCTGCCGCGTGCTCGCCGCCATCTACCATTACGAATATTTCGCCGAGCTCGAACGGCTGCGCGACGACTACTTCTATTTCAATCCCGAGATCGAGCCGCACGCGCGCTTCGACGGCGACGCGCATGAGCGCGCCTATGCGGATCTCGTCTCTGCGCTGACGCGCGTGCTCGCCGGCGCCAACTTCGTCGAAATGTCGCACGCCGAGATCGAAGCGGCGCACCGCGCGCGGCAGGTCACGCGAGTCGCGATCGAGGCACCGCTCGACGATTATCGCGAGGTGCGGTTCTTCCGGCGCGGCCACCACCGGGAGCCGCTCACGATCGCGGACTGGCTCGGCCTGCGCAAGCGCAAGAGCGAAGTCCTGGTCTACGACGACGTCGTGCTGTTCGTGGCGATGAAGCCGGAGGCGGCGATCGTCTCGCGGCGCGAGCGCAAGCGCCTGGCGGCGCGCAACATCCGCCCCGGCTCGGTCCTGATCAAGTATTTCCGCAACATCCCGAACGTCGATCTCAATGCGCTGTTCCCCAATGTACGCGTGGTGCTGAGCCTGCGCGACAAGCTTCTGCTCAGCGGCCCGGCGCTCGTGGGCGGGGTGCCAATCCTGCTCAAGCTCGCCTCGACCATCACGGTCTTGTTTCTGGTGGTCGGCTTCTATTTCGGCGTGTCGGCCAGTGTGCGCGAGGAGGAGACGGCCGGCGCACTCGCCGCGCTCAGCGGGCTGCTGGCGCTCGGCGGATTCATCGCCCGGCAATGGCTGCGGTACCAGCGGCAATCGCTGAAATACCAGAAGGACCTCTCCGACCACGTCTATTTCCGCAACGTCAACAACAATGCGGGGATTTTCGACACCATGATCGGCGCCGCCGAGGACCAGCAATGCAAAGAGGCATTCCTGGCGTACTACTTCCTGTGCACGGCAGCGCGCGCGCCCGCGTCGGCCGAGCTCGAGCGCAATATCGAGAGCTGGCTCGCGCAGGCCTTCGGGGTCGATGTCGCCTTCAAGGTCGAGGATGCGCTCGCCCGGCTCGAGCGCCAGGGCTTGCTGGTCCGTGACGGAGAACGGCTGTCGGTCCTGCCGCCGGATGCGGCACTGCCGAAGCTCGATCGCATCTGGGGCGACTTTTTCAAGCCGCAGCCGGTAGCACAGTAGTCGAAATTACATCATTTGATTGCAAATTGCCGATCCGCCGTGTGGCAGGCTTGCAACATCCGATGCCGGACTGCGACGGACGGGGCAGGACGCGCTGGTTGAGGGCATGCCATACTTGTATGATGTGTCCGGCCGGCAACATTTTCGCCAGCCGATTGCGGTGCTCGTTGAGCATGGTCCCGAAAAAAGCCTGCCCTCGCGCAGGCTGGGGTGGGTACCGGTTTTTCGGAAAGAGCCTGCCCCCGCGAAGGCGGAGGATCATGCTCGGTTGTGCCGCAGGAGCCGGACCAAATGGAGCTTGTGTGGTGGTTGGCTGGCTCGTCATGGGCTTTTTTGTCGCCGTCGTGTGCGCCTATGCGTGCACCGAATTCCTGCTGGTCCAGCTCGAGATGCAGCGCCGGATATTGGACCGCGGGGTCCGCACGCTGGTCGTCATCCTGGCCGCCAATCTGGCGAGCTTTGCCCTTGTATGCGGGGTCGGCATCGCGATCGTGCTGGCGACCGGCGCCGGATACTATCTTTACGCCACGCTGGTTTGCGTGTGCGCGCAGGCGCTGTGGCTCGGCCAGCACCTTTGGGCGTACTATCGAGATCATCCGCGACTGCACTATGAGCAGTGAGTGGCGAGTAGCGAATAGCGAATAGGGGCGGTTGGGTATTCCCTATTCCCTTTTCCCTACTCGCTATTCGCCACTCACTATTCGCCCTTACGCATTCAGGACCGCGCGCACCCGGTCCGCCGTGAACGGCATGTGATAGAGCCGCTTGCCGGCCAGCCGATAGAATGCGTTTGCGATCGCCGGCATCACGAACGGCGTGCCGACCTCGCCCAAGCCGGTCGGCGGCGCGTCGCTGTCGAGGAAGGCGATGTTCATCTCCTCGGGCATGTCCGACATGCGCATCACATTGTAGTCGCCGAAGTTCGATTGCTCGACGGCGCCGTCCTTCAAGGTCACGCGCTCATGCAGCACGTTGGACAGGCCATACATGATGCCGCTCTCGACATTGGCCTTGGCGGCCGCCGGCTGCACGATGATGCCGCCATCGACGGCGAGCCAGACCTTGTGCACCCGAATCTTGCCGCTGTCGCGATTGAGCGAGATTTCCACCACTCCAGCGCCGAGCGAACCGGAGCGCTCGGTGATGGCGATGCCGAGCGCGCGGTCGTCGGGCCGCTTGGCCTTCCAGTCCGCCATCTTGGCCGCCGCCTCGAACACCTTGCGGGCCCGCGGCGTGGCGCCCATGCGCTCGAAGCGGAACTCGATCGGATCCATGCCCTGATCCACCGCCATCTGATCGATGAGCCCCTCGATGGCGAGCAGGTTGAAATTGTGGGCGACGCCGCGCCAATGCTTGATGCGCACGCCATGCGCGATGTTGCGCAGCTCGATCGACTGGTTGGGAACGCCGTAATAGGGAATCTTCATGCCGCCGACCAAGAGCATCATGCCGCCGTCGCCGACCACGGCATGCCGCCAGCCCACCACCTTGCCGGTGCCGTCGAGCGCCGCCTCGATGCTCTGATAGTTCTGCGGCCGGAACATGCCGTGGGCGATGTCCTCCTCGCGGGTCCAGACGAGCTTGACCGGACGGCGGACCGCGCGGGCGACGAGCGCCGCCTCGGCCGTGTAGTCGGCGACCGAGCGGCGCCCGAAAGCCCCACCCATGAAGCATTGATGCACCACGACCTGAGCGGGCGAAAGGCCGAGCGACTGGGCCACCAGGGCACGGCAACTCGCCACGTCCTGTGATCCATCCCAAACCTCGACGGCGTTGCCGGCTTCGTCGAAGCGCGCGACCGCGTTGAGCGGCTCCATCTGCGCGTGATAGCTGTAGTCGCTGAAGAACTCGGCCCGATAGGTCTTGGCCGCGCCCGCAAAGGCCGCCTTGGCGTCGCCCTTGGAATCGACCATCTGGGTGCGGGCCGCCGGATCGGTATTGAACTTGACGTAGTCCTCGAGCGCGTTCACGGAATTAAATCCGTCGACCTTGCCCTTCCGCCAGCTCGCCTTGAGGGCGCGCCGCGCCGCCATCGCCTGCGCGAAGCTCTTCGCCACCACCGCGATGCCGTCGGCCAGGCGGACAGTGTCGATCACGCCCGGCATCGCCTTGATCTCGGCATCGTTCCAGTTGTCGGGCTCGTTGCCATGCGCGGGCGAATGCAGCGCGCTCGCATAGACCATGCCGGGCAAGCGCACGTCGATCGCATATTGCGCCGAGCCGTTGACTTTCTGCGGAATGTCCCGGCGCGGCACCGATTGGCCGATCAGGCGGAATTGGCTTTTCGGCTTGAGCTCGCTCTTGTCGACCGCCGGCAGCGCCGCCGGCACCTTACCGAAGGCGGCGATCTCCCCATAGGTGAGGCGTCGGCCGGACGCGGGATCGACGACCGCGCTCGGCGCGGTGCGCAGCAAGGCCGGATCGAGGCCCCACTTCTCGGCGGCGTTCGCGATCAGGATCTTGCGCACTTGCGCGCCGGCGATGCGCAGATCATTGAAATAGAGCATGACGGCGCGGCTGCCCACGATCGCCATCTGGCGTTCGTTGCCGAGCCGGTAGCCATAGGCGTCGGCATCGGCCGGCGCCCATTCGAGCACCACTCTCGACCAATCCGCGTCCATCTCCTCGGCCAGGATGAGCGGCAGCGAGGTCATCGAGCCCTGCCCCATCTCGGCGCCCGGAGTGAGGATGGTGATGGCGCCGTCGGGTGCGATGCGCACCCAGGGCGTCACCTTGATGGCATCCGCCGTGTCGGCCCGCGCCGCCGCTACCAGACGCGGCCCATCGGCCCCGAAGGCGAGGCAGAACGACAGTCCGCCGAGCCCGGCAAGCAGGCCGCGGCGGGAAATCTCGGGAACCTTGATCGTGATGTTCGTGCCGGTCATGTTCGTGGGGGTCATGGCTCAGCCCTCCCTCGCGGCGCGCTCGACGGCGGCGACGATGCTGGGATAGGTGCCGCAGCGACAGATATTGCCGTCCATATGGGCGATGATCTGGTCGCGGCTCGGCTTGGGATTGCTGGCCAGAAGCTCGGCCGCCTTCATGATCTGCCCGGATTGGCAGTAGCCGCACTGCGGAACCTGCTCGGCGATCCAGGCCCGCTGCAGCGGATGCGAGGCATCGACCGACAAGCCCTCGATGGTGACGACCTTGGCGCCCTCGACCGAGGCCACCGGCGTCTGGCAGGCGCGCAGCGCGCGGCCGTCGACATGGACCGTGCAGGCGCCGCACAGGCCCGCCCCGCAACCGTATTTGGTTCCGGTCAGCCCGACATGATCGCGGATGACCCACAGGAGCGGCGTTTGCGGATCGGCGTCGGCCGCAACCGGTTTGCCATTCAGCATGAACGAAGCCATGTGACCTCCTTTGCGCCCCTGGTTTGCGCTCTTGGTTTGCGCTCTTGGTTTGCGCTCTTGGGCTTGGTCGGTGCGAGGCCGCGTCGGCGCGCAGCCTTGCTTCGGCGACCAGAATAGCAATCCGGCCAGGACTTTCACCTGCGAAAAATGCAACTTTTACGGCCAATCCGGGCGGGCGGGGCCGAGTTGCCCGCCGGCGTTGACCCGGCATTCACCAGATCGCCGCACACGGCACCGTTTTGCCCGCGATCAGGAGCCCGGAATCACCAGCCTGATCATGGTTAGCAAAATCTCAATTTGCATCCGATCGAGGCGCGATCACCCGCAACATTTGCGCAATGCTTGTTTGCTAAAAACCGGAGCACGGATCGGAACGAATTGGAGCTCCAGATGTTGGCGATCCTCAAGCGCAAGCTGAGTTTTTTCCGTCGGCGCTGCGCGCCTGCCAAAGGCTTCGCCTCCCGCGAGGACGGCGCCGCGACGCTTGAATTCGCCATCGTGGCGGCACCGTTCATCGGGCTGCTCGTGGCCACGCTGCAAACCACATTGGCGTTCTTCGCCGGACAGGTGCTCGAGTCCGCGGTCGCCGATTCGAGCCGCGAGATCATGACCGGATCGGCGCAGAACGCGAACATGGACCAAAACGCATTCGCCAGTGAGGTCTGCAAGAAGGTTCAGGCCCTCTTCACCTGCGGCAACCTCATGGTCGACGTGCAGACCGCGTCCTCGTTCACGGCGGCCAATACGGCGGTGCCGAGCCTGACGTTCGACGGCAAAGGCAACGTGACCAACAATTGGGCCTTCCAACCCGGAAACCCGGGCGACATCGTGGTGATGCGCGTGATGTACCAGTGGCCGGTCTTCCTCGGGCCGCTCGGGGTCAGCCTGTCGACCGAGTCCAACGGCAACCTGCTGCTGATGGCGACCGCCGTATTCAAGAACGAACCCTACATACCCGCCGGCCCCTGATTCACGCGACGTTCCTCACGCGAATGCTTCACCGGACCTCATTCACCAACAAGCGATGCCGACCATGAACGCAGCCCCCCGTTACCCCGATCTCCTGTCGC
>DATDGG010000528.1:0-4702 GCA_036522235.1 Xanthobacteraceae bacterium
CGTCAAAGCCACACTGCCGAAGAATTAGACCAATTCAGCCTGTTGGAAAAGTGGCGAACGCGACCGACCGCCAACGGGGGGTTGAACCCGACCGCGCGCCTTTACCGCAGCCGGGCTGCGCGGCCGGGTCAGCGCAAGTCCCGGAAAAAGCCTGCACCCGCGGTGGCGGGTGGGGATACCGGTTTTCCGAAAAGGTATGCCCCCGCGGAGGCGGGGGACTCGCCAACAAAAAAATGCCAGATCCCATCCCGATCATTCGATCGGATGGGATCTAAGCTTCGCGGGCGAGCCAGTCGATGCGGCAGGCCCCACGCTCGTGGCCGGCGAGAATCCGGGCAAGCTCAGGCAGCATGGTTTGCAGCTCGCCCTCGAGCGTCCAGGGCGGATTGACCACGATTATGCCGCAACCGCAGAGACGGGGCGGGACGGCGAGCGGGGCGATCATGACCTCGGCGCGCAGCACCTTGCCGATGCCGGAGCGGGCCAGCCGCCGCGCCAGGGCGTCCGGCTCCGCCCGCGCCTTGATCGGGTACCAGAGCACATAGGTGCCGGTTGCCCATTTGCGATGCGCGCTTTCGAGGCTCTGGGCGAGCCGCGCAAAGTCGCCGGCCTCCTCGTAGGGTGGATCGACCAGAACCAGGCCGCGGCGTTCCTTCGGAGGCACATAGGCATTGAGCGCGGTCCAGCCGTCGATGGCGATCGCCTTGATGCGCCGGTCGTGGCCGAAATTCCGTTGCAGCGCGGCCGCCGCGTTCGGCTCGCGCTCGCAGGCGACGAGCCGATCCTGCGCCCGCAGAAAGGCGGCGACGAGCGCCGGCGAGCCCGGATAGGCGGTGAGCCGGCCGGGGAGATTGCGGGCCACGACCGCGTCGAGATAAGGCGCCAGCAGCGCCCGGGCGGACCCATCGATGGCGGCACCGAGGACGCGCGCGATGCCGGCCTGCCATTCGGTGCTGCGGCTCGCTTCGGGGCCGGCGAGATCGTAAAGGCCAGCGTCCGCATGGGTGTCGATCACGCGGTAAGGTGCGGGCTTTTCGCCGAGATGGACCAGGAGGCGGGCCAGCACCGCGTGCTTGACCACATCCGCAAAGCTTCCGGCGTGGAAGGCATGACGGTAGTTCATGAGAGGTGGTTCATGAGCGGTCGTTTCTTGGGCGGCAGCCGTAGCGAAATCGCCCTATTGGATAAAATTCGACCGAAGCCGCTAAGCGGACCGTCATAGCAGACCGCTAGGCTCCGCGGGATGTGGCGAGCCGCGGGCCTGGCAGTAATTGTGTATCTCTGCGGTTATCCGGCGCTGGACGGATATCGTCCGGCAGCGCTCGATGCGCCGTTGCGCGCGTTCTACGACCAGGTGAACAGAGCCGGCGAAGACGGCCGCCGGATGCTCGGCAACGCCAATAGCGCGCGCTCGAGCTATATCAGGTCCTATATGGCGGGCGCCGAGAAGCAATTGAGCGCGGTGCCATGGCGGCGGTCGATGGGCCAAAACCCGGCGCCGACCGAGTAGCCGGCTTCCCGCTCATAAAAATACCAACGGCACGCGTTGACGCGCCGCTGGTCGCTCTCCGTGGATGAAAAGCTTTAGCGCTCGACGGCGGCGGCTTTGCGCTCGCCGTGCAAGGGCGGCATGACGACCTGCGCCCGCCGGCAAGCGTGTTGCTCGACGTCGGCGCATTCGTGGAATTTCAGATCCTTGCCGACGCAGATTCGCACCTCGGTCAGCCGCTTGGCGTCGCAGGCGATCGCGACGCTCGCCCGGGTCAGGCCCGGATTGGCCTGCACGAAAGCGTCCGCGATCTCCGCCGGCGTGGCCGTGATCTCCTGCGCGGGCGCGATAAAGTCGTCCGGAATCTTCACCAGCGCGCGGGCCTTGCGCACGGTCTCGAAGAACGCGCGCGCGTTCAGGCCCGAGCAGGTGCCGTGCCGGTCCCATTCGTTGAAGATGAGCCGCGGCGCCGGCATCAGATCGAGCATCGAGGAAACCACATTGCGATCGAGCCGCGGCGCCGGCTGCTGGCAGAATTCCGGAAATCCCGTCTCGTATTGCGGCCACAGGCCATGCACCACGAACGGATAGGCGCGCGGCCCGCACTCCGGCGGCGGCGGCTGATCGGGCGCCCGCTCGAGGGCGGCATCGCAAAAGGTCGGCGCCCAGGAGAGCGAGAGTACGTAGAAGTCGAACTTGCCGGGCTGGTTTTGCCGGCGGTCCTGGGCGGCTGCCGTGCCGGCCAGGAGCAAAGCGGCGACGAAGGCGAGGCTGGATGCGACGCGGCCAAATGCGACGCGAGATG
This sequence comes from Xanthobacteraceae bacterium, assembly GCA_036522235.1. GTDB lineage: Bacteria > Pseudomonadota > Alphaproteobacteria > Rhizobiales > Xanthobacteraceae > VAZQ01. The sequence goes on from DATDGG010000528.1 coordinate 2,295, forward strand.
CAACAACGCGATGCCGAACCATGAAATCCCCCTGTGACTGAACCGTACGAAGGGGACCGTATCAGACTATCGAGAACAATACAAGAACAAAAATGGACGTAACGTGAACAACCGAATCGCCGCTCCTGGCGGCCCCGCAGCGGCCTTACGGCGCCCGCTCAGGGCTGTGCCATCTTGCAGGCCGGGTTGTAAGCCCAATTGCGGTCGAGCCCCACCACGCACCATTCGACCCCAAAGGTCGCGCCGATGATGCCGGTGTCCTCGCCGATCGAGTAATGCAGCTCGTGCTTGCTGCCGTCGGAAAGATAGGCGATGCCGCTGCAGAACCGGCGCGGAATGCTGTTGGCGGCCCACGGCCGGTAGGCGACCTCGTGGATGCGCTCGAAGCCCGTGATGGTGAGCGCGGAATTCCAGTAGAAATGCTCCTTGTCGCCGAATCGGGAGGCGATCTTGCCGAGCGCGTTTTGCGCGTCGCAGGCGGGCAAGACGCCGTCATAGCGTGGCCCCGACAGGTAGAAGTTCTCCTCGACCCAGTTGGCCGCGAAGGCGCTGCTGCCCGCGAGCATGAGCGTCAGCGCAGCCAGCGCGGACGCCAGAAATCGAGCCCGACCCGACATGACCCACCCCTCCCGGATGCCAGAGGCGCGACGTTGCCGCGACGACCCGATCGGGTCAAGGGGTTGCGGGCGGGGCGCGCTGCGAAGCAGGCCGCCTGTTGCCGCATTGCCACGCGTGCCGACGCGTTGGCGGCCCACCCCCTCGCCCGCATTGCCCCGCATGTCGCCAATGCTCTAGGGTCTCGCCAAGACGGATGGAGGGCAAAGCGATGAGAGCCACGGCGTTTCTTCGCACAATTCCTTGCGTAATCTTCATGGCCATGTTGGCGCCGAGCGGCGCCAGCGCGCAGGCCTGGAATTTCTGGCCGGTCTGGCATGGCAATGATACCGGCGGGATCATCCCGTGGTCCTGCGAGAACGAATCGGTCGCCCCGCAGGCCGCCGGCGCCTATTGTGGCCGGTTCGGCAAATATGCCCGCATCACCGGAGTGACCCGGCACTACGGCGACTACATTTCGTTCAACTGCCTGTGGGCGCCAAATATTGCCCGCTACGACCTTCCGGCCGTGGCGACGCGGGCCTATTGCCCGGGCGATCGGCGCATCTTGGCGAAGTGAGGCGAAAGCCTAGTCCCACTTGACCCCGTGCCGGGCGAGCACCTCGCGCACCGCCGCGACCAGCTTGCCTTCGGCGACGGCGAATTGCGCCGGGCGGCTCTCGCGCCATTCCTGGTTGGAAGCGATGGCGGCGGCCGCCTTGGCGCCCTCGACCAGGTCCTTGATCTGCACCTCGCCCTTGGCCTTCTCGTCGCCGCCCTGGATCACCACGCAGGGTGAGTTGCGCTTGTCGGCATATTTGAACTGGTTGCCCATGTTCTTCGGATTGCCGAGATAAAGCTCCGCGCGGATGCCGGCGTCGCGCAAGGTCTTCACCATGCCCTGATAGTCGGCGATGCGCTCGCGGTCGAACACCGTGACCACGACCGGGCCGGGCTCGGGCTTGGTTTCGATCTTGCCGAGATGCTGGAGCGCGGCGAGCAAGCGCGACACCCCGATGGAGAATCCCGTCGCCGGCACCGCCTCGCCGCGGAAGCGCGCCACAAGGCCGTCGTAACGCCCGCCGCCGCCGACCGAGCCGAAGCGGGTGCCGTCTGTCGTTGGAGACGAGAGCTCAACCTCAAAGACTGGGCCCGTGTAGTATTCGAGGCCGCGGACGACTGATTGGTCCACACAAATGCGATCAACGTCATAGCCGGACGACTGCACGAGTTCACGGATTGCGTTTAATTCACCGACGCCCTGGACGATCGTCATATTGTTTTCGATGGCCTCAGTGTAACGACCATGGCTGCCCGTATTGTAGGTATACAAGGAACCCACTTGTTGACGGTCTAACGATGGCGTTTCCGACAATATAAAGCTAAAAATCGTGTTGATTTGTTCTTCTTCTAGTTCTGCGCCTTTTGTGAAATCGCCGCTGTCATCTTTACGTCCGTGACCGAGCAATTCGCGAACGCCCCGCTCGCCGAGGCGATCTAGCTTGTCGATTGCACGCCACGCAATTAGGCGTCGCGCAGCTTGAATTTCGCCGTCAAGGCCAATGGAGTCGAGAACTCCGTCCAGCACTTTGCGATTGTTCACCTTCACCACATAGCTGCCGCGCGGAACCCCGAGCGCTTCCATCGTGTCGGCCGCCATCATGCACATTTCCGCGTCGGCGGCGGGCGAGGCGGAGCCGACCGTGTCGGCATCGAACTGCATGAACTGGCGGAAGCGGCCGGGGCCGGGCTTCTCGTTGCGGAACACCAGGCCGGCCCGGTAGCTGCGATAGGGCTTGGGCAGCGCGTCGAAA
>DATDGG010000529.1:0-23989 GCA_036522235.1 Xanthobacteraceae bacterium
GCCACCATTTCTCGGCCTCGGCGCGATGAAAGGCGCCGAGCGCTTCCGGGGTGAGCTGGTCACGCGGGTAGATGTCCTGCGCGATATCGGTGAGGCGCTTGCGCACCGTCGTATCCGCCAGGGCGTTGACGACGGCCTCGTTGAGCTTGGTGATGATCGGCTTGGGCGTGTTCTTCGGCACCCAGAGCGCGTGCCAGAACGAGAAGTAGAATCCCGGCAAGCCGGCTTCGTCCACCGTCGGAATATCAGGCGCGACCGGCACCCGGCTCTTGGCGGTCACCGCGTAGGCCTTGATGGTGCCGGCCTGCACCTGCGGCAGCGAGACCGCCGGCGTGTCGAGCAGGATGTCGATCTGCCCCGCCACCAGGTCCTGCATCGACAGGCCGGCGCTGCGATAGGGCACCATCTGCCAGTGGATGCCGAGCGTGTTCTGTAAAAGGATGCCGGCCACATGGCTCGGCGTCCCGATCCCGGAATTGCCCTCGGTGGCCTTGTCGGGGTTGGCCTTGAGCCAGGCGATGAGGCCCTTGAGATCGTTGACCTCGAGCGACTTACGCGAGTCGATCAGGAACGGCTGGTTGGCGATGAGCGCGACCGGATCGAAATCCCCGATGATGTCGTATTGGAGCGGATAGATCGCCCCGTTCGCCATATTGGTTCCCCACTGGCCGAGATTGATGGTGTAGCCGTCGGGCGCCGCGCGCGCGACGCGCCCGACCCCGAGGGTGCCACCGGCGCCGGTCACATTCTCGACAATGACCGGCTGGCCGAGCGTCGCCCGCATGCCCTCCGCCACGATGCGGGCGATGACATCGGTCGAGCCGCCGGTCGCGAGCGGCACGATCATGGTGATCGGACGCGTCGGATAGGCCTGCGCGGCGGCCTCGCCGGCGCCCGCCAAGAGTGCCGCAAAGGCGAGTGCCGCAAAGGCGGCGGCAGCGAAGATCGGCTTGCGCATGGGGCACCTCGTTTCCCGGCTCAAAGGCTGCGCCCAAGCTACTTCATCTTTGCCCGCATGGTCGAGTATAGGAATGGAGCAAAGCAACGGGACGGGGGGAGTCATGGGCAAGCCGATCGAAATCCGCATGGGCGGCTATGGGCCGGCCACGACCGGCTTCAGCCGGGCGCTCAAGCGCATCGGCGATCGGCTCACGGCCAGGTTCGCGGACGCGATCGACATCAAATATGTCTGGAACATCATGGATCTCGGCTACCGGGCCGAGGACATATTGTGGCTGGTGGAGCACGGCTTGCTGACGCTCGGCTATCAATCGAGCAGCTACCTGACCGACCGCGTTCCCGAGCTCGGCTTTGTCGATCTTCCGTTCCTGTTCGCGCGCACGGATGAGGCGCGCGCCGCGGTCGATGGCGCGCTCGGGCAATTGCTGGCGCGCAAGATCGAGGAGCGTGTCAACTATCGCATCCTCGGCTTCTTCGAGAACGGGTTTCGGCATCTCTCCAATCGCTTGCGCGCGGTGCGCGTGCCCGCCGACCTCGCCGGCCTGCGTATCCGCGTGCTGCCGAGCCAGGTCCAGGCGCGCACCTTCGCACTTCTGGGCGCGGTCCCGCTGCGGCTCGACCTCACCGAGGCGATCGCCATGATCAAGGCCGCCGAGATCGATGCGCAGGAGAATCCGCTCTCCAACACCGTCACCTATGGGGTGCACAATTTCCACCGCTTCCACACCCTGACCAACCATTTCTACATATCGCGGCCGATCTTCCTCAACCGCACTGCCTTCGAGAGCTGGCCGGCCGATCTGCAGGAGGAGATGCGTGCGGCCGTGCAGGACGCGATCGCGTTCCAGCGCGACCTGCACGAGCACGAGGAGGAGGACGCGCGGCGCGCCATCGAGGCCGCGGGCTGCGAGGTGGTCGAGCTCGATGGCGACCAGCATGCGGCGTTCGTTGCGGCGGTGCAGCCGTTGTTGCGGGAAGCGCGGGGGGAATATGGGGAGGAATTGTTCGGGCTTGCCGGCGCAAGCTGATGGCCGACGCACTTCACGACCATCCGTCAGGCTGTCGACGGTGGGTGAATGCGCCGCGCATAGGAAAAGAAACTTTGTTAAGAAGCGCACAATCCGCGGCCGCTAGAAATCCACGAGTGCGATCCCGTAGCCGTAAATGCTGTCTTCCGCCCCATTCTGCAATCGTTTCATGACTTTCTGGACCGGCCAGATGATTTGTCCGCCCTTCAACCGAACCGTGACATTGATTTCTGCGTCCGGATCGCTGTCGTCGCCTTGCCATTCCGCACCGGTTTGCCGGCAGATGACCTCTCCCACATAAGCGCCGATCGAGAACAGTCGGTTGCCGAAGTTTTCGGATAGCAGGCCGCCCGGCTTGGGTTTGCCATCCGGTGCGTGCTCGTCGAAGAAACGATCAATCTCCTTGAGGCTCTTGATGGAGAAATCCGCCGCATAGCCGGAGCTCGATAGCGCGCCCGCGATCCACGCCGCCGCCGACCTTGCGTCGTCGGCGATGCTCGCATCCGCGCGGTTGTTCGTCGGGTCTCGCATGGATCCGCCTATTCCGCGATCTGACGTTTCGGGTTATTCTGCAGGATGACGTATTGCTTCCTGAGCTCGTAGCCGAGCTGCGGCCACCGCTCGACATAGTCGCGCAGCGCTCGCGCCCCCTCCTCCCAGTTCTCACCATTGACCCTGCAGTCCGCCTGCGGCGAATCGACCTCGTCGCGCACCGCGACCAGACGAACCCCGAAGAATCCGTCGGCTTCAATGAATGGCCGAAAAGCTTCGAACGTATTGGTCAGTAGGCAGCAGGGACAAAATGGATGGTCCCCCTCCTCGGATTGGCCCTCGGGCGTCGTGGCCTGCGGAGGGCGCCGCACATAGTGCATAACCGGACCCAGCAGCGCCCGACGATTCAGCGCCGCCCTGTCGTCGCGTGGCGGGAACGCCATTTCGAAGGCCGCGCAATGTTGCGCCTTGTCACGCTCGGAGTCCATCAACACGACCAAATCGAGCTTGGCCCAGTCGTCAAACCCCCGGGAGACCGCGTCATTCAAACTGTTACCTGTGGCATGCTGGTATTCGAAGATGCCTTTTGACGCGAGCTCAGGATGGATCGTCGCCATCGTCGTCACCGACCGAACGCCACCGTCCTTCAGCGGATGGACTTCGATCAGACGCGGCTGAAAAACGAACTTGGTGCCGCGATGCTCAAGCCAGGATTCGTGGCGTGTGACCGGGTGGCCCCGCTGCTCCAGCGCATGCGCGGCCATCTGCACGACGTCATGCTCGCTCATCATTGTTTGTGGTCCACGCGCTCGCGGCAGGTCTGCACGGTCGGTTCGGAGACGCAATGTTTTCGAAGTCGCGTGGCGGCGTCAAGGAGGAATCGGCTTCGTTTTGCGGGCTATCCCGGGCGCAGGGCCGTGATCGCCTCCGCTGGCTGAGACACGTTGCCTTCTGTCTGGATCGCTTCCGGCCGGTGAGACCCGGGCATGACTTGATTTCGCCTCATCGGCATGTTCAGGGCACCAGTCCCGACGCCCATGGATCAGGCACCGATGAGCTAACGGAGGTTGCCGATGGCGTGCATTCACTACGAAATACTTCTCGACGTATCTGCCGACAAAGCCTGGGCGGCGTTGCGCGACGTGGGTTCCGCGCATCGTCTGTTTGCAGGCGTGCTGACGGACGGCCGTCTGGACGGCGATATCCGGACCGTGACGTTCGCCAACGGCCTGGTGGCGCGGGAGCGGATCATCGATGTCGACGAATCCCATCGGCGCGTTGCCTACGCGGTGATCGACAATATGTTCGAGCATCACAGCGCGTCCATGCAGATCTTGCCCGCCGGAGAGGGACGCTGCCGATTTGTCTGGATCACCGACCTGCTGCCCGACGAACGGGCCGCCATGGTTAGGCCGCTGGTCGAACAAGGGTGCACCGCCATGAAGCGCGTCCTGGAGGGAGCTTGATCAACCACGCCGATCCAATCGCAACAGCACCTGGTCGCTGATCAACGCGGACTCGACCTTGGCGACGCGGAACCCTGCCTGTGCGGCGAGCGGCGCGAAGCCGGCAATGCCGCGAGGGACCAATTTGAAGCGCATCTGCGCGATCATTCGTCGCCGGGTCTCGTCCGCGCAGGTCACCGAGCCGGCCACCAGACGCACGCCCCTCCCTTCGGCACGCAGCGCCTGAAGATTGGAGACGATGGCCTGATCGCTGCCGTATTCGAACAATGCCCCCTCGGAGGAGGCCGCAATGACCGCGCCTGCCGACGAACGCTCCTCGACCAGGCTCGCCAGCGCGGCGGGCCGGTTCCAATCGTAGTCGCGATGCTGCATGGCGATGTCGAGCCCGGCGAGCGGCCCATTGTCGGCGCGTAGCGCTGCCAGCGCATTGGCGCCGAAAAATGCACCGTCCGGGCTCACGTCGAGCACCTCGATGGCAATACGCCGGTTCAGCAGATCGGGGCGCGCCCGGCGCAACAGGATCAGCGCGTTGATGCTGTCGAGTGCCGGACCGCCGCCGATATTGATCAGGCTCAGCGGCGCCGTCGCTGCGGCCGCCGCCAGGTCGTCGACAATTTCTTCGGCGATGAGATGCGCGACCTGCTGCATCCGCAGGCGCACCAGGACGACATGAGGCGCCGCGGCAACGCGCCGATCCATCGGCGTGTCATAGGGCGGCACCAGATTGTCGGCGCCGAGCTTCATCACATAGGTGCTTATCCCGTCCAGGAAACCTTCGTTGGGGTTGAACATCGCGCGGACGAGCCGGGACTTCCTGGCTGCCGACCGCAGCATCATTCCCATGATGAATTTCGGGATGCGGCGCCGCCGGCGCTCGCCCGCCATATAGGCCTCATGGCAGCCGCGGACCATGGCCGGATCATCGGGCACCGCGAACCGGGGGCTGGTTACATCGATCACCGGCAGGTCGAAGCCTTCGCGGGTCCGCGCATAGGTGACACCGTCGCTCGTGGTCGGGCTGGAAGAGGGCTGCATGAGGTTTTTTGTTCCTGTTCCATCGGCTGGGCGGCCGACTCCTGCGGGTGTGGTCGCCACCCGTTTCAATCTCGGAGACCCGTGACTACCAATAACCCATAAAACGCGCCCTTCTGTGGCCAACGCAGTTGGCTCGCCGAAATTTTGGCCTGCCAAATCACCGAACATGGGATTGCGGGGCGCGCCGTGTAAACTCGAATATCGCCAGTGCCGCCGCCACGCAGGGATTTGGCAGCAACGCGACATGGAGGTGGTGTGGTGATGGACGCTCGCCTGCAATTGGTCGAGGAGCACGTCAGGCTGGAAAACCAGCACGACCTTGAAGGCATCATGCGTACCTTTGGGACCATGGCGCGCTACGACGATGAACCGTGGGAGCTTCACTATGCGGGCCGTGATGCGGTGCGCGGCTTCTATCAAGGTCTCCTGCTGGCGATCCCCGATTTGCAGATCGATGTTCGGCACCGGCATGTCGGAGAAGCCGCGGTCGTGCTGGAGGTCGTGATCCGCGGGACACACCTGGGCACGTGGCGCGGGCTTCCGCCGACCGGCGCGCGCCTCGCGTTTCCGTTGTGCGGCGTCTACACCTTCGACGAGGCCGACCGCCTGGCCGGGGAGCGCATCTATTACGATCGTGCGACGGTGCTGCGGCAACTCGGGCTGTTCCGCGAGCCCGAGGGCGCGCTCGGCCGCCTCACCACCGCGCTCATGCACCCGCTCACCATGGCCCGCATCGCCGGGCGGACGATTTTTCGGTCACGAGCAGGATGAAATTCGGCTGATTTCTGTCGAGTCGCGTGCGCGATCACGCAGGCCCACCATGGGCCGTGGGGTGGCGAGGCTGGTAAAGGCCGAGGTCGCCGCCACCCGGAAGCCGCAGCGTGCACAGGAGGCCCCAGCCCTCGTCGCTGAGAGGACCGCATTCGATGCCCTGCTTGCCGAGCCGGGCGATCTCCGCCTGCACATCGTCGCACACGAGATAGAGCTCATGCTTGCCGTTGGCCTCGGCCGGATGGCAGGCGATCTCGGCGGGTGGTGCGGCGAAGATCAGCCAGCCGCCGCCCGCGTCGACCGCAGCAAAGCCGAGCACGTCGTGGAAAAAAGCGCGGTCCGCTTCCGCGTCGCGGGTATAGATGATCGCGTGCATGCCGGTGATCATGGGCCGCTCACGGAATGAGTGATTTCCCGCCGCGTAGTGCCCGAATGTAGGGGGTAAAACTGCCCCTTTTTGTGACCCCCGCCCTGCCTCATCAAGGCCACCAGGGAATGACGATCCGTTGTTAACGTAAGATCAGTCCAACAAGCCCCTGACTTCCCGGCCGCGAACTCATCCGCCCCGCTCTTGACGAATCGGTCGTGATCCGGCTATTCGGCAAATTGACACTGGTGATTTGCGCCTGGCCGGAACTCCGCGCCGGGTTTTTGATTCGCGCCACGATAAAGCGCGTGGCTTTCGGCCACTTGAGCCCGATCGACCCGCGCGCCGGCCGCATGGCTCCGATGCCCCCGCCAACGCGAATTGTTGTTTCCGGATTGTATTATCAATGAGCCCGCGCGTTGGAGCTATGCATTTCCGCCACGTCATTGCCCTTCCAACGGACCCGTCGGGCAGAGTGGCGCGGCGTAATGTGCGCTTGACGAATTGTCGTCAGCTCTTGAGCCGATAGCCCGTCTTGAAGATCCACCCCACCACCGCCAAGCACACCAGCAGGAACAGCGCGGTCATCGCCAGGCTCACCCCCACGCTCACGTCGGCGATCTCGAAGAAGGCCCAGCGGAAGCCGCTGATGAGATAGACCACCGGATTGAACAAGGTGACGGTCTGCCAGGCCGGCGGCAGCACGCTGATGGAGTAGAAGCTGCCGCCCAAAAAGGTCAGTGGCGAGATGATCAGGAGCGGCACGATCTGCAGCTTCTCGAAGCCGTCCGCCCAGATGCCGATGATGAAGCCGAGCAGGCTGAAGGTCACGGCAGTCAGCACCAGGAAGGCCAGCATCCAGAACGGATGCAGGATATGCAGCGGCACGAACAGGCCGGCGGTCGCCAGGATGATAATGCCCAATATGATCGATTTGCTGGCCGCCGCCCCCACATAGCCGAGCACGATCTCGAAGAACGACACCGGCGCCGACAGGAGCTCGTAGATGGTGCCGGTGAAGCGCGGAAAGTAAATACCGAACGAGGCGTTGGCGACGCTCTGGGTGAGCAAGGTCAGCATGATCAGCCCCGGCACGATGAACATGCCGTAGGCGACCCCCTCGATCTCGGTGATGCGCGAGCCCATGGCGGCGCCGAAGACCACGAAATAGAGCGAGGTCGAGATCACCGGCGACACGATGCTCTGCGCGAGCGTGCGCATGGTGCGTGACATCTCGAACTTGTAGATGGCGCGGACGGCCCGGAGGTTCATTTTCTTTGCCTCACCAGATCGACGAATATGTCCTCGAGCGAGCTTTGCGTGGTGCTGAGATCCTTGAACCTGATCCCGGCGGCACTGAGATCCTTCAGCAAAGCCGTGATGCCGGTGCGTTCGGCCTGCGTGTCATAGGTATAGATGAGCTCGTGGCCGTCGGCCGCGAGCGTCAGCTTATAAGGCGCAAGCTCGGGCGGGAGGGTTTCCATCTTCTGAATGAGCTGCAGCGTCAATTGCTTCTTGCCGAGTTTGTGCATGAGCTCGACCTTGTCCTCGACCAGGATGATCTCGCCCTTGCTGATCACCCCGATCCGGTCGGCCATCTCCTCGGCCTCCTCGATATAATGCGTGGTCAGGATGATGGTCACGCCCGACGCCCGCATCGACCGCACGATCTCCCACATGTCCTTGCGCAGCTCGACATCGACGCCCGCGGTCGGCTCATCCAGGAACAGAATCTGCGGCTCGTGGGAAAGCGCCTTGGCGATCATCACCCGGCGCTTCATGCCGCCCGACAGGGTCATGATCTTGCTGTCCTTGCGGTCCCACAAGGACAGATCCCTGAGCACCTTCTCGATATAGGCGGGATTGTCCGCCTTGCCGAACAGGCCGCGGCTGAAGCTCACCGTGTTCCACACACTCTCGAATGCGTCGGTGGTGAGCTCCTGCGGCACCAGGCCGATCATCGCGCGGACGATGCGATAGTCGCGGCCGATATCGCGGCTGTCCACCCGAACGGAACCCGCCGACGCGGTGACGATGCCGCAGATGACGTTGATCAGCGTGGTCTTGCCGGCGCCGTTGGGACCGAGCAGCGCAAAAATCTCGCCGCGCCGTATGTCCAGGTTGACGCTCTTGAGCGCCTGGAAGCCGGACGCATAGGTCTTGGAGAGATCAGCGACTGAGATGATGGACTGCATGAGAGAAACGCGCCGGGCTGCAAACGTCTGGTTGATATGGGTGGCGAGGCCTGAATGGCGATGGTCGGGAAACGGTTGCTTGAGGGATGGAGGGTGGAGGGGCGGACGGCACTTCCCGGCGGACGCCCGCTGGCGGACACCCCCAATGTGTGTGCGCGGACCTCAGTGTTCAAGGCTCCGGGCCGGAAGCCTTGAGCCGGGTCGCCTCCTTGAGATCGGCCTCGGCCCGCGTGTTGTCGCCCTTGGCCCGGTAGGCGAGGCCCCGCTTGTCGAAGGCGCTGGAAAATTTGGGGTTGAGCTTGATGGCCACATTGAAGTCGGCGATGGCATGGTCGTTGTCGCTCTTGGCGGCGAAGGCGATGCCGCGCTCGTAATAGGCCCCGAAATATTTGGGCTCGATCTTGACCGCCTCGTTATAGTCGGCAATGGCGCGATCGTTGTCGCCCTTGGCGGCGAAGGCCATGCCCCGGTTGGTGTAGATGAAATAGCGCTTGGGATCGAGCCTGATGGCCTCGTTGTAGTCCGTGATTGCGCGGTCCTTGTCGCCCTTGGAGAAGTAGGCCATGCCGCGAACGTTGTAGCCGGCGGCGAGCTTGGGATCGAGGGTGAGCGCCTGGTTGGAGTCGGCCATGGCGCGGTCGAAGTCTCCCTTGGCGCGGTAGACGAGGCCGCGATCGGCGTAGGCGCGCGCATATCTGGGATCGAGCCTGATCGCCTCGTTGTACGCGACGATGGCGCGATCGAAATCGCCTTTGCCGCCATAGGCGTCGCCGCGGCCCGCAAGAGCGGGAGCATATCTGGCGTCGAGCCGCGCCGCCTCGCCGCCTTCCGCGGCGCCCTCGCCGCCCAGCATGCGCTCGATATTCTCGCCGCCGGCGATTTGCGGGTTGGACGGCTCGAAGTGGTTTTGCGTTTCGCGCTTGCGGACGGCGGCGCTGGCCAGGGCAAATGCCTCGCGCAGATTGGCGGTACGCCGCAGCGCGGTGTTGAAAAAGGCGTCGCCGAAATAGGTCCAGGCGTTACCGTTGCGGCAGCCGAACGAGGGATGATCCGCATCCGCCGCCGTGATGACCAGCGTGTCGGGATCGGCGAGCGGCGGAATGAAGACCCCCGAATAGCACGCCGAGACGATCACGATGCGGTGGCGCACATGCGTCGCGTCCAGCATGGTGAAGAGATCGAGTGGCGACAGGATTTCCTGGCGGCTCGGGGTCTTCACCGCAATTCCGGCGCGGGAGCCGTGCGAGGTGAGGACGAGAAGCAGGATATCATGGTCGACGTCCATGGCCTTGGCGGCTGACTGCAAGGTTGCGGCGAGCGTCTCAGAGGTCGCCTCCTCGCGGCTTTTACTGTTGGAGCGCACGATGACGGGGTTACCGCCGAACCGGCTTGCCACGATCTGCGCCGCACCCTTGGCCTCGCTCTCGAACACGTTTTGATCGCCGAACAGCCCGAACGCCACGACCTGGACCACAGGCTTCGGTTCGGCACCCAGCGCATAGGATGCCGGCGCAACGGCGAACAGCAGAGCAAGCAACCACGCCGTTCTGGCATTACGGATTGCGGCGATCATGGCAGCTCCGCTTATCGGGCAGGTGGAGGCGATGTTCGGTATTTTAATGCATCGGCAGCCGGCAAGGTAAGACCTAAGGGTTCCGGCGCCCTGCCCGCGAACCCTTGACGCCCGAACCCTTGACGCCTGTGGCTCAGGCGCAGATAGTTTGCAAGCGAGCGGCAAGCAATATGCGAGACTGACGGTACCGCTCAGGAGGAAACTTTTCCGGGCGAGCCTGGGTGGCGAGCGGGATCAAATCGCTGGATTTGCCGGCGGCCGCCTCACTCACTGCATACCGCCTAAATTGAGGACCTCGGTATCTTGATTGGCTCCGGCGCAGGGCGCTGCGACCGCGAGCTCTGGCGACGGGTGCGCTGAGAGCTGATGCGCTCGAAGCTGATGCGCGCCTGCCCCTGGAGGGGAATCGCACACAGAGGGGAATCGCATATGGCGAAATTCACCCGCAGGAACTTCATCAAAGCGAGCGTGGCGACCGGCATCGCGGCGGGCGCGGTGGCGGCGCCGGCGGTCGTGTCGCCGTTCCGCCGCAGCGTGCTCGCGACCGGCGCGGCCTCGGCGCCGCCGCTGCCGCAAGCCATTTCCAGCCTGTCGTCCACCTTCAATCTCAACGGCACGCCGCATACCGTCGAGCACGAGGTGCGCACCACGCTCTGGGAGGTGATTTCCGAGAAGATCGGGCTCACCGGCACGGTGCGCAGCTGCAACCGCGCCACCTGCGGGGTCTGCACCGTGGTGATCGACGGCACGCCACATTATTCCTGCCACATGCTGGCCCATGAGGCGGCCGAGAAGCCGATCCTGACCGTAGAAGGGCTCGGCGATGGGGCAAACCTCGATCCGATCCAGGAAATCGGCATCCGCAACATGGCGGCCGATTGCGGCTATTGCACTGCCGGCTGGCTGACGGTCGCCAAGACGTTCCTCGCCAAGAATCCCAACCCGACCGAAGACGAGATCAAGGACGTGCTGGCCGGCCATCTCTGCCGCTGCTCGGCCTATGCGGGCATCATCCAGACCGTGAAGGATACCGCAGCCTATATGCGCGGGGAGGCCACGCTATGAGCACCAAGATCGAGCCCTCGCTCGGCGACGCCAAGATCATCACGCTGCCGATGGTGCGCAATTTCTCGACCGGCGGCGGCTACGGACCGGAAGACACGATCACCGAAGGCGACCACAAGATCGTCACCCGGAAATGGCAGGGCCATCCGCCGGTCGATCTCGCCATCATCGGTAAGCCGCAGGCGCCGCTACGCGAGGTGGTCGAGCCGCGCTACCGCGGCACCGCCGAGTTCGCGACCCGCGTCCGCCTGCCTGGCATGCTCTATATCAAGTTCCTGCGCAGCCCCTATCCGCGCGCGGCCATCCGCAATCTCGATACCGCGAAGGCCGAGAAAATGCCGGGCGTGCACCACATCCTCACCTACCGCAACGCCCCCAAGACCAATCCGCTGCAGATCGAGCTGATGCTGCAAGGCGAGATCGTGGCGTTGGTGGCGGCGGAGACCGAGGACCAGGCCGAGGATGCGGTCGAGGCCATCGTGGTGGATTACCTCGATCTGCCGTCGGTGCCCAATCTCGACATCGCCGAATCCGAGGACGCGCCGGATATCCGCGAAGGCAAGGGCAATCTCCTGCAGATGCCGGCCAACAATCCCAACCATCAGGCGGGCGCCAGCGCACGCTGGCACCACGGCGACGTCAACAAGGGTTTTGCCGAATCCGCGATCGTGCGCGAGTTCTCCTACCATTTCGGCGGCAGCCGCATCGTCCCGATGCAGCCCTTCAGCGGTGTCGCCATGTGGGAGGGCGACAAGCTCACCTTCTGGGGCCACGGGCAGGACATCTATCCGTCGCGCGAATTCCTCGCCGGCTGGCTCGGCATCGACAAGGACAACATCCACTTCATCAACAAATGGAACGGCGGCACGTTCGGGGGCTTCGGGGTGCGCACCGCGCCATTCTGGGGGCTGGTGGCGCATATCTCCAAGGTGACCGGACGGCCCATCAAGGCGATGCTCACCAAGGCCGAGGAACTCTACCACATCCTGCACAAGCCCGAGACCTTGTCCAAGTTCAAGGTGGGCCTCACGCAGGACGGCAAGATCCACGCGCTGCGCTACGAGCTGCACCTGATCGCGGGTTTCACCGACAGCCTGCCGCCGCACGTGGCCGCCGAGGTCTCGAAAAACCAGCTCGAGCTCTACACCGCCCGCACCCCGCATTGGGAGCAGGTCTCCTACGCCTACAAGAGCAACACGCCCATGATCGGCTGCAACCGCAGCTGCACCCAGCAGGAAGTGAAATGGGCGTTCGAGAATCTCGCCGATGAGCTCGCCGAGCTTGCCGGCCTCGACCCGGTCCAGTTCCGGCTCCTCAATGTGGCGCAGCCCGGCGACCGGCTCGACCCGGCGACCGACTGGCACACCGAGATGAAGAAGCCGGAAACCGAGAGCGGCGCCTTGACCTATGATTGCTTCGCCTCGGTCGAAGTTTTGGAGGAAGGCGCCAAGGCGTTCGGCTGGGATAAGCGCAATCCCAAGCCGGGCAGCATGCCGGGCCGCTTCAAGCGCGGCATGGGGGTCGGGATATCGCAGCATCATCCGGGCTCGCTGTCCTATCACGAAGACGAGCCCGCCTTTAAGACCGAGCGCGGCATTCTCTGGAGCGCCGACGTGGAGATGGACCCGACCGGGCGGGTGATCCTGCGCAGCGCGCTGCCCGACAGCGGCACCAATCACGACACCGGCATGGCGATCCTGATCGCCGAAATGCTGGGTATCAGCGCGATCGACAATATCAAGCTGATGTGGGGCGATTCGGACACCGCGCCCAAGACCGATCAATGGGCGGCCGGCCGCACCTGCACGGTGCAAGGCGGCGCTGCGCTGGTCGCGGCGAAGAAGCTCAAGGCCGAGTTGCTCAAGCGCGCGGCCGCGAAGATCGGCGTCGACACCGCCCTGCTCGCGCTCAAGGACAGCGTCATCACCGTCAAGGGCGATCCGCCCTGGACGATCACCGCGGCCGAAGTCCTCGGCGGCGCCTCGCTGCGCATGCATGGCGAGGTGATGCAGGTGCAAGGCCGCTCGCTCGCCAAGGGCGTCGGCGCCTGCTTCGTCGAGGTGGAGGTCGATACCTGGACCGGGCAATTCAGGATCACCCGCGTGGTCTACGCCCACGACACCGGCAAGGTGATCAATCCGTTCGTGGCGGTCAGCGACATGGAGGGCTCGTTCATGCAGAGCTTCCAGGTCGCCACCAATTCGATCCCCTACGACAAGGAATTCCCGGGGCAGATGCACAACAGCATCGCCTTCCTGTCGTTCCCGATCCCGACCATCATGGAATTCCCCGAAGAGATCACCCAGGTCTTCATCGAGAGCCTCGAGCCGCGCTGGTTCTACGGCTACAAGGGCTTCAGCGAGACCAGCATCGGCTCGGTCCCCGGAGCCATCGGCAACGCCATCTACAACGCGACCGGGGTGCGGGTGAGCCATCCCATCAGCGCCGAGCGGATCCTGATGGCGCTGAAAAAACGCCGCGAGGTGGTGTGATGAAACCCGTCACGCTTTACAAGCCGGCGAGCATCGCCGAGGCAACGCAGATACTCGCCTATCACGGGCCCGAAGCCGCCATCTATGCAGGCGGCACCGACCTTCTGGTCCGGCTCAAGAATCGGCTCAACGCGGCGCCGAAATACATCGTCGACATCAAGCAGATCGGCGAGCTCAAATTCATCCGCGAGACCCCCGACGGCGGGCTTGCGATCGGGGCCACCACCACGATCGCCGAGGTCGAGCAATCAGAGCTGGTCCAGCGCAAATATCCGCTGCTCACCGAGACCTTCAAGCGGATTTCCTCGCCGGAATTACGCAACCAGTCGACCATCGCGGGCGACATCATGCAGGAAGTCTGGTGCCAGTATCTGCGCGGCAACTATCCATGCTGGCGCAACGGCGGCTATCTTTGCTATGGCGCTATCGGCGACAACAGCTACTACCACAGCGTGATGGGCGGGCGCTTATGCTTTGCGGTCTATCACGGCGATGCCGCCATCGGGCTCGAGGCGCTCGATGCCGGCGTCAAGGTCGCGGCCCCATCGGGCCTGCGCGAAATGTCGCTCGAAGCGCTCATTCCAGGCGATGTGATGGTAGACGGCCGCGTGCAGTCGCATGTGCTGCATTCGGACGAAATCCTCACCGAGGTCGTCATTCCCCCGCCGCGCAGCGGATCGGTCGGGACCTTCCAGAAAATCCGCCCGCGCGGCGTCTGGGACTTCGCCATGGCGTCGGTGGCGCTGAACCTGCACCTCACCGGCGACACGATCGACGACGCACGGGTGATCTTCGGCGGCATCGCGGTCAGTCCACATCGGGAGCATGCGGTCGAAGCCTATCTCAAGGGCAAGCGGCTCGACGGCGAGCTGGCCCAGCAGGCAGCGGCGCGCGCGCTGGCGAATGCGGCGCCGCTCAAATACAACGAGCACAAAGTCGAGACCGCGCGCGGCGCGCTGGCGTCGGGCCTCGCGGCGCTGGCGGCGTGAGCGACTTGTCCGCGTCGGCAGAGAGTGGCGCAGCAATCGGCCCAAACGCCGAGGCCAAGACCTATCCGGTCCTGAGCGGGGCCTTTCTGATCGCTCTCGCGGCCGTGCTGGTGCTGGTGACCTGGGCGGCCGGAACCGAAAACTATCCTTACATCCACCAGCGCGTCGTCTACCGCTTTCCGCTCGCCACCCTCGACCGCGTCTATCTGGTCGCGCTCGCCGTCCTGGCGCTGCACTACGCGGCCTATGTGGCGCACTATCTCACGGTGGGCGCGCGGCAGCAGGCGGGACCAACCCCGCCGCTCGCCTTCAGCCCGATCAAGTTCGTCATCACCTGGTTCCTGCTGATCGGGCTTGCGGGCGCCTATGCGGTCGGCGCCTCCATCGCGACGCCGGCGCTGTTCGACACCGCCTTCGGGCCGGCGCGGGACACGGCCTTCGTACGAGTGTGGAACCACACCTATTTCGGCTTTGTCCTGCTGGCGTCGCTGCTCGCCGGCGTCATCTATCTCAGCGTAACGAACGCGCGCCGCCGCGGGATCGTGGGGATGTTGCATTGGCTCCGCGAGCTTCTGTCGCTGCGGTCCGGCCATCGCTTCCTGGGCGCCTTGAACTGGATCCTCTTGCTGGCGCTCATCTCCAATTTCGCTACCGGCTTCTTCATTCTCGGCTCGGCGCCGCTCCTCGCCTTCCCGCGCCTGCCGCTGCATGCCTACGCGCAAGAGAACTGGGCGCGCCTTGCCCACGACGTCGGCACCGCCTTCATCGTCGCGTCGTTCTCGGGCCAGATCTATCTGCGTCTCATCCCGGGCAACCAATGGATGCTCAAGACCATGTTCGCCGGTTATGAGGCGGAGGCCTGATCCCGTGGATTCCATCAAGGCGGTCCTGTTCGAGCCGGTCGGATGCCTGGCGGAATTTTCCGCGGAGGAATTTACGCGCGCCGCCACGGAGCTCTTCGGAGTGAGCGAGGAGACCGCGGGCGGCAGCCAGGCCTATTGGCGGCTCATCGGCCTCATGAACCGTCAGCCGGTCGCGGCCGAAACGCTGGTGCGATTGCAGGCCTTCGAGCTGCGCGCCGCGGAGCAGGCGGAGCTTTACGAGGACGTGCATGCCGCGCTGGCGGAGCTCAACGCGCTCGGCGTCGCGGCGCATCTCGCCTCTTCGCTGTCGCGGGCGGCGGTTGCGCGATTTCTCGCGCGCCATTCGCTGTCCGACGCATTCGCGGGCGTGGTCACGCGCGATGAAGCCCACGGCCTCATGGCGAGCGTGCTGCGCGCCACTGTCGAACGCGCCGGGGTCGCACCGCCGCAGATCATGGCCCTGGCGGATACCGCAGAGGCGCTCGAGCTGATCAAGCAGCAAGGCCTCAACGCCATGCTGATGATCAACGATTACGACGAAGGCCGTGCCCTGGCGGAACGCCACCCCGCCGGCGGCATCGTCTCGCTCGCCGAATTGCCGGATGCGCTACGCCTCATCGCGCAGCGCTCCGGCCTGCACACCACTGCGCGGGCGCCGCGCGCGCCGTTCGAGCTGTTCGATCCGACTTGAAACAGGCCCGCTGGGCTCACTCGGATTGGCGAACAGGCCTTGCCGTCTGCGGGCGCACGGCAGACCCCGGCCGAGGCAGATCAAGCGCTTTCAGGGCCCGTGCCCGGCACAAAAACCGGGTGGACAAACGATTGCACCCACCGTATATAGAGGGTAACAGAACGTAACAGGAACGGGCCTGCGTCGTGGCGGGTCGCGTAGTTTTGCGTTTCCAAGCCACCGCTGCTGCGTGGTTGTGTGGGACGACGAGGCCCAGATCAGCCATCTCCGCATTGATCCCTGCTCCGGAAGTCTCTCCTGGGGCGAGGCGCAAAACTTGTCGTTCGCGGTCATGGAGCGAGGAACACCATGCCACTGTTCCGATACTTGCACGACGACGCCTTTCTGGTGTTCTCGCGGGAGCACAAGCATCTCTACGCCGCCTGCCTGCTAGACCTCCACGAACGCTACTTCACGGGCGCGCCCGCATTTCCGACTCCGCAGCAGGTGGTGCACGCCATCTACGACGTAATGCGCGCCAACCCATTACTTTGGACCGAAAACGACGATTTCGGGGAAATGCTACCGGAGATGGTCTCGGCCGGCCGGCGGCGGATGCGCCGGGCGGATGTCAGCAGGATCTCCGAAACCGGCGACAAGGCGCTCTTGATTGCGCGCCAGCTTTACGCGCGGCTTTTGGCATGGGGATGGCTCGAGGAAGAGGAATACGGGCTGCGTGTCACCGTCGACATGGCGATGGGACCGCTCCTCGTCATCCAGCGGCTCGCGAGCCTGAACAAGGACGTGTCGCAGCGGTTCGGCGGACTGATCGTTCAGATCCGCCTGAACCTTGAAGCCGTCGAGAAACTGAATCCGCGGGTCACTGACCGGAAGCAACGCGAGGCTGCCCTTGCTGTCCGGGAGGCCCGGAACCAAGCGGACCGATTTACTAAAAGCCTGCGCGCAATCCTCTCCGACCTCAAGCGCATTCGGCGGACGGTCATGGAATCCAAAACAGTCGGTGACCGCCTCGAAGCGTTCTTCAAGGAATTCGTCGAGCAGCTCCTGCTGAAGGATTTCGAGTCGATCCTAACCTTCAACCACCCGTACCGATTCCGGGACGTCATCGTCGATTTGGCCCGCCGGATATCGTGCACGCCGGGCACAATGCAGGTGCTCGCCGAAGAGTACGTGGCCGCAAGCATGGCCCCGTCGATCGAAGAAGGACGGCTGGAAGCCGAGGGCGACCTGCTCGCGATCGAATCCACATTCGGACAGATCGGCGAAATGTTTGAACGCATTGAGACCTTCCGCAGGCAGTTGGAGGCGCGCGTCCGCAACACGATAAAATACGCAGAGCGCGGCACACAGGGACTGGTGGGCCGGGCCGGCGATCTTGTGCGGCGTCTCGACGCGTTGCTGCGTAACGCGCGCCACTCGGAGGCGACGGTCGAATGGAACCTTGAACCGCTGCGCTCCCCCTGGTCCGAGCACCACCATGCACCCAGCCGCGAACCAAGGAGGCCGGTGGAAGCGCAGCCGCTCGGCGAGCGGCCGTCGGACCCGCTGTACGAGATCCGAAAGCAACTGCGCCTGCAATACATCACGCGGATCGCGCCGGGGCCGGAGGAGATACGCCGCTTCCTCGAACGGCAGGTGCCGCCCTCCGGCACCAAAGAGGCGCGCTTCATGGAGCTGAACACGGTGGACGACTTCCTCGCCTTCGACACGGCCCGCCGTTTCGCAATGACGCGCGAGGTTCCGGCCGAGATCGCCAGGACGTTCGAACTGGAATTCACGCCGGACATGCCACCGCACGACAGCGAGTGGCTGCGTTGCTCCAACTTTGTGGTGCGGCGGACGGGTGAACACCGCAGGGGCGCCGCCCATGCTTAGCGAGTTCGAGGAGATCGAGAGGTCCGCTGGCGTCGAAAAGGCAGCAGACCTGCGGAAGGCGCTGCATTTCCTGCTGCGTCGGCAATTCGTCTTCGCGGGCGATGCCCGCACCGGTGCCGTCTACAACGCCATCATGGACGGGCGTTTTCGCAACGCGGTCGATGGATTTTTCGACAGCTGCGGGTACCGCGTCCACCGCGACCCGGAAGCGCAGTGGGCCGGTATCACTGCCATCGACCAAGACGTGCCGCTGCCCCGGATGAAGCTCGACGAGACCATCGTCACGCTTGTGCTCGCCGCGCATTGGCAAGATGAGGTCAATGTCGGCGCGGTAGAGGAGCGTGCAATCGTAGTCACGACGCTCAACACGCTCTACGACCGCTACCGAGAAATGGTACAGCCGAGCGGAGCGCATGCCATTTCGACGCCCCGCTTCCGAGAGATCCTCAAGGAAGCCGCGCAACGGAGCCTCGTGGACGTCGGGGATTTCGATGCGGACGAGCAGGACTGCGAAGTCGCGATTCGGCCAATGATCAAGCTGATCAGCGGTGGCGACGCCCTCCAAAGGATCGAGCGCTACGTCCGGCAGGCGGAAGCGCGGTCGCCTGCTCCACAAGAGGCCGATTAAGCATGATGGAACTCCGGCACATCACGATGGTGAACTGGCATCTGTTCGACGTCGAGGACATCGAGATGGGTGGCCATGTTGGCGTTTTCGGAGAGAACCGTTCTGGCAAGTCGACCATCCTAGACATGGCGCAGATCGTGCTCACCGGCGGCAACCGCAACGTCCAAAGGCTCAACGCCGTGGCTGGCGACAAGGGCAAGAGCCGCGGCGCCTCCAAGCGTACGGTGGTCGACTACTGCCTCGGAACGCTGGGCGAAGACGAGAGACGGCGCGATCAAGCGCGTACCTACATCGCGCTCGGCTTCGCGGACACGGAAGGCAAGCGCCCGCCGGTAACCATCGGCATGGCGATCGAGGCCCGCAAATCCGAAAGCAATGAAACGGTGCTCGGCCGCTTCGTCGCCATCGGCAGAATCTTTACCGCCCAAGATTTCATTGAGGTTCGGAAGGAGGGCCGCTTCCCGGCTGAATGGGACACAGTCCGGTCTCGCATCGTGAAGTGCGTTGGGGAGGAGCGTTTCGTCAACCACCGCGACAAGGCGATCGACTACGTACGCGAATACATGCGCCACCTGGTACCGCACGCATCCTTCATCGGGGAGCAGAACGCCAACTCGCTGCAAAAGGCCATCGTTAACGCGATGACCCTCGACCACGACCAGACGGCCACGCAATTCGTTCGGGACTATGTCCTCGAAAAGAACAACATGCGGGTCGGCGAGCTGCGCGAGTCGATCCAGACCTACCGCAATATCAACGAGACGATCCGCAAGATGCGCGAGAAGCTCGACGCACTCAAGGCTCTCCGCGGCATCCTCGCGGAGCTCGAAGACGCCCACGACCGGAAGTACCGGGAGCGCTGGATCGCGAAACGTGCTGAATGGCTAGTCGCGAGGGCCGCAAACCGGGAGTTGAAGGAAAAGCTTCAGATCGCATGCGAGCAGCGGGACGCGGCGAAGCGAGAACTGGATTTCCTTGACGAGGAGATCAGAGACATCGACCGCGAGATCAACAGGCTCAACATCGCCATCCTCGAACACGACAACAAGTCGGGACGGCACGCGTTGCAGCAGATAGCCAGGATCGCGGAGCAGAACGCCGCCAGGGCTTCTTCCGAATTTCGTAAGCGAATGGACGCGGTCGGATTCCTGCAGCCGCTGTGTACCATGCGCGGTCTCGGCTTCGAGGAACACGTGCCCGCGATCGAGCACCTTGGGCGCGCTGCGAAGGGCGCTCGCATCGAGAAGCTGCCGGAGGGACTGGCGGCGGCGGAGGCAGGGCTGACCGGGAACGCAGCAGCGCTGCTGAAGAGGACTGATGAGGCTCGCCAGAGGCTGTTTAGGGACGCCGCGAACCAGCGCGAAGAGCGCGACGGTCTTCGTGAGCGAATTCGGTTGCATGCGGCGGGCCAAGCGAACGCGCACCTGGCGCCCGGCACGCAGGATCTCTGCCGGCGGCTCCGGCAAAGCGGCATGGCACCGCGCGTGCTCTGTGACCTCATCGAAGTGGCGGATCCGGAATGGACCGTCGCGGCCGAGGGCCTGCTCGGCCGCGACCGAGAAGCGGTTTTCGTCGACCGGCCACAGATCGCTCAGGCGACCTCGATCTTCAAGGAAGGCAGGCGCGAATTCCGAGGTGCCTCGCTCGTCAGCCTGAACAAGCTCGAAGCCCACCGCGTGCCGCCGCAGCCGGGAATGTTCCCGTCGATCTTCCGCTCTGAGGATTCTGACGCGATGGCGTTCATCATGCGCCGTTACGGCTCTGTAAGGCTCGCGGACACCTTGGCCGACTTCAACGCCCCTGGCCGCGCGATAATGAAAGATGGCCTCTACGATGACGGGTTGGTGCGGACCCACCGGGCGGTTGAGCCTTCCAGCTACAAGATCGGCAACGCCGCGCAAGCCAAAGCGCTTCGCGACCTCGAGGATCGCGCCGGGCAGCTCGACGAGCTTGTGGAGGGCGCGGAGAAGGCTGCGCAGGCGGTTGATGCCGCCCACTGCGCGCTCAAG
The DNA here is from genome assembly GCA_036522235.1 of Xanthobacteraceae bacterium. Classification (GTDB taxonomy): domain Bacteria; phylum Pseudomonadota; class Alphaproteobacteria; order Rhizobiales; family Xanthobacteraceae; genus VAZQ01. Next base: position 20,500 of record DATDGG010000529.1, read on the forward strand.
GCGCTTTGCGAAAATCCGGAGGTCTCGGCTGCCATGCTGGCCACTGCCTACGCGGCAGCGATGAGGGAACGTCAGGAGGCCGACGATCGCATCGCTGCGCTCGACGGCGCTGGCGATGGCGGGCTGCGGGAGAAGCGGAAGGCGCAGGAAAGCCTAAAGGGGGCCCACACCGAGGAGCGGAACCAGCAACAAAAGCTGTTCAACAATAACGAAGTCGAAGCCCAGGTGTCGAGCCGGGATCTGTCCAGGAGCGAGAATACGCCCGGATCGAATCTTAACCTGCGGGCCGCATGGTCGATCTGCCGCGCAACGCTGCCGTTGTACGACCGTACGAAGGGCCGGGCGGCGCACCGCGCGCGCTTCGCCACGACCATGTCGAGGAACGAGACTGAGCGTCACCGCGCGGTGGCGGCAAAGGCCGCCGCCGGCGAAGCCGCCGCCGAAGGCGACCGCATCAGGATCGAGCGGTGCGTGCGCGAGGCCCTTAGCGACTACTTCGACACGTTCGAGGTAAGCTCGCAGGTGGGCACGGAAAGCGAACCGCTCCGCGAGGTCAAGCCCTGGGTTGAGCAGCTCATCGCCGAGATCGAGACCCACGAGCTACGGCGCTACGAGCGCCAAGCGCGCGAGGCCGCAGAGAAGGCGGCAACGCTGCTGCGCGGCGAGTTTATCAACGCGCTGACGTCGCGCATCAACAAGATGGAGCGCGAGCTGCAGGCGATGAACCGCAGCCTGCACGACCATCCGTTCCACAACGAACGCTATTCGTTTCACCACACCAGGGTTGCAGAATTCCAACCGATCCTGAAGATCATCGAGATTGGAAAGACCTCGCCGGAGGCGCTCGACATGCTGTTCCGCGGCGACGAAATGCCGGCCGATTTCCCTCATAAGGACACGATTGCCGAGCTCGAGGCGCTGCTGGAGAATCCGGAAAAGGACTTCACGCAATTCGAGGATTACCGGAACTTCTACACGTTCGAGATCCACATGGAGGACGTTGACACCGGCCGCACGACACGTTGGGAGACCCGCCGCGGCACCGGCTCCGGTGCCGAGCAGCAGGTGCCGATCTATGTCGCGATCGGCGCCTCACTCGCTTCGGTCTATGGCAGCGCCGAGCGGCGACCGGGTAAATCCGCCGGCATTGCGCTCGCGATCTTCGACGAGGCTTTCTCGAAGATGGACGGCAAGAACCAGCGGCAGATGATGACCTTCTACAAAAGACTCGGATTGCAGATCGTGATCGCCGCGCCGAACGAAAAGCGTGTTGCCGTACTCGAGCACATCGATACCGTTGTCGAGGTCGACCGGATCGGCGAAGGAGCGCGCGCGACCGTCGTGCAGATCAAGGAACGTGCCCGTCGGGAACTCGCGGCAATGGACCCGGAGTTGATGTCAGACACCGATCTGCAATCGCGCATCGCGGCCGAATGAACCAATGTCTCGATGCTTCACCGACCCGCACGCGCTGCTTGCAGACCTGCTTGACCGCCACGAGGCCGGAACGGCGAGCCCCATCGCCTATCCGGACTACGCGGCGTTCGCATCGGTGGTGGCAACGGACGCGTTCATCAAGGAGCTTCGGCAGGCGGAGGAGACAGGCGCCGTCAGCATCGCTTATGGGAAAGGAAGCCGGCGCGACCAGGTAGCCCACGTCAGGCTCCAGGTCGTAGATGCGCTTTACCGCCATCTCGATCGCAAGCCCATCGGCCGCATCGCGGCCGATGCACGCTCGCGGTTGATCGAGGGACTGACGCTGCACGCCGGACTGGCCGACGCTGCTTCAGCGATCGCGTCCGGGTGGGGCCGCGCCAAGTCCTGGTACGGATTCGCTCCTGACGATGCGGAAAAGCTCCGCAATGTCTTTCTACTCGCGCACGCGATACTGGACGGCCGGCATCAGGGGGTAGACTACCGTACGTTCTCGCGGCGGGTAACGGGCGATAGCAAGATGCTGGAACGCATGGAGGGCCCGGTCGTGAGATTGCTCGGTGGAATCCTCGACCTGCCGCCAGGGGCCAAGCCGCGCGAGGCGCTCCGGACACTCGGGCTTGAAAAATTTGCTCCGCCTTTGCTGATTTCAGGCCGGGTGGATCTCACGGAAGCGGACTTGTCCCTCGCCTCGCCACTCTATCTCGGCATCCCGCCGAACGAGGCGACATGCATCCGTTTCCGAGAGCTGCCTGCGTATCTGTTGACGATTGAAAATTTCGCAAGTTTCAATCGTCATATCATCGAGGCCGATCCTAACCGCTTGGGTGCTACAATCTACGTCGGCGGATATCCGTCGCTCGCAACGCAGAGAGCGCTTCGTATCCTTGCGCTGATGCTTCCCACCACAGTTCCAGTTTTCCATTGGTCCGATATTGACGCCGACGGCACTTGGATATTCCGAACCATTGAACGGGCGGTCGGCCGCGCGCTGCGGCCACACCTTATGTCATCAGAAATTGCCGAGCGCCTGGGAAAGGCTTGTGCAGAAAAATCTGACCTGCGGCCTTGCCCACGGGATTCTGGCATTTTTTCGCTAACCGAGTACCTCGCTCGCGACGGCGCCCGCACGCTCGAGCAGGAAGAACTCGACCCGCAATTGCCCGACATCGACCTTGGGCCGGCATCTGTCTTTGCCCGAGCTACTTGAAGCGTGAGCGGCAGCGTGCGTGGTCACCTCGCCCTGAAGGGGGAGGTTGGAAAAAGGGCATCCATTCATTCCGGCTTGAAGTCCATCGCCACGCCGTTGATGCAATAGCGCTTATGCGTCGGCGGCGGGCCGTCGTCGAAGACGTGGCCGAGATGGCTGCCGCAGCGGCTGCAATGCACCTCGGTGCGGACCATGCCGTAGCTGCGATCGACCGTACTGTCGATCGCGCCGGCGACCGGATCGTTGAAGCTCGGCCAGCCGGTGCCGCTCTCGAACTTCTTGCCCGATACGAACAGAGGCTGGCCGCAGCCCGCGCAGGAAAACGTGCCGGCGCGCTTCTCGAAGTTCAGCGCGCAGCTGCCGGGGGGCTCGGTCCCATGCGTCCGCATGATTCGGTATTGCTCCGCCGTCAGCAGGCGGCGCCACTCCTCGTCGGTGTGGGTGACCTCGTAATGCTTGTTGTCCATGGTCGCACTCTCCTTCGGAAGCCTTCGTTCTACACTTGCAGTTCCACGATTTCCGGACGCATGCCTGCGCCCGACACGGCGACCTTGGCCACCGCGATCGGCAGGTTGAATCGGCGCGGACCGGCGCTGCCGGGATTGAGAAACAGGACGCCCGCGCGCGTCTCGATCAGCGGCTGATGCGAATGCCCGAACAGGCCTCCAGCCACAGCTTTTCTTCGGTCAGCGCTTGGTGACGCGAAAGCAGGCTGCGCGGTAATAGATCCGCGCGCTGTTCCGCCATATCCATGATCTGTTCCACCCATGGGTGGCTACGCCCGGCCATCAAATGCTGTTCGAATTCGATAAAGTACGGATGATTCAAACATTCTTTGAATTCGCG
>DATDGG010000530.1:0-18843 GCA_036522235.1 Xanthobacteraceae bacterium
AGAACCATCTCGTTTTCGCCCGATATGCAGTTTGGCTGTTTCAAGTGATTGCGCTTTCGTAGTAGAAGATTTTTCTAATTGCGCCCTTGAATTCCTATGTATATGGAAAAACATTCTAGTCAACGGGAGTTTCTCCCGGGCAGGCTTCCGCACCGTCAGAGGCCCTGCCGCAACAGCGCCAGTTCAAGGAAATGCCGACATGACCTCGCCGCTGGACAAGAAGCTCAAGATCAAGGGCCCCGTGCTGATCACCGCCAATCGGCTGGGCGACGGCGCCGTGATCTATCGCACCCCCGAAGGCGGCTGGTCCACGCAATTCGATCGCGCCGCGGTCGTGACCACCGCGCCGGCTGCGATCGAGCTTCTCGACGCGGCGGTCGCCGACGATGTCGGGGCGGTCGGCGCCTATGTGGCGCCGGTGAAGCTCGAGGAGGGCGGCAAGATGCGGCCCGGAAATCTGCGCGAGCGCATCAGGCTTGCCGGCCCTACCATCGATCTGCCATTGGTTGCCGCGCTTCCCGCCGTCAGCGGATTGTGAGCGATGTACGTCTACGACGATTTCGACCGTACCCTGTTGGCCGAGCGGGTTTCCGAGTTCCGCGGCCAGGTGGGGCGACGGCTTTCGGGCGAGCTGACCGAGGACGAGTTCAAGCCGCTGCGGCTGATGAACGGCGTCTATCTGCAGCTGCACGCCTATATGCTGCGCATCGCCATTCCCTACGGCACGCTGTCGTCGGCGCAGCTGCGCATGCTGGCGCACATCGCGCGCCGTTATGATCGCGGTTACGGCCATTTCACCACCCGGCAGAACATCCAGTTCCACTGGATCAAGCTGGAAGAGCTTCCGGACGCCATGGCCGATCTCGCCAGCGTCGGCATGCACGGCATTCAGACGAGCGGGAACAGTGTGCGCAACATCACCACCGATCAGTGGGCTGGCGTCGCGCCCGACGAGATCGAGGACCCCCGCGTCTGGGCCGAGCTCATTCGGCAGCACGTGACGCTGCATCCCGAGTTCTCGTTCATGCCGCGCAAGTTCAAGATCGCGGTCGGCTCCTCGAGCCATGATCGCGCGGCGCTGCGCATCCATGACATGGCGCTGCGGCTTCATCACAACGGCTCGGGCGAGGCCGGCTTCGAGGTCATGGTCGGTGGCGGGCTCGGCCGCACGCCGTTCCTCGCCAAGACCATCAAGCCGTTCCTGCCGGCGCGCGACGTGCTGAGCTACGTCGAGGCGGTGCTGCGCACCTACAACCAGTTCGGACGCCGCGACAATATCTACAAGGCGCGCATCAAGATCCTGGTGCACGAGCTCGGCACCGAGGCCTTCGCCAACGAGGTCGAGGCCGAGTGGCGTCCGATAAAAGATAGCGCGCTGGCGCTCGATCCCGCGGTCGTGGCCGAGATCGGCAGCCGCTTCAGCTATCCGACCTATGCGCGGCTCGAGGACAACCCGCCTGAGCTCAAGCAGGCGCGTGCCGCCGAGCCCCGCTTCGCCCGCTGGATGGACAATTCGGTCAGCAACCACAAGCTGCCGGGCTATGCCATCGTGACGCTGTCGCTCAAGCCGGAAGGCGGCACGCCGGGCGACGCCACGGCCGAGCAGATGGACGCGATCGCGGACCTGGCCGACCTATACTCATTCGGCGAGATCCGGGTCGGGCACGAGCAGAACCTGGCATTGCCCCATGTGGCGCAGCGCGATCTGCCGACGGTCTGGCGCGCGCTCGACGGGATCGGCGTCGCGACCCCGACGGTCGGGCTCGTCTCCGACATCATCGCCTGCCCGGGCCTCGATTACTGCAGCCTCGCCAATGCGCGCTCGATCCCGATCGCGCAGGAGATCACCCGGCGGTTCCACGATCTCGATCTCGCCCGCGATCTCGGACGCCTGCACATCAATATTTCCGGCTGCATCAATGCCTGCGGGCACCATCACGTAGGCCATATCGGCATTCTCGGCGTCGAGAAGAACGGCGAGGAGTTCTACCAGGTGACCATCGGGGGCCGCGCCGACGAGGAGGCGCGGCTCGGCACCTTGATCGGACCGGCGGTGCCCTATGCCGAGGTGGCGGACGTGGTCGAGGACATTGTCGAGGCTTATCTCGAGCTGCGCGCGCGCCCGGACGAGATTTTCCTGGAAACCGTGGAGCGGCTCGGCGTCGAGCCGTTCAAGGAGCGTGTCTATGCGACTCGTTAAGTCAGGCCAGGTGGTCGAAGACCGCTATGTTCGCGTGCTCGACGACGCGCCGATCCTCGACGATGTGCCGGTGATCATTCCGGCGGCGCGCTTTCTCGCCGACTTGCCCGACATTCTGCGCCGACAGGCGCCGACCGGCGTGCTCTGGCCCAACGACCGCAGGGTCGCCGAGCTCGCGCCGCATCTCGACCGCGTGGCGCTGGTCGCGCTCGACTTTCCGAAGTTCCGCGATGGCCGCGCCTACAGCCAGGCGCGCCTGCTGCGCGAAACCTATGGCTTCCGCGGCGAGCTGCGGGCGACCGGCGACGTGCTGCGCGACCAGTTCATCTTTCTGCTGCGCGCCGGCTTCGATGCGTTCGAGGTCAAGAAGGACGCCGACGCGGCCGTCTTCGCGAGCGAGGTCGCGCGCCACACCGTGTTCTATCAGCCGACCGGGGATGGCCGCGTGGCAGCCTCGCGGGCGCGCCTTGGGCAAGGCACTCCGGCCGCAAGGGGCGAAGCCGTCCGCTGATCGCAGCGCATCTGGCGCCCTTATCCGTGCAACTGGTCTTCCGGCGGCGCGCGCGGGTCTAAGGGTTGCGGGCGGCCGTGCCGAACGACGCGCCAGCCGACCGGGATGCCCGCCAGCACGATCATGAAAGCGGCGGCGGCCGGCAGCGGAAATTGCCCCATCAGCGCGAGAGCGAGCCCGCCGAGAAGAATAAGCACGCTCGCGATCAGCAGGACGAGCCAGAGCCACCACAGCTCCCGAGGCTGCCCCGCCGTGAAGATGGCGTTCGGATTTGCCACCGCAATTCGCGTCAGCAGCTCCCGCACCAACGGCGCGTAGCTGGCAGCGCGGTCCTCGATGACGCCGAACCGCTGGTAGCTCCCCGACGACAGGACGATCTTCCCACCTGAACGCGGGTGCAGCACGCAGCGGCTCTGCGCCTGGCCGAAAGGGGGCGCCATGCTGTTGATGTTGACCTTGGCGATTTCGCCATAGCCGATGCTGTCTTCCTGCCGCTCGTCCTTCCAGATCAGCGAATTGGGTCCGAGCCGGTAGCTGCGCTCGCCCGACATGATGCTGGGGCGAAACGCGTGCACGAATTCGGTCATTGGGTTCCCCCTCCCGCGCCGATACCGCACGTTCTCGATCGTCTAGCGCAGCGCCCTCTCGCACGCAGCGCCTTCTAATGCATTTTCAGGAGGATCGGATTGGCAATCGCGGAATGGGCGGCGCGATGGGCGAGACGCCGGTCGCCACGAACACTGCATCGTGACTTTGGTCTCGAAGAGTAATACTTAATAAAACGTCAAAATTTGGATAGTTAACAAATAGTATACAGATTATCCGTCGCTTTTATTTCAAGTGTTGCTAATTTGCACTATCGAGACGTCTCAAGTTCGATGTAAATGGCATTCAAGTCGACGGTAGTATTTGGAGGTGCGTGATGCGTCGGATTTTGGGACTCGTGCTGGCAACCACCCTTGCGGGACCCGCCATGGCGGCGGACATGGGGTATCCCCCCATGAAGGCCCCGCCCAGCTATGCCCCGGCCTTCTCCTGGACCGGGACCTATGTGGGCGCCAATCTCGGCGGCGCCTGGGGGACCTTCGATTTCAACCCGTTCACCACCAACAACCTGACCGGGGCGGTCGGCGCGCCAGGGGTCGTGAGCCTGAGCGACACGAGCGTGATCGGCGGCTTCCAGGCCGGTTACAATTGGCAGATCGGCCAGTGGGTGCTCGGCCTCGAGCAGGACTATCAGTTCACCGGGCTCAAGCAGACTTTGGCCTTCGCGGCGCCGGCGGGCTTGTTTCGCGCCGGCGACTCGATCGCGGCCAAAACCGATTACCTCGCCGCCACGCGCGTGAGGGCCGGCTGGGCCTGGGACCGGGTGCTGGTCTACGCCGCCGGCGGCGTCGAAACCGGCGCGTTCGATGTGACCTCGGCCTATGTGGCGCGCGGCGCCGGCGGTTCGCCCGCGCTCGGCTTCACCGACGCAAACAAGCTCCATTTCGGCTTCAATGTCGGGGCCGGCGTCGACTATGCGATCACCAACAACGTGTTTCTCGGCGTCGAGTACCGCTATGTCGATCTCGGCAAGGAGACCTACAATCTCGGCGCCTTCACGCCCGCGGGCGCAGCCGCCCAGACGGTGACCAACACGCTCAGCCTGACGGCCTCGCAAGTGACGGCCAGGCTCAACTTCAAGCTCGAGGGGCTCGGTCTCTTCGGCATGTAACCGTTCCGGGCTATCCCGAAACGCTCCATTCGCGGATTGGCGAAGCGCTCGATCGGACGAAAGTCCGGTCGGGCGCTTTTGCTTTGTGCGTGCTAAATTCGCCGCGAACAGGGGAGAGCGGCCATGACCACCATCGGCAGTGTGGCGCATACCGGCGCGGACCATCCTGGAGCACCGGTCGACGATTCCGGCGAAACAGTTTTGGCGCGTCTCGGCTTGGCCTTCACCAACTGGGCGGAGCGCTGGTTCCCGGATGCCTATGTCTTCGTCGCGCTGGCGGTCGCCGTGGTGGCGGCTGCCGCCTTGCTCAACGGCGCCCCGCCGCTCAGCGTCGCCAAATCCTTCGGCGAAGGTTTCTGGAGCCTCATCACCTTCACCATGCAAATGGCGATGGTGGTCATCTCGGGCTATGTGGTGGCGACCTCGCCGCCGGTTGCCAGGCTCATCGACGCGCTTGCCGCATTGCCGCGCAACGGGCGCGCCGCCGTCGGATTCGTGGCGGCGCTCGCCATGCTGACCTCGTTGCTGAACTGGGGCCTGAGCCTGATTTTTTCCGGCCTCCTGGTGCGCGCTTTGGCGCGGCGCACGGACCTCTCCATGGATTATCGGGCCGCCGGCGCCGCCGGCGTTCTCGGCCTCGGCGCCACCTGGGCGCTGGGCTTGAGCTCCTCGGCCGCGCAGCTGCAGGCCAATCCGGCGAGCCTGCCGAAGGCGCTGCTCGACATCACCGGCGTCATCCCGTTCGCGGAGACGATTTTTCTTTGGCAGTCCATGGCGATCGTCGCGGTGCTGTTCGTCATTTCGGTCCTCCTGTCGCTGATGTCGTCGCCTTCCGCCGCCAAGGCAGTGACCGCGCAGATGATGGGCGAGAACGTCGAAGCCGCGCATGCGCCGCTTGCCCGGCCGCAACGTCCGGGCGAATGGCTCGAATATAATCCGCTCCTCACCGTAATCGTGGTGGCGCTCGCGGCCGGCTGGTTGGCGCAGGAATTCCTCGCCAAGGACCCGATCACGGCGATCTCCAATCTCAACACCTACAACCTGATGTTCCTGATGCTCGGCGCGCTGTTGCATTGGCGCCCGCGCAATTTCCTCAATGCGGTCGCCAAGGCGGTCCCGGCTACGACCGGCGTGCTGATCCAGTTTCCGCTCTATGGCGGCATCGCCCTTATGATGACCGGTGCCAAGGGCTTCGGCGGGCAGAGCGTCGCCGACCAGGTCGCGCATGCCTTCGTCAGCCTGACCAGCACCGGCACGTTCCCGATCGCCATGGGGGTCTATTCGGCGGTGCTTGGATTCTTCGTCCCCTCGGGCGGCGGCAAGTGGCTGATCGAAGCGCCCTACGTGATGCAGGCCGCCAATGATCTCAAGGTGCATCTCGGCTGGGCGGTGCAGATCTACAATGCCGCCGAGGCGCTGCCGAACCTCATCAACCCGTTCTGGATGCTGCCGATGCTGGGCGTGCTTGGCCTCAAGGCACGCGACATTGTGGGCTTCACGTTCCTGCAGCTCGTCGTGCATACCCCGGTGGTGCTGTTCATGCTCTGGCTCCTGGCCGGAACGCTGACCTATATGCCGCCGGTCATCCCGCATTAGGAGGGCATGGCATGAAACCGCCCGCTCCGCTTTCGGCCACCATTCTTGCTGCCACGCTCGTAACCCTTACGCCCGTCGGCGCCGGAGCCCAGAGCAACATGCTGCCAGCACCAGGCTTCCACCACCTGCATCTCAACTCCGTCGATCCGGATGCCGCCATCGCCTTCTACACAAGGCAGTTCCCGACGACCGCCAAGACCAGCTGGGCCGGCCTGCCGGCGCTCAAGTCGCCGAACAATGTGCTCATCCTATTCACCAAGGTTGCGAGCGCGCCGCCGACGCAGCCGCAGACCGCGATCTGGCATTTCGGTTGGCAGGTCACCGACGTGCGCCGCAATCTCGAAACCTACAAAGCTCGCCCGGAGGTCAAGCTGCTGCCGCTCTACGCCACTGATGAAGGCGGCTCCGTGCTGATCAGCAGCGATACCTGGCCGGGCACCGGCGGCGTGCTCGGCCTGACCAAGGCGCAGATCGCCGACGCCAAGGCGCGTGGCGTCGAGCCGGCCCGCAAGGGCGGCTTCGCCTATATGCGAGGCCCCGACAACGTGATCGTCGAATATCTCGGCGACTATCCGGCCGAGCGCTTCAACCACGTGCACATGTTCCAGGAGGAGCCGTTCTGCGCGCAGCTCTGGTACCAGAAGCATCTGGGCGGCGCGCTCGTCGCCCGCCCCGGCGGCGCGCCGCTGACCGAGGCCGATTGCAAGGTCGCGCGCGCCCCCGATCCGACCTGGCCGGCGCTGGAGCGGGAAGGGCTCTACCGGGTGCCGACCGCCGCGGTGACCTTCGGCGACGTTGCGCTCACCTGGTACGCCCGCCAGGGCAGGGTGCCACTCGAGCCGACCGGCGGCCATGTCTACGACCATGTGGGCCTGAGCGTCGCCGATCTCGATGCCTGGATCGCCAAGCTGCAAGGCGAGGGCGTCAAGTTCCTGTCGGCGCCCTACCGGCTCGGCGATGCCCGCGCCGTGATGATCGAGGGCCCGAGCCGCGAGGCGATCGAGTTGGTGGAGGTGAAGTAGCGCGCAACCAAGTCAGCCTAACAGGTTCCGTTGGAAGCCCACGCGCCGCAACAGCGCGTCGCGCGCTTCCTCGGCCATGCGCAGCACACGCGCTTGATCGACGCCGACCAGGCTGCCGCGCCACTTCTTCACCTTGCCGCCGATCAGGACCGTCTCCACATGGCTCGGGTTCATGAGATTCATCACCGTGCCCGGCGCATTGTTGAGCGGCCAGGTGCTGATGCGGTCGGCCGCCAGCAGCACGATGTCGGCCTCCTTGCCGGGCGTGAGCGAGCCGACCTTGCTTTCGAGATTGGCGCAGCGCGCGCCCTCGATTGTGGCGAATTCCAACAGGTCGCGCGGCGACAGCCGGGGCGGCAGATTCTGCTCGCCCGCGAAGGCGCGTTGAAACAGCTGCAGGTGCTGCAAGGTAAACACCGCGCGCATGACCGAGAAGAAATCCTGCGCCACGGTGGCGCCGTGGTCGGAGCTCAGGCTCGGTCGCACCCCGTGGTCGAGCGCCTCTTGGATTGCCGGCAGCCCCTGGCCCATCGCCATCTCGATCTCGACCGAAAGCGAGATATGGCCGCCGGTGTCCTTGATCAGCCGCCAGGCCTCGTCGTTGAGATGCGTGCAGTGGATGTATTCATCGCCCGGCCGCAGCAGGCCGGCGCGGCCGAGCTCCAGAATCTGGGCGCTGAGATTGTTGATGTGCAGGACGGCAGGCACGCCGACCTCGCGGGCGAGCCCGTAGAGCTTGGCATCGATGCTGGTGCCGAGCGCAAGCGTCAACAGTTGGTCCCTCGAGCTGAAATAGCTCCGCTGAATGCGTGTGATGTCGCGCGGATATTGCGTGGCCGGCCCGGCGCCGCGGTAATAGGCATAGACCGCGCGGATGCCGGAATCCTGCAGCGCATGGACGCAGGCGTCGCTGTGCTCGGGCGTATGGGAGACCTGCGAGATATCCACGATCGTGGTCGTGCCCATGTCCATCAGGCCGAGCGCGGTGATCAGCACGCCCGCATAGGCTTCGGAGGGCTGATAGGCGGGAGTGAGATTGCTCTGAATGTCGCGGTTGTAGTCCGGATTGAGCACCCCGTTGGTCAGGATATTGCGCAACAGGCCCTGATAGGAGTGGCTGTGGGTGTCGACAAAGCCCGGAATGACGATCCGGTTGGTGCCGTCGATCACTGCGACACTGGTGTCCGACACCGCGATATCGGGCCGGATTTCCCTGATCTTGCCGTCCTCGATCAGCATATCGGCGTGCGCGAAGTCGCCGACCTGCCGGTCGAGCGACAGCACCACGCCGCCTTTCAGAAGTATACGGCGTGCGCCCTGCAGGCGTGCGAGCTCGGCATCCGCGGCTGCGCCACCGGCGCCCTGCGCGCGCGCCGCGTTGGGCAGGGCGGCGGTGCTGGCAGCCGCCAGCGCGGCGCTGGACTTCAGAAAACCTCGACGCGACGCCACGGTCTTCGGGCTGTCATTGGCTTGATTACACATCGCAAGCCCTCCTCGTTGCCCTGAATTGCCATTTCCTGATCGGCACGATTTGACTACGCTCATTGCCGCCGCAAGCCGGCGGCTCGGAACCATCAGGATCACCACCATGCTGGTCGGCGTGCCGAAGGAAATCAAGGACAGCGAATTCCGGGTTGGCCTCGTGCCCTCGACCGTGCGCGAGCTCGCCGGCAACGGTCACCGCGTCATCGTCGAGCAGAATGCCGGATTGGGGGCAGGCCTCACCGACGCCGACTATCAGGCGGCGGGCGCCGAAATCGTGGCTGATGTGGATCAGGTCTTTGCGCAGGCCGAGCTGATCGTGAAGGTCAAGGAGCCGCTCGCGGCCGAGCGCAAGAAGCTCAAGGCCGGGCAGGTGCTGTTCACCTATCTGCATCTTGCGGCCGATCCCGCGCAGGCCGCGGACCTCATGGCCTCCGGCGTCATCGCCATCGCCTATGAGACCGTGACGAGCCCGGAGGGCGCGCTGCCTTTGCTGACCCCGATGTCGGAGGTGGCCGGCCGCATGGCGCCCCATGTCGGCGCCCGCTGCCTGGAGAAGGAGAACGGCGGGCGCGGCGTGCTGCTCGGCGGCGTGCCCGGCGTGCCGCCGGCCGACGTGGTGATCATCGGGGGCGGCGTCGCCGGCAGCCATGCCGCGCTCATCAGCGCCGGCATGGGCGCGACCGTGACCGTGGTCGACCGCAATCCCGAAGCCCTGCGGCGGATCGCGCGCGAGCTCGGCGCCCGCGTGCGCACCGTGTTCTCGACCCGCGACGCGATCGAGACCTTGTGCCGCCGAGCCGACCTCGTCATCGCCTCGGTGCTGATCCCTGGTGCGGCCGCGCCCAAGCTGATTACCGCCGAGACCGTCAAGGCCATGAAGCCCGGCGCAGTGATCGTCGACATCGCCATCGATCAGGGCGGCGCATCGGAAACCTCTCGGCCCACCTCGCACTCGGCGCCCACCTATCTGGTCGACGAGGTAGTGCATTACTGCGTGACCAACATGCCGGGGGCGGTGTCACGCACCTCGACCTTCGCGCTCAGCAATGTGACTTTGCCGTTCGTGCTGGCGCTGGCCGACAAGGGCTATCGCCGGGCGCTCGGCCAGGACCCGCATCTGCGCCGCGGCCTCAATGTGCACGAAGGCAACATCACCCATCGGGCGGTCGCCGGCGCGCTCAAGCTCAAGTACACTCCGCCGGAAGCCGCCCTGAAGCTGTGAGTATTTCACATGCAGTACGACGTCCGAATCGAACACCTCGGCGCTCGTCCTCTAGCGGTAGTGCGCCGCCGTGCGAGCTCGCAGCAACTCTCCAAGGTGGTCCCGGACGGTTGCGGCACGGTTTGGAGCGCGCTGCGCGAGGCGAAGGTCGTGGGTGCCGGCCGGCACGTCGCAATCTACTGGGATGGTGAGATCAACCTGGAAGTTGGGGTCGAGCTGGACGGTCCGTTCGCCGGGCACGGTGAGGTTGTCGGCTCGGCCACACCAGCCGGCATGGTGGCCACGGTGGTGCATCTGGGGCCCTATGGCCGACTTCACGCCGCACATGAAGCTATCCGGAACTGGTGCGTGAATCACGGTCACGTACCGGCCGGCCCCAATTGGGAAATCTATGATCATTGGAAAGACGAGTGGAACAGCAACCCGGCCGCTATTCGCACGGACGTTTTCTACCTGCTCAAGACGGAGCCGAAATCGACCGGCTGATGGAACCGAGGCTGAGAGCGGCTACCTCTTCTCGGCCGCGCTCTGGCCCAGTTGATAGATGTCGATCAGCCGTTTGCGGATATCCTCGGGCGTCCCATAGGCCTGGCGGATAAGCCCCGCGACCTCGTCGCCGCTCTTGGGATCGCTGCGTTCCAGCCGCTGCTGCGCGCAGTCGGCGCGGAACGTCGGATCCTCGAACGTTGACATCATGGCGGCGCGCAGCGCGGCGAGACGCTCGGTGGGCACGCCGGGCGGCGCCGCGAATGGCCGCCCGAGGCCGAGCGGGGCGGAGGCGGCGCGCAACAGGGTCTTGTCGGCTTCGCGTTCGATGAGATCGAGGGCGAACGGCACGCCGGCCAAGTCCGGATGCGGCCTCTCGCCATATTGGAAGAGAATGCGGACGAGATGCCCGGGTATCCAGTCCGGCCGTGCGGTCCGGATGCTCGACCAGAAGGGCGATGTCATCGCCTCGACCTCGCCGTTCTCCATCGCCAGCAGGATCTCGTTCTGGCCCGGATAGCCGTTGACGAAACGCGCCTTGAGGCTGAGGATCTGGTTGAAGATGCGCCCGTAGAATACTGGCGTGGAAGCGGCGCCAGCGCCGCCCGCGATCATCTCCTGGGTTTGCGCGTCGCGCAAAGTCTGAATCTTCGAGGCGTGCCAGACCAGATACATGGCGACCTCGCTGGTCGGGGTGCCGAGCCAGTTGATCTTTGTCGCATCGAATTGCGCTTGCCTGTTGTTGAAGAAGGGCTCGAACGGAACGGTGTTCTGCATGGCGCCGATGACGGTGCCGTCGCGGCTCGCCACGTTGTAGATGTGATTGGCGGCCGCGAGCCCGCCGCCGGCTGGCATGTCCTGCGGCACGATCGCGGGATTGCCCGGAATGTGGTCGGAGAGATGCTTGGCGATGGCGCGGGCATAGATGTCGTAGCCGCCACCGACCGAAGCGCCGATGATCAATCGCAGCTCCTTGCCGCGATAGAAGTCGGCAACCTCGTCGGCGCGCGCCGGCGCGGGACAAAGCGGCGTGAGGGCGAGCAGCGCCAGCCCGACGACACCCGAGGTCCTGGAATGGGGGTTGCCCATGTGCCCCTCCGATTGTTGCCCCTCCGATCGTCGCTCCGCCGCAGCGTAGCACAAGGCCTGCGCCGACATTTGCGAAACGGGGGCGTCAATGCGTATAAGAGGGCACAGGCTTCGGCGCGCGGGATCGCGGCCGCCGGACTACTCAATCGCGGGAGCGTCGCATGGCCAGGGATTTCGAGGACCATTGCTGGAAGGACGTCATCGATCCGGACACGCTGCAGATCTATCAGGCCTATCGCCGCAAGACCTATGTCGGGGACAACCCGGCGGTGCTGGCGATCGACCTCTACAACAAAGCCTATCTGGGCGGCGATCGCCCGGTCAAAGAGGTCGACCGGGAGTTCTCCGGCTCCTGCGGCGAGAATGCCTGGCGGGCGATGGCGCCGACGCAAAATCTGTTTGCGGCCGCGCGCCGCGCCGGCGTGCCGGTTATCTACACCACGCGCCATGTGGACACCGGCGGGGTGCAATCGACCTATCGCAATCTCAGCGGCAAGGCCGAGAACGTCTACGACATCAAGGCCGAGCTCGCGCCCGCGCCCGGGGAGCTCGTGATCTACAAGGAGCGCGCGTCATGCTTCTTCGGCACGCCGCTCGTCGCGCATCTGCAGATGATGCGGATCGACAGCCTGATCATCTGCGGCGAGAGCACATCGGGCTGCGTGCGCGCCTCGACCGTCGACGCCTATTCCTACGGCTTCCACAACACGCTGGTGGAGGAGTGCACCTACGACCGGGCGATGCTCAATCACAAGATCAACCTGTTCGACCTGCATCACAAATATGCCGACGTGATGCATATCGAGGAGGTGCTGGCGCATCTCGAAGGGCTGGCCAAGGAACGCAAGGTGGCGTGACCTCGGCCCTCATCCTGAGGAGGCGCGGAGCGCCGTCTCGAAGGATGGCTCCGGGCGATGTCGGTGCCAGCGTCCATCCTTCGAGACGCGTCGCTGCGCGACGCTCCTCAGGATGAGGTCAGCCTGAAAGCCTACACCTTCCGCGCCTCGCGCCAGAGCAGGAACAGGCCGGACGCCACCACGATGGCCGAGCCCACCAAGAGGCTCGCGGTCGGCAGGTCGCCCCATACGAAAAAGCCGATCACCATCGCCCAGACGAGCGATAGGTAGAAAAACGGCGCCACCGCCGAGGCCGGCCCGAGGTGCAGGGACTTGGTCCACCAATACTGCCCGACAGCATTGGCGACGCCGTTGAAGACGATCAGGCCCCAGTGATCCCATGTCGGCATGACGAAGCCGAACGGGGCCAGCAAGGCGAACAAGCCGGTGATGAGCAGTAATTGGTAGAGCGTCAGGGTGGCGGCCGACTCGGTCGCCGTCATGCCGCGCACCGCCGCGGTGACGGTGCCGTAGAGGATCGCGTTGGTCAGCGCAAATAGCGCGCCCACCTGGAAGGCGCCGGCGCCCGGATTGGTGACGATCAGGACGCCCAGGAAACCCACCAGCAGCACGCTCCAGCGCGTCAGCCCGACCTTTTCCTTGAGCAGCACCATCGACACCAGGGTGGCGAACAGCGGCGCCGAGAAGTTGATCGCGATCGCGCCGGCGAGCGGCATCAGGCTGAAGGCGATGAGCAGGCACGACTGCGAGCAGAACTGCGAGAACGACCGCAGCACATGATGCCGCAGGCGGGCGGTGCGAAAGACCGCAAGCCCGGTCGCTGGCAGGATGAACAGCGCCAGCGTGACGAGCGAAACCAGCGAGCGGGTGAACAGCACCTCGCCGATCGGGTAGGTCGCCACCAGCCATTTGGAGCAGGCGCTCGAGATCGAGAACACGATGGTCGCGCCGACCATATGCAGAATGCCGAGCGGGATATGCTCTCGGCGTTTCGCGGCATCGCTCTCCTGCACCTCGCTCGTGGTTGCCGCGGTCACGCCCTGCGCCTTTTACGTTTTCTGGGGCTGGCCGCCATCGGTCCCGCCGTGCCCGCCTTATGGCACGGCCGCGCCCGCGCCTGACATACGCTCATTGCATGCCGGCCAAGCATTTTGCGGTTGCCGGCGGCGTGACCGCATTCCTAACGCGAACAGTGCCGGGGCAGCCCGGCTGCTTGAACCCCCGGGGCGGGCTGTTATGGTCGCCCGACGCCAATCAAATCCATCAGCAGGAGCAAGGTTCATGGCCACACGACTTCGCCACATCGCGATCATCGTCCCCGATCCGGAAGCCGCCGCGCAGTTCTTCGAGCGCGCCTTCGACATGAAGCGCGCCGGGGAGGGCCGCCGCGGCATCTACATGTCGGACGGCGTCATGAACGTGGCGCTGCTCAAAAAGGAAACCGAGAATGAGCGGATCGGGCTCTATCACTTCGGCATGTGGGTGGACGATCTGGACGCGGCCGAGAAGAAGGTGTTCGACGCCGGCGCAACTTACCTCGCGGGCCGGCCGACTTCGCCCAATTCCTATTACGAGGCCAAGTACAAGGACCCGCTCGGCATCGTCTTCGATCTCACCCATACGGGCTGGATCGGCGCCACCAAGGAGGTGGTCGCGAAGGACGCCGCAAAGGCCTGATCGGTGAAGCCGTCCGATCGGGTTATCGTGGTCGGGGCGGGGCCGGTCGGGCTCTGCCTGGCGCTGGCCCTGGCGCAGGAGGACGTCCGGGTCTGCCTGATCGAAGCGCTCGGGGACGACAATTTCCTCGATCAGATTCCGCGCGCCGGCACCAATCATCCGGCCACGCTCGAAATGTTCGACCGAATCGGTCTCTATGAGAAGATCGAGCCGCGCGGCATCATCGCGCCGATCTTTCACTATTGGGACCGCGCCGAGCAGGCGCTGGTGGCCGCATTCGACCACGCCCATCTCAAGGACGATACGCACTTTCCCTATGTGCTCCAGTGCGAACGCATCAAGATCATCGAGGAAGCGCTGAAGATGGCGAAGGCGCAGCCGAATATCGATCTGCGCCTGGAGACGACCTTCACGGCGTTCACGCAGAATGCCGATGCGGTGACGGCGCGCGTCACCAATGCGGCCGGCGAGGATGAGGCGATCGAGGGACGCTACATCGTGAGCGCCGAGGGCGCGCGCAGCATCATCCGCAAGGAGCTCGACATCGCGTTCGAGGGCTTCACCTATCCGGACCGCACCCTGAACATCGAGGTCGCCTACGATTTCCGCCAGCACGGCTATGCGGAACGCAACTACATTTCCGACCCGGTCGAATGGTCGAACCTGTTTCACTGGAAAGGGCCTCCGGACCGGTGGCGCGTCCACTTCCCGACCAAGCCCGAGGAGGACGAGGACGCGCTGCAGCACCCGCACGCCCTGCAGGCGCGCCTGCAAGGCTTCCTGCCCAAGGGGAGCGACTACGAGATCTGCGGCAGCAATCTCTATACGGTGCACCAGCGCGTGGCGCAGCGCTTTCGCGCCGGGCGCGCGATCCTGGCGGGCGATTCCGCGCATGTGAACAGCCCGATCGGCGCCATGGGCATGAACAGCGGCGTCCACGACGCGTTCAACCTGGCCGACAAGCTGGTGCGCATCTTGCGCCGGGAGGCCGACGAGAGCGAGCTCGACCGTTACGATCGGCAGCGCCGGCACGTGGCGCTCACACACACGCAGGCGCAGACCATGCGCAACAAGCGCCTGCTGGCGGAACAGGACCCCGCCATTCGCAAGCGTAACAACGAGGAATTGCGCCGTACCGCCGAAGATCCCAAGCTCGCGCGCGCCTTCCTGCTGCGCAGCTCCTTGATCGAGAGCCTGCGCGAGGCGGAACAGATCGCCTGAGGACTAGACCATGGATCGCGCCGCCTTGGGGGTCGTGACCGCGCTGGCAGCGTTTGCCGTGACCTGCGGTCCCGCCATCGGCCAGGCGGACTGGCCGGTGCGGCCGATCCGCCTGATCGTCCCGTTCACGCCCGGCAGCAGCTCCGACATCGTGGCGCGCATTGTCGCGCAAAAGCTCGGCGAACGGCTGCACCAGCAGCTGTTCGTCGAGAACCGGGTCGGTGCCAGCGGCAACCTCGGCAGCGAAGCGGTCGCGCGGGCGGATCCGGACGGCTATACGATGGGGCTCGCCAATGCCAGCACGCATGCGGTGGCGCCGAGCTTGAGCGGCCGGCTCGGTTACGATCCCGTCCGCGACTTCGTGCCGGTGTCGATGCTGGGCAGCTCTCCCTTCGTGCTCTCCGTCTATCCCGGGCTGCCGGTAAGGACCGTCGCGGAGCTGATCGCGCTCGCCAAGGCGAAGCCGCGCACGCTGACTTACGCGTCCGCCGGTCCCGCGACGCTTGCGCATCTCTCGGGTGCCTTGTTCGAGAAGATGGCCCGGATCGAGATGGTCCATGTGCCCTATCGCGGGACCTCCCAGGCCGCGCTCGACCTGATGGAGGGGCGCGTCGACATGCAGTTCGGCACCATCCCGCCGTCGATCGGCAGCATTCGCGACGGCAAGCTGCGCGCGATCGGGGTCACCGGCGCGGTTCGCAATGGCGCCCTTCCGGATGTTCCGCCCATCGCCGAGGCCGGCCTGCCGGGCTATGAATCCCTGCTGTGGCAGGGCTACGTGATGCCGGCTGGCACGGCGGCCGCCATCGTGGTGCGGCTCAACCGCGAGGTCACTGCTGTGCTCAATGATGCCGCCGTCAAGGCGGCGCTGATCGAGCAGGGCGTCGAGCCCGAGCCCGGGCCGCCCGAAGCGCTCGGCCATCGCATGCGCGCCGATGTTGAGAAGTGGCACGATGTGATCGTGAGCGCGGGCATTCACGAATGACGAGGTAGCATGCTGTCAGGCCCCGCATGTCGTAGCGCCCGCGCGCCGGTCTTCGGCGGCAAGGCCATGGTCGTGTCGGGCCACGCGGCCGCGACGCTCGCCGGCATCGGCATCCTGAAGAACGGCGGAAATCTCGTCGACGCAATGGTCGGTGCTTCGGCCGCGCTTGCCGTCGTGGCCGGGCAGGCGACATCGATCGGCGGCGATTGCTTTCTCTTGTTTCATGAGGCCGCGACCGGCTCGACCTTCGGGCTCAATGCGTCGGGCGTGGCGCCCGCGCTGGCGGTGCCGGAGCGCTTTCCCAACGGTATGCAGACGCGCGGGCCGCTCGCCCCGGTGGTTCCCGGATTGGTCCGTGCCTGGGAAGTCATGCACCGGCGCTTCGGGCACCTGCCGTGGAAACGCCTGTTCGATCCGGCGATCGAGCTGGCCGACGGCCATCCGGTCTCGAAAGTGCTGGCGGAGCGGTTGCCGGAGAACAGCGAGGCGCTGGCGGCCGATCCCGGCTGTGCGGCGCTCTACCTGCCGCAAGGGCGGCCGCTGCGGGTCGGTGACGTGCTGCGGCAGGGCGCGCTCGCGGCCTCGCTGCGGGCGATCGCGCGGCATGGCGCCGATGAATTCTATACCGGCGATCTCGCCGCCCGCATCGCGCGCTATCAGGAGGTGCGCGGCGGCCTCATCCGCGCTTCCGACCTCACCGCCTATTGGCCGCTCTGGGTCGAGCCGATCGCCACCGATTATCGCGGCCATCGGGTCGAAGCCGTGCCACCCAATTCCTACGGCATTCTCCTGCTGATGCAGCTCAACGGGCTCGCGGCGCTCGACAGCGCTGCGCTGACCCAATCGGTCGCGCGCCGGCTCGCCTACCAGATCAGCGCCATGTACGCAGCCTTCGACGGCGTACCGATGATCGCCGACCCGCGTGGCGTGCCGGAGGCGGTCGAGAAGCTCTTGGCGCCCGGCATGACCGCCGCGATGCGCGCCGCGGTGCTGAACGGTGTGGTGGGCCGCAAGGTTGCGGAGCGCGGCGGCACGGCGTGCCTGCTGCTCGCCGATGCCCAAGGCAATGCCATCAGCCTGGTGCAAAGCGTGTTCAATGTCTTCGGCAGCATGATGCTCGATCCCGGAACCGGCATCCTGTTCAACAATCGGATGCAGGGCTTCACCCATCGGGCAGGCAAGCCCAACAGCGTCGGTCCGGGACGGCGGCCCGCCCATACGCTGTGCCCGGTGCTGGTGCGGCGCGACGGGCGTCTGCGCTATGCGCTCGCGACGCCGGGCGGATTGAGCCAGACGCTGACCAATGTCCAGGTGCTGAGCTACCTGCTGGATGAAGGCTACGATGTCGCGGCGGCCGTCGAGGCACCGCGTTGGTGCAATACGCGGGCCGGCGACGTGCTGCTCGACGGCGGGTTTGCCCCCGCGATCGTGACCGAGCTTGCCCAGTTGGGCTGTCGCGCCGAACGCGCCGACGACACCTACTTCTACGGCTCCGCCAAGGCGATCGAGCTCCTCGAATCCGGAACGCTCGCGGGGGGCGCCGACTATCGTCGCGAAGCCTTTGCGCTCGGCTACTGAGCATTCGAGCGACTCTGAAAGGAATCTCATCCTGTTCGCGGAGCTTGCGCCCCTTGTCGGCATTTCGAGGCAAACCTAGGATGCCCTTGAACCAGTTGGAGAAGTTTCATGCATGAAGTGACAAGCTCACACTGGCACGAGCCGGAAGGGACGAAGAACGCCGGCTACGGGGCCTGGAACCGGCCGAACACGCCCTATGACGACTTCATGGAGGCGCAGGGCATTCCGATCTATCGCGGGATCGGGGTGCGCAAGGTGCAGGATCTCCCGCTCAAGCCGTGGTCGCGGATGGGCGGACGCGGAACGTTCATCCAACTGTTCGGCACCGAAGGGCTGTGGGGCTGCTACGTGGTCGAGGTACCGGGCGCCGGCGCCCTCAAGGCCGAGCGCCACATGTACGAGGAGATTTTCCTCGTGGTGGAGGGACGCGGCACCACCGAAATCTGGACCGACAGCCACAAGACGCCGCGCAGCTTCGAGTGGCAGCGCGGCTCCATGTTCTCCGTGCCGATGAACACGTGGCATCGCATCGTCAATGCGGCCTCGAGCCCGGCTTTGATCCTGGTGGCGACGACCGCCCCCAACGTGATCAACCTGTTCCGCGATACCGACTGGATATTCAACTGCCCGGTCGAGTTCGCCGGCCGCTACGATGGCAGCGAGAATTATTTCAAGCCCAAGGACGACGTCGCGCCCGATCCGTTGCGCGGGCTTGCGATGCGGACCACGAACCTGATCCCGGATATTTTCAACGCCGAGCTCTATCTCGACAACCGCCGCTCGCAGGGCTACCGGCGGATGGAGCCGAACATGGCCGGCAACGTGTTCTACGGCTTCATCGGCGAATATCTGACCGGGCAATATTCCAAGGCGCATGCCCACGCCTCGGCAGCGGTGCTCGTGTGCATCAAGGGCACCGGCTACACCTACACGTGGCCGCGGACGCTCGGGCTCACGCCGTGGAAGGACGGCAAGGCCGATCTCGTCAAGCGCGTCGATTATGAGCCGGTGGGGCTTGTCTCTGCGGCGCCGGGCGGCGCGCGCTGGTATCACCAGCACTTCGGCGTATCGAAAGATCCCTTGCGGCTCACGGCGTGGTTCGGCCCAAACTCACCAGGTCGCGAGCCCGGCCCGCCCGGCGAAACCCACACCGACTACACAGGGATGGATATTCCCGAAGGCGGCACCGCCATTCCC
>DATDGG010000531.1:0-5223 GCA_036522235.1 Xanthobacteraceae bacterium
ATCGTGTCGGGGGAGCACGTCGACGTGAAGCCGGGCAATGCCATGCCGCTCGGCAATATCCCGATCGGCACCATCGTGCACAATATCGAGCTCAAGATGGGCAAGGGCGGGCAGATCGCGCGCTCGGCCGGCACCTACGCCCAGATCGTCGGCCGCGACGGCGATTACGTCATCCTGCGGCTCAACTCCGCCGAGCAGCGACTCGTGCACGGCCGCTGCATGGCCACGATCGGGGCCGTCTCCAATCCCGACAATATGAACATCTCGATCGGCAAGGCCGGCCGCAAGCGTTGGATGGGGCGCATGCCGCACAACCGCGGCGTCTCGATGAACCCGATCGACCATCCGCTCGGCGGCGGTGAAGGCCGCACCTCGGGCGGACGCCACCCGGTCACGCCCTGGGGCTTTCCGACCAAGGGCAAGAAGACCCGCAAGAACAAGTCCACCGCCAAATTCATCATTTCGAGCCGCCACGCGCGGAAGAAGAAGTAGGGACGCATCATGGCGCGATCGGTTTGGAAAGGCCCGTTCGTCGACGGCTACCTTCTCAAGAAGGCCGAGAAGGCACGTTCCTCGGGCCGGCACGAGATGATCAAGATCTGGAGCCGGCGCTCGACCATCCTGCCGCAATTCGTCGGGCTGACCTTCGGCGTCTACAACGGGCAAAAGCACATCCCGGTGATGGTGACGGAAGAGATGGTCGGCCACAAGTTCGGCGAGTTCGCGCCGACGCGCACGTTCTACGGCCATTCTTCCGATCGCAAGGCCAAGCGCGCCTCCGGGCCGGCCGCGCCGGGGGCAGCGCCCGCCGCCGCGCCGGCGGCCTCGAGCTGATAGCCTTTAAGGGGAAGCAGGATGAGCAAGAAAGCGCGCGAACGAAGCCTCGCCGATACCGAGGCCAAGGCCGTCGCCCGCATGCTGCGGGTGAGCCCGCAGAAGCTCAATCTGCTGGCGCAATTGATTCGCGGCAAGAAGGTCGCCTCGGCGCTCGCCGATCTCGAATTCTCCCGCAAGCGCATCGCCCGCGACGTGCGCAAGTGCCTGCAATCGGCGATCGCCAATGCGGAGAACAATCACGATCTCGATGTCGACGATCTGGTCGTTGCCGAGGCGCATGTCGGCAAGGCGCTGGTCATCAAACGCTTCCACCCGCGCGGCCGCGGCCGCATGGGGCGGATTTTCAAGCCGTTCGCGCACCTGACGATCGTCGTGCGCGAGGTCGAGGCCAAGGCCTGAGCTGGAGAGAACCGATGGGTCAAAAAGTCAATCCGATCGGGCTGCGGCTCGGTATCAATCGCACCTGGGATTCGCGCTGGTATGCCGGCAAGATCGAATACGGCCAGCTGCTGCACGAAGACATGAAGATTCGCAAGGCGCTCATGGGCGAGCTCAAGCAGGCGGCGGTCTCCAAGATCGTCATCGAGCGGCCGCACAAGAAATGCCGCGTCACCATTCAGTCGGCGCGGCCGGGCGTGGTGATCGGCAAGAAGGGCGCCGACATCGAGAAGCTGCGCAAGAAGGTCGCCGCGCTCACCGATTCCGACGTCGTCATCAACATCATCGAGATCAGGAAGCCGGAGCTCGATGCGCAGCTTGTCGCCGAGTCGATCGCCCAGCAGCTCGAGCGCCGCGTCGCCTTCCGCCGCGCCATGAAGCGGGCCGTGCAATCGGCCATGCGGCTGGGCGCCGGCGGCATCCGTATCAACTGCTCGGGCCGCCTCGGCGGGGCCGAGATCGCCCGCATGGAATGGTACCGCGAGGGCCGCGTGCCGCTCCATACGCTGCGGGCGGATGTCGATTACGGCGTCGCCACCGCCTTCACCACCTACGGCACCTGCGGCGTCAAGGTGTGGATCTTCAAGGGCGAGATTCTGGAGCACGACCCGATGGCGCAGGACAAGAAGCTCGCCGAAGGCGATGTCGGGCGTCCGCGCCGCGACGCAGCCTAAGGCTTCAAGGACGTTTAAGAAAGGCGAATTGCCATGTTGCAACCGATGCGCACGAAGTTCCGCAAGGCGCACAAGGGCCGTATCCACGGCTTGGCGACTTCGGGCGCGACGCTGGCTTTCGGCCAATATGGGCTCAAGGCGATGGAGCCCGAGCGCATCACCGCGCGCCAGATCGAGGCCGCGCGGCGGGCGCTCACCCGCCACATGAAGCGCTCCGGCCGCGTCTGGATCCGGGTCTATCCGGACGTGCCGGTTTCGAAAAAGCCGCTCGAGGTGCGCATGGGCTCCGGCAAGGGCGCGCCCGAATACTGGGTCGCCCGGGTTAAGCCGGGACGCATCCTGTTCGAGATCGACGGCGTCCCGATCGCGCTCGCGCGCGAGGCACTGACGCTCGCGGCCGCGAAGCTGCCGATCAAGACGCGCTTCATCGAGCGGATCGCAGAGTAGATGGGGACCAGGCGATGAAACCCGACGATCTCAGGGCCATGTCCATCGACCAGCTCGATGACGAAGTGCTCAAGCTCAAGAAGGAGCAGTTCAACCTGCGCTTTCAGCGCGCGACCGGGCAGCTCGAGAATACCTCGCGCGTGCGCCAGGTGCGGCGCGACATCGCGCGCATCAAGACGATCGCAACGCAGAAGCGTCCCGCCAAACCCACGGGCGCCGCGCGCCCGGAAGCGAAGTAAGAGGATCGAGATGCCGAAGCGCACGCTCCATGGCGTCGTGGTCAGCGACAAGCAGGACAAGACCATCATCGTGCGCGTCGAGCGCCGCTACACCCATCCCATGCTGAAGAAGACGGTGCGACGCTCGAAGAAATACTACGCCCACGACGAGAAGAACGAGTTCTCGGTGGGCGATCTGGTCTGGATCGAGGAGCGTCGCCCGCTCTCGAAGATGAAGCGTTGGGAAGTGATCCAGGGCGAGAAGAAGAAGAAAGTCGGATAAGCGCGAGCCGCGCGGAAACAATTGCGAGTGCACCGTCATGATCCAGATGCAGACTAATCTCGATGTGGCCGACAATTCGGGCGCGCGCCGCGTCATGTGCATCAAGGTGCTCGGCGGCTCCAAGCGCAAATACGCCACCATCGGCGACGTGATCGTCGTGTCGGTGAAGGAGGCGATCCCGCGCGGTCGCGTCAAGAAGGGCGAGGTGATGAAGGCGGTGGTCGTGCGCGTGCGCAAGGACATTCGCCGGCCCGACGGCTCGGTGATCCGGTTCGACCGCAACGCGGCGGTTCTGATCAACCCGCAGATGGAGCCGGTCGGCACCCGCATCTTCGGACCGGTGCCGCGCGAATTGCGCGCCAAGAACCACATGAAGATCATCTCGCTGGCGCCGGAGGTGCTGTGATGGCGGCCAAGATCAGGAAAGGCGACACCGTGATCGTGCGCACCGGCCGCGACAAGGGCCGCACCGGCGAGGTGATCGAGGTGCGCCCGGCCGAGAGCCGCGCGCTGGTGCGCGGCATCAATCTGGTCAAGCGGCACCAGAAGCAGACCGCGGGCCAGGAGGGCGGGATCATCACCAAGGAGGCGCCGGTGCACCTCTCCAACCTGGCGCTGGCCGACCCCAAGGACGGCAAGCCCACCCGCGTCGGGTTCAGCATCCTGGCGGACGGCCGCAAGGTGCGCGTCGCCAAGCGCTCGGGAGTTGAGATCGATGGCTGACAAGAAGGACAAAGCCGGGGCGCAGAAGCCTGAAAAGGCCGATCGGCCCGCCAAGACCGACAAGGGCGGCGACAAGGCTCCGAAGGCCGCCAAGGCGCCGAAGGGCGAGAAAGGCGAGGCCGCCGGCAAGGGCGAGGCGGCCGCCAAGGCGCCGCGGGCGCCGGAAGAGCGCGTCACCCCGCGCCTGAAGACCTATTTCGAGGAGGTGGTGCGCGCCAAGCTCACCTCCGAGTTCAGCTACAAGAACCGCATGCAGGTGCCGGTGCTGGAGAAGGTCGTCATCAATATGGGCATCGGCGAGGGCGTCAACGACCGCAAGAAGGTCGAGCAGGCGGCCGCCGATCTCGCATTGATCGCCGGGCAGAAGGCGGTGGTCACCAAGGCGCGCAAATCGATCGCCACCTTCAAGGTGCGCGACGGCCAGGCGATCGGCTGCAAGGTGACGCTGCGCAAGGCGCGCATGTACGAGTTCATCGATCGCCTCATCAATATCGGGCTGCCGCGCGTACGCGACTTCCGCGGCCTCAACCCCAAGAGCTTCGATGGCGGCGGCAATTATACGATCGGCATCAAGGAGCACTTGATCTTCCCCGAGATCGACTACGACAAGGCGTCCGACGTCTGGGGCATGGATATCACGGTCTGCACGAGCGCGAAGACCGACGCCGAGGCGCGCGCGCTGCTCGCCGCATTCAACTTTCCCTTCCGGCAGTGAGGCTTTTTCAAAGTCCTCAAACGCGGAATAGCAGGAGACCCGAATGGCGAAGAAGAGCTCGATCGAGAAGAACAACCGGCGCCGCCGGATGACCAAGAAATTCTCGGGCCGGCGGGCGCGGCTGAAGGCGATCGCGCGCGACAAGAACCGGCCGACCGAGGATCGCTTCGCGGCCACCCTCAAGCTTGCCGAGCTGCCGCGCAATTCCTCGCCGTCGCGCATTCACAACCGATGCGAGATCACCGGCCGCCCGAAAGCCTATTACCGCAAGCTGCGGATGAGCCGTATCGCGCTTCGGGATCTCGGCTCCAAGGGCCTGGTCCCGGGTCTCGTCAAGTCGAGCTGGTAGGAGCAGCGAGCGATGGCCCTGAACGATCCGCTCGGCGATATGATCGCCCGCATTCACAATGCGCAGATGCGCGCCAAGTCGAAGGTATCGACGCCCGCGTCGCGGCTGCGCATGAACGTGCTCGAGGTGCTCAAGAGCGAGGGCTTCATCCGCGGCTATGCCGCGGTCGAGCATTCGAACGGACATGCGGAGTTCGAGATCGAGCTGAAATATTTCGACGGCGAGCCGGTGATCCGGGAGATTTCCCGCATTTCGAAGCCCGGCCGCCGGGTCTATGCCTCGGTGAAGAACTTGCCGCGCGTCAATAACGGCCTCGGCGTCGCTATCCTCTCCACGCCCAAGGGCGTGATGGCGGATCACGCTGCCCGCGACGCCAATGTCGGCGGCGAGATCCTCTGCACGGTGTTCTAGGGCGAGCGGGCGAACGGAACAGGTCAAAACGGAATAGAACGATGTCGCGAGTCGGGAAAAAATCGGTCGCCATTCCCTCGGGCGTGACCGCCAGCGTCGAGGGCCAGACCGTCAAGGTGAAGGGCCCC
>DATDGG010000532.1:0-2514 GCA_036522235.1 Xanthobacteraceae bacterium
ATAACTACGCCACGCACAAGGCCCCGCCGATCCGCAACTGGCTCTCCAAACGGCCGCGCTGGCGTGTCCATCTCACGCCGACCGGGCGAAGCAAGAGAGCGTGACCGGCGGCAGTGACGCTGAGGGGCTGTCAAGTCCCGATCATTTTCCGGCTGCCGGATTTCAGGAGATGGATCGGACGTGCGCGGGAACCCCGCATCCTGCGCCTATCACCCGGTGCGGGGCCCAGACGGATTGCACAGGTGGGTGGATGGGGGTTTGTGCAACGCCGTCCACCGCGTCTAACCCACTTATGGTCGGTTGGTTCCGGAGTGGCTGGATCGATCTCGCTCCCGTCACATCAATCACAACGAATATGAAGACCCTGCCCGGCCCACCAGTTGACATTGATCCCGAGCGCTTTCCAGTGATTTAGCACGGCTTGAGCGTTCTCCTCCGAAGGCAAAGGTCACAAGTTCGAATCTTGTCGGGCGCGCCAATCAAATCAATGACTTGCGCAAATCATGCTGCAAGCGCCCAAAGGGCAGACTCACCACAAACTCACCAACAGAACGCGCGTATTGGCGTGTGATTGGCGGCGATTTCGTCACATTGGTGCCTTGAACTCGACCCTCCGCATAGTGTGTGGTGTCCGCGCGTAGGTTCAAATCCGGGAGCGCAACCACTTTACTTGCTACTCAGAGCGGCGGCGTAACGTCTAGGGTGACGGGTTCCCGCCTTTCAGGATGAAAGCCATGAACAGAGACGCCCTTGTAGGTCTCGTGGGCAGGCGGGGCGCACGGTCCGACACCAGTTTGATCTCGGAGAGAGGTGGCTCGGGCAGGCCGCGCGCTTCGACTCAGTTCGCCGGGGCGAGCGAAGCTGTTGCTTTCAGGGACCCTCCAGGGACGCTCAAGCGATTTGAAAAATGCCCTAAAGTAGGCCTCGCCTACAGCGGCCCGCAGGGTCATTCCGACCTGATGCCCAACTTGCGCACCAGGGCGCCCCACTTCGCTTCTTCGTCACCCAGGTCAAGGGCCTGCTGTTCCGGCGTACCGGGGAGCGCTTCCCCACCTTCCTCGGCGATGCGCTCGCGCACTTCCCGGCTGGCGAGCGCGGCGCGAAGCTCGGCGTTGAGCCGCTCGACGATGGCGCGGCTGGTCCCGGCCGGGGCCACCATGCCGTAATGAATCACCGCCGCGTAGCCCGGCACGCCGGACTCCGCGACGGTCGGCAAGTCGGCGAGAATCGCGGAGCGCTTGTCTCCCGTCACGGCGATCGGCCGCAGCCCGCCGCTGCGAAGCTGGCCGAAGACCGACGGAAACGTCGTGATCGACATATCGACGTGGCCACCCACGAGGTCGCCCTGCATGGCGCCGGTGCCGCGATAAGGAACATGGGTGAGCTTGATGTCCGCCATGGCGGCAAACAATTCGGTCGAAAGATGGGACCCGGAACCGACGCCCGCCGTCGCGTAGGCGATCTTGCTGGGATCCTTGCGGGCGAGCCCGATCAGGTCGGCGACGCTGCGCACCGCCATCGAGGGATGGACCACGAGGACTTGCTGATACGAGGCGATCAGCCCGATCGGCGCAAAGTCGCGGCGCGGCTCGTAACCGGGGTCGGCGTAGAGCGCGGGCGCGACGCCGAACACGCCTGAATGGCCGACCATTAGCGTATGACCGTCGGGCGGGGCCTTGGCGACGGCGCGCGCCCCGAGCGTGCCGCCGGCCCCGGCGCGGTTCTCAATCACGAACTGCTGGCCCAGGGCCCGGCCCATGTGCTGGGCGATCAGGCGCGCCAGGATGTCGTTGCCGCCACCGGCCGCGAACGGGACCACGATCGTGACCGGGCGCGTCGGATAGGCTTGCGCGGAAGCCGTCCCCGCGCAGGCGACATGCGCCGCTGCGAGGCTTGCGATGAATGCGATGAGCCGGAACATGGGTCCAATCATTGGCCGCCACCTATCGGCGCGCAAGCGCTTTCTTGCGAGCGCGCGGGCCGCTCGACATGATCCGGATTTTCGGAAAGCTTGGGGTAGACAGCACAAGCCGCGCTGTCTAGTTCTGCTCAGCGTGCCGGGGAATCCATGACATCCGCCGAACTGCCGAACGAACAGCCGGACGTCCTCGTGGTGGGGGCCGGCAATGCCGCCTTGTGCGCCGCGATCTCGGCGCACGAGAACGGCGCGCGCGTGCTGATGCTCGAAGCGGCGCCGTTCGAGGAGCGCGGCGGCAATTCGCATTTCACCGGCGGCGCGTTCCGCTTCGCGTTTTCCGGGGTCGACGATCTGATCGCCGTGCTGCCGTCGCTGGCGCAGGAAAATCTCGAGAACGTCGACTTCGGAACCTACACGCAAGATCAGTTTTTCGACGACCTGTTCGCGTTGACCCAATTCCGCTCCGACCCCGATCTGGCGGAAATCCTGGTGCGGGGAAGCCTCGATACCGCGAAATGGGTGGCGCGGCAGGGCGTGAAGCTGCAGCCCGGCTTGGGCCGGCAGGCCTACCAGGTCGACGGCAAATTCAAGTTTTG
>DATDGG010000533.1:0-7484 GCA_036522235.1 Xanthobacteraceae bacterium
GAAGAGAACATCGAAGGGGGGTCTGCCACCGCAGCCTCACTTGCATGCCGAGTCGGTTGCCGGGGCGGCTGGAGTCTCCGGCACGCAGCAGACTGCCGCATGGGCCACGCGCGCCTCGCGCTCACCGCTGCCATCGCCATAATCGGTGCTTTCGCCGGTCGTGTGGAATGTCTCCCAGGCGATGCCGGAGGGATCGTCGATCCATGATTTCTCCGACTTGGCGCAGCAGCAGGCTGTTTCCCCCTGCTCGATGATCGTGCCCCCGGCTTTGCGCAAGCGGCCGTCCACCTCATGCAGTTCCGCCGTGTTCTCGACCTGAATGCCGAGATGATCGACGCCCGCCTCGCGACCGCGCGTCGAGATCGCGAAATTCACCCGCGGGTCATCGAGCATCCATTTGGCGTAGTCGGGCTTCACCACCGCGGGCGGCGCGTCGAACAGCGCCGGATAGAAGCCGATAGATTGCGGAAGGTTTTCGACGGCGACGTGAACATGCATGCGCTTCATGACGTGCCTTTCGAACCGGTTGTCTGCGAACAGCGACTTCCCACGGCACGCCGGCGGCCGGCCGCAAGGCACCCTGCAGGACGACACCGCATCGGCGGGTCCCGCCGGCGGAAACCAGCTCACACGCTCGGTATCATCTTGAACGCCGGGAACCAGTCGCCGAGCAAAGTGGGGGGCCATGGAATGGCGAGCAGCTGGTCGAACACCACATAGATCAGCGTCACCATGATGACCGCCATAATGATGGCGTGGCGATATTTCTCGCCACCTTCGATCCGCATGTAGGCGATGATGAAGACCGGCACCGTCGGAATCAGCCCGATCGTGGCCATGCTGCCGAGAAAGAACAGCATCCAGCCGAAGAACAGGAACCCGCGGATCAGGATGACGTCGCCGGGCAGATGGCTGGTCTTCGAGGCGATGTCCATGTGTATCTTCTCGGAGACGACCGCTCTCGCCTTGTCGGCGAGGCCGCCCTCCTTGGGGGCGGTCCTGAATATTTCGTTGGCCAGACTGAGGCCCCCGAACAGGACCGCGCCGCTGCCCACGATGGTCGGAATAATCCGCGCCTCGAAGCTCCAACCGAGCGACTGGTAGAGCATGACGGCGAACAGGGCCAGCAGCGCGGCCGGGAACAGATTGTCGGTGGTCAGGCGCGGGCGCCCGAAATCCGACAGCATCGATCCGAGCCCGTGATGGGCGCGAATGTCCTGCAGCAGCGGGCCCATCAGGGAAAGCGCCGCCATGGTGAACATGACCAGGACGACGGGATGCAGCATCCAGGATACGCCATAGCGTTCGATCGAGATGAACATGTAGCGCTCGAGAATGCCGCCCAGGATGAAGCCCAAGACCAGCGGCGGCCGCGGCCATTTGAAATGCTTCATGGCCCAGCCGAGCATGCCGAAGAACAGCAGCGCGTAGAGATCGCCCCAGTTACGCGAAGCCTCGAAGGCGCCGATATAGATGAGGCTCAGTACGCATGGCATGATCAGCGTGTAGCGCAGCGTCGCCAGCTTCGCGAGCTGGCCTGAGAAGAGAAAGCAGAGGCCGGAGCCCAGGATGTTGGCGATGGCGATGCTCCACACCATCGAATAGGTGATGTCGAGGTGCTTGGTGAGCATGTCCGGTCCCGGGACAAGACCGTGGATCAGGAAAGCGCCGAGCAGGATCGCCATGCCGGCGCTGCTCGGCACCCCGAAGGCGACCGTGGGCACCAGCGCGCCGCCCTCGCGGGAATTGGTGGCGCTCTCGGCCGCGATCACGCCGCGCACGTCGCCCTTGCCGAAGGTCAGCGCCGCACCCTTCTCGGTCTTGAGCGCGTGGCCGTAGGATATCCAATCGATCACGGAGGCGCCGATCCCCGGAATGGCACCCATGGCCGAGCCGATCCAGGAGCAGCGCAGGATCAGGAACCAGTGCGTCATGCAGTCCTTGACCCCGAGCCACATGCCGGTCTTGGTATCGACCAGCTGTCCCGCGCCGACCACCGCCATGCGCGAGATGGCGAGATCGCACAGCTCGGGCAGCGCGAAAATGCCGAGCGTGAAGGGCACCAGCGGCATGCCGTCCCATAAATAAAGCGTATCCAGGGTCCAGCGCAGCGTGCCGGACTGCGGATCGGTCCCGATCATCGCCAGCATCATGCCGAAGCAGGCGGCGGTGAGACCGCGCAGCGGCGCGCTGCCGGACAGGACCGACACCATGGAAATGCCGAACACCGCGACCGAAAGCAGCTCAGGCGAGCCGATATAGAGAATGACCGGCCGCAGGATCGGCAGCGCCACCGCCATCAGGGCGGCGCCGAACAGCCCGCCGATCAAGGCCGACATATAGGACGCACCGAGCGCCCGCCCGGCCTCGCCACGCCGTGTCATTGGATAGCCGTCGAGCGTCGTCGCCGCCGAGGCCGCGTGGCCGGGCGCGCCGAACAGGATGGCCGAGATCGGATCGGCGGTGGTGGTGGTCGAGCCCAACCCCAACAGCATGCCAAAGGCCGCATGGGCGTCCATGTTATAGGTGAAGGGCAGGAGCAGGGCCGTGCCGGCGACGCCGCCGATCCCCGGCAGGAGACCGAGCGCCAGTCCCATACAGACGCCGGCAAACAGGAAGCCCAGCCGATGCCAATCGAGAATGATCAGCAGGGCGCTACCTGCCGCATGAAGCATGTCCACTTCCATGACCGTCCCTCATTGGAATCTTAGTGGGAGGTGGGCGCAAGAACTCACCTCCGTCGTGGCTCGCGCCTGTGCAAGCGAGCGCCAATTCGAGCGCTTTCGAGACCACGCCCGGCAAAGTTCTGCCAGCTTGGACGTCGTTCGGCAAGGTCGGCCTCGGGCCCGCAGGGGCCCGGCACGAGCCGCTGCTGCCGGCAACGATGCCGCCGGCGGCAGCCGGGCCAAGATCATACGCTCGGGATCATCTTGAAGACCGGGAACCAATCGCCGAGCAAGGTCGGCGGCCACGGCAGGGCGAGGAGCTGGTCGAAGACCCCATAGATCAGGGTCACCATGATTGCCGCCATCATGATGGCGTGGCGATATTTCTCCCGGCCTTCCAGCCGCATATAGGCGATGACGAAGACCGGCACCGTCGGCAGCAACCCGATCGTCGCCATGGAGCCCAGGAAGGCCACCATCCAACCGAAGAAGATGAACCCGCGGATCAGAATGACATCTCCCGGCAGGTGACCCGTCTTGGATCCGATGTCCATATGAATCTTCTGAGAGACCGCTGCTTTCGCCTTATCGGCGAGCCCAACCACTTCGCCCTCAGTTTTGCTGAAAATTTCGTTGGCGAGACTCACGCCGCACGTGATGAGCGCGACCGAGCCCACGATCGTCGGTATGATCCTGGCCTCGAAGCCCCAGTGCGTCGCTTGTGCCAGCATGACGGCGATAAGACACAGCAGAGCGGCCGGAAACAGATTGCTGGTCGTCAGGCGAGGGGCGCCGAAATTCGATAGCATTGCCTTGATACCGTGATGCTCGCGGATGTCCTGCAGCACGGGCCTCGTCAGGGTGAGGATCGACAAGGCGAACATGACGATGACGAGCGGTCGCAGCATCCAACTCACGCCATAGCGCTCGATCGAGATGAACATGTAGCGCTCGAGGATTCCGCCGAGGACGACGCCCAGGATCAGCGGCGGGCGCGGCCATCGGAAATGCTTCATCGCCCAGCCGAGCATGCCGAAGAACAGGAGAGAATAGAGGTCGCCCCAGTTCCGCGAGGCCTCGAACGCGCCGATATAAATGAGGCTCAGCACGATCGGCATGATCAGGGTGTAGCGCAGCGTGGCGAGCTTCGCGAGCTGCCCGCTGAACGTGAAACAAAGGCCCGAACCGAGGATGTTGGCGACCGCGATGCTCCACACCATGGAATAGGTGATGTCGAGGTGCTTGGTCAGCATGTCGGGTCCGGGGACCAAGCCGTGAATGAGGAAGGCGCCGAGCAGGATCGCCATGCCGGCGCTGCTCGGGACGCCGAAGGCGACCGTCGGCACGAGGTGGCCGCCTTCGCGCGCGTTGGTCGAGCTTTCGGCCGCAATGATGCCGCGTACGTCGCCTTTGCCGAAGGTCTGCGGCGCACCTTTTTCGGTGCGCAGTGCGTGGCCATAGGCGATCCAATCGATGACCGCTACGCCAATCCCCGGTATCGCGCCCATGGCGGCCCCGATCCACGAGCAGCGCAGGATCAGGAACCAGTGCGACAGGCAATCCTTGATACCAAGCAGCATGCCGGTCTTGGTGTCGATCATTTTGCCTTCCTGAACGACCGCCATCCGTCCAATCGCCAGATCGCAAAGTTCAGGCAGCGCAAAAATGCCGAGTGTTATCGGTACCAGCGGCAGCCCGTCCCAAAGATAAAGCGTGTCCAAGGTCCAGCGCAGCGTCCCCGACTGCGGGTCGGTGCCGACCATCGCCAGCATCAAGCCGAAACAGGCAGCCGCCAGACCGCGCAACGGCGCGTTGCCCGACAGCGTGGATACCATCGAGATGCCGAACACCGCGATCGACAGCAGTTCGGGCGAACCCATGAAGAGAATGATCGGGCGCAGCAAGGGCAATGAGATGCCCATCAGAAAGGCTCCGAACAGCCCGCCGATCAGCGCCGACATATAGGACGCACCGAGCGCCCGGCCGGCTTCTCCACGTACCGTCATGGGATAGCCGTCGAGCGCCGTTGCCGCCGACGCAGCATGGCCCGGCGCCCCGAACAGGATCGCAGAGATCGGGTCGGCCGTTGTCGTGGTGGAGCCCATGCCCAACAGCAGCGCAAAGGCAGCCGGTGCGTCCAAGGCGTAGGTGAAGGGCAGCAACAGCGCCAAGCCGGCAACCCCACCGATTCCCGGGAGAATGCCCAATGCCAGCCCCATGCACACTCCCCCGAACAGGTACATCAGGCGGATGGGGTCGAGAATAATCAGCAGGGCGGTCCCCGCCGAGTGAAGCATGTCCATTTCCATGAACGTTCCTCGCTGGAGTCTTTTATCGGAAATGGGCGAAAAAGCTCCGCGCCGTCATGGCCCGCTTGCGTGCAGCAGACGCCATTTCGGTTCGTGTACGCCCTCTCTGGGAGCGAGCCGTGCTGCCGCTCCGCGGTGCGACCTAAGGCAGCCTTGGCTCGTTTAGAGCCCAGATTTTGATTAGCCACAAGCATCCGCAATGTGAACCGCTTGCGGCTTGCTGACGCGTGGGCTGGCGGACAACCGCCGCGAGCCACTGGCATACCCGCGGCGCCGCTTGCCACCCGTTGTGCGCTGCGCTAAGCCTCGGATATTCCGTGCTTGGACGAATCCGGGTGGGAGATTCGCCCGAGGCTTCGTTCAAGGCACGCGCGCCCTGTCCGGCGGCCGGGTGATTGCCGGCGCTCTGCGCCGGAAGCCCAGCACGTGGATGGATTTCTCCAGGAAGCCGAGGGATCGCGGTGAACGAGCTGTTGCTGAGTTACCTTCCGCTGGTGGTCTTCGTCGCGGTCGCGCTCGGCCTGGCGATGGTTCTCCTGCTGGCGCCCTTCCTGGTTGCATACAAGCGTCCCGATCCCGAGAAGCTCTCGGCCTATGAATGCGGATTCAACGCTTTTGATGACGCCCGCATGAAATTCGACGTTCGCTTCTACCTGGTCGCCATCCTGTTCATCATATTCGACCTCGAGGTGAGCTTTCTGTTTCCCTGGGCGGTCGTCTTCGGCCGCCTCGGGTTCTACGGCTTCTGGTCGATGATGGTCTTCCTGGCCGTCCTGACGGTCGGGTTCATCTATGAATGGCGGAAAGGAGCGCTGGAATGGGACTAGCTGGGCGCACCGCCAGCGTGGCACGCCCGAGCACGGGTCTCATCGATCCGGGCACCGGCCGGCCTGTCGGCGCGGATGGCAGCTTCTTTGTCGGCCTCAACGAGGAGCTCAGCGACAAAGGCTTCCTCGTCACCACCGCCGAGGACCTCATCGTCTGGGCGCGCACCGGCTCGCTGATGTGGATGACCTTCGGGCTCGCCTGCTGCGCCGTCGAGATGATGCAGATGTCGATGCCGCGCTATGACGCCGAGCGGTTCGGTTTTGCGCCCCGCGCCTCGCCGCGCCAGTCCGACGTGATGATCGTCGCCGGCACGCTCACCAACAAGATGGCGCCGGCGCTGCGCAAGGTCTACGACCAGATGCCGGAGCCGCGCTACGTCATCTCCATGGGCTCCTGCGCCAATGGCGGCGGCTACTACCACTATTCCTATTCGGTGGTGCGCGGCTGCGACCGCATCGTGCCGGTCGACATTTACGTGCCGGGCTGTCCGCCGACCGCCGAAGCGCTGCTCTACGGCGTGCTGCTGCTGCAGAAGAAAATCCGCCGCATCGGGACGATCGAACGCTAGGCGCGACCGCCATGGACGAAGCTCTTCCTCATCATGCCGAGACGGTCGCCGATGTGCTCAAGGGCGCGCTCCTGGCACATTCGATCGCCTACGGCGAGCTCACCATCACGGTCCCGGCCGGGGACATCGTGGCGGCGGTCAGGCTGTTGCGCGACGACGTACGCTGCCAGTATGCGAGCATCATCGACATCACCGCCATCGACTGGCCCGGCCGCGAGCCGCGCTTCGACGTCGTCTACCACTTCCTCTCGCCCGCCCATAACCGGCGCATCCGGGTGAAGGTCGAGGTCGGCGAGAGCGCCTCGGTGCCATCCATCATCGACGTCTTTCCCGGCGCCGACTGGTTCGAGCGCGAGGCCTACGATCTTTACGGCGTGCCGTTCACCGGCCATCCCGACATGCGGCGGCTCCTGACCGACTACGGCTTCGAGGGCCATCCGCTGCGCAAGGACTTCCCGCTCACCGGCTTTGTCGAGGTGCGCTACGACGACGAGCAGAAGCGGGTCGTCTACGAACCGGTGCGCCTGGCGCAAGAGTTCCGCAATTTCGATTTTCTGTCGCCGTGGGAGGGACCGGATTACCGATTGCCGGGGGACGAGAAGGCCGTGAAATAGTTCCATGACCGACCCCGCCCCGCGCACATTCACTCTCAACTTCGGGCCGCAGCATCCGGCCGCGCACGGGGTGCTGCGCCTTGTGCTCGAGCTCGACGGCGAGGTAGTGGAGCGCGTCGATCCGCATATCGGGCTCTTGCATCGCGGCACCGAGAAGCTGATCGAGCAGAAAACCTATCTGCAGGCGATCCCGTATTTCGACCGGCTCGATTATGTCGCGCCGATGAATCAGGAACATGCGTTCTGCCTCGCCATCGAGAAATTGCTCGATCTCGAAGTGCCGCGGCGCGGCCAGCTGCTGCGCGTTTTGTTTTGCGAAATCGGCCGGATTTTGTCGCATCTTCTCTGTATCACGACGCAGGCGATGGACGTCGGCGCCTTGACGCCGCCGTTGTGGGGCTTCGAGGAACGCGAGAAGCTCATGGTTTTCTATGAACGCGCGTCCGGCTCCCGCATGCATGCCAATTATTTCCGGCCCGGCGGCGTGCATGGCGATATT
>DATDGG010000534.1:0-5550 GCA_036522235.1 Xanthobacteraceae bacterium
GAGCGGGTCGGCGACACGGTGAAGCTGACCGTCACCCATGAGATGGATCGCGATGGCTCGAAGTTCATCGAAGCGGTCTCGAACGGCTGGCCGCACATTCTGGCGAGCCTCAAGAGCCTGCTGGAAACCGGCAAGCCCCTAGCCGAGACCACCCGCTGGCCGGCCGCGGACGCCTGCGTCACCCCGCGCTGATCACGCGCACCGGCTTGCCGTCGAGGAAGCCGCGGATGTCGTCGACCACGCCCGCGAAATAGGCGCGGTAGTTCTGCTGCGAGGCGTAGCCAAGATGGGGCGTGAGCACCGCGTTGTCGAGCTTGCGCAGCGGATGATCGAGCGGCAGCGGCTCGACGTCGTAGACGTCGAGGCCGGCGCCGGCGATCGTCCTCTCGCGTAACGCCGCCAGCAGCGCCGCCTCCTCCACGATCGGCCCGCGCGAGGTGTTGATCAGCAGCGCAGAGGGCTTCATTAGG
Source organism: Xanthobacteraceae bacterium (assembly GCA_036522235.1). Lineage (GTDB taxonomy): Bacteria > Pseudomonadota > Alphaproteobacteria > Rhizobiales > Xanthobacteraceae > VAZQ01. The sequence goes on from DATDGG010000534.1 coordinate 471, forward strand.
CCGAGCTCCTTGGTGCCGATCAGCCCGCGCGATTTCGGCGTCAGCGGAATGTGGATGCTCACGATGTCGGACGCCGCCAGCAGGTCCTCCTTGCTGGCCGCAAAGTCGACGCCGGCGGCTTGCGCCCGCTCCAGCGTGATGTTCTGGCTCCAGGCCACGACCTTCATGCGGAAGGCCTTGCCGACCTCGGCGACGCGGGTGCCGAGCTTGCCGAGCCCAATGACGCCGAGCGTCAGGCCCTCGACGTCGAGGCCAACCACGCTCTGCCACAGCGCGCCGCTCTTGAGCCGCGCATTCTCGAAGCCGATCCGCCGCGTGAGCTCGAGGATCAATCCCCAGGCGATGCCGGTCGTCGGATTGCCGAAGCTCGGCGTGCCGCAGATCACCACGCCACGCGCCTTCGCGGCCTCGAGGTCGAGCGCCCGATTGACCATGCCGGTGGTGATGAGCAGGCGCAGATCCGGCAGCGCCTCGATCAGCTGGCGCGGAAACGGCGTGCGCTCGCGCATGGCGACCACGATGGCAAAGCCCTGCAGCGCGCGGGCGACCGCCTCGCTCGCGCCGAGCGGCTCGTTGAACACCTTGATGTCGAGGTCGCTCGCGACCTTCGACCAATCGGCCATCTTGAGAGCGACGTTCTGATAATCGTCGAGAATTGCGCAGCGATGCTTTGCCATGGGTCTCTTCCTCTGCGCGTGCGCGCTCAGGCCGGCTGCAGCAGCCGGATCGGCTTGCCGTCGAGAAACGCGCGAATGTCCTCCACCACGCCGGTATAGCAGGTGCGGAAATTCTCCGCCGTGACGTAGCCCAGATGCGGCGACAGCACCACATTGTCGAGCGTCCGCAACGGATGATCGGCCGGCAGCGGTTCGATGTCGTAGACGTCGAGGCCGGCGCCCGCGATGCGCCGCTCGGAGAGCGCCGCGACGAGCGCCGCTTCATCGACGATCGGTCCGCGCGCGGTGTTGATGAGATAGGCGCTGCGTTTCATCAGGGCGAATTCCTTAGGCCCGATCAGGCCGCGGGTGCGCGGCGACAGAACCACGTGCAAGCTGACGATGTCGGCCTCCGCGAGCAGCGCCTCCTTGGAGGGCGCGAGCGCGACGCCAGCGCTGCGGCAGCGTTCGGCGGTCAGGTTCTGGCTCCAGGCGATCACCTTCATGTCCAGAGCCTGGGCGATCTTGGCCACCTTCGCGCCGAGCCGGCCGAGGCCGATCAGGCCGAGCGTCTTGCCCTCGATATCGACGCCGACGGTGCTCTGCCAGGGCGCCCCGGCCTTGAGCCGCCCGCTCTCATAGCCGACCCGGCGGGTCAGCTCGAGCATCAGGGCGATCGCAATGCCGGTGGTCGGATTGCCGGTCGTCTCGGTGCTGCAGGTGGCGATGCCGCGGGCATTGGCGGCCGCGACGTCCAGCATCCAGTTGCGCTTGCCGGTCGAGATCACGAGCTTGAGATCGGGCAGCGCCTCGATGACCGCGCGCGGAAACGCCGTGCGCTCGCGCATCAGGACCACGATGTCGAAGCCTTGCAGGGCGCGGGCGATCTCCTCCGGGGCGCCGAGCGGGGCGGTGAAGACCGTGAGCTCGACCTCGCCGGCAAGCGCCGACCAGTCAGCCATTTGGAGGGCAGCGTTCGCATAGTCGTCGAGGATGGCGCAGCGGTGGAGGGGCTTGGCTGGCGGCACGGCTTGATCCGGGTGCGGGGGAAACGTGAGGGCGGGGAAGGCGGGGTAGCGGCGGCCACTATAGCAAATGCCTTAAGCCCGCGATGGCCGTAAAGCCACGCTGGGTTGCGTTCGCAGAGGCCGGAGAATGGCGGGATTACCGGGCGGCTCAAGCTTCGACGTGGAAGAGGCCCGGCGCCGGATGGGCCTCGGCCGCGGCACGGCCATGCTTGGCGTGCCATTTTGGCCCGGGGCCGCGCATATAATGACGCTCGGGGTGATAGGGGTCGAACAGCGACTTGATGACGCGCAGGATGTCGGCAAGCTCGGAAACCAGCACCGGGGCCGTGGGGCCGCCAACCTGGACTGTTTTTCTTGCCGTAGCCATCACACGCGCTCCTGTCGGCTGGTTCGCCGCCTGCGGGCCGTTCGAGCCGGCCTTGCCCATTGGTCGCCACAAAATGCGCCTGGGTTCAGCCGCAACATTCGGCCGCAATTCGTTAAAAACTGGTACGAATTTGTCCGACCGCTCGCTGCCGATGAGATCATCGTTTCCGATCGGTTATTCCCTGCAGCTACGGTAAATCCCTGAGCCAGGATGCTGGCCCAAGGGGCGTGGGTTTGCGCATGCGCAGGGACGGGCGAACAGGGCGGATGGTCGGGGAAAAACTTATCGCCGCGATGGCTTGCTCTCCTGCGCAGCGGTCGCTAAATCAACGCCGAATTCCCCCAATCCGGCGCGACTCGTGCCCAACAGCGAGGGCAGGGCGGTTTCATGGCCCACCAGTTCATCTATCACATGCATGGACTTTCAAAGGCTTATCCGGCAAACCGGAAGGTCTTGGACGACATCAACCTGTCGTTTTATCCAGACGCCAAGATCGGCGTGCTCGGCGTCAACGGTGCCGGCAAGTCGACCTTGCTGCGCATCATGGCCGGGCTCGACAAGGAGTTCACCGGTGAGGCCTGGGTGGCGCAGGGCGCGCGCGTCGGTTACCTGCCGCAGGAGCCGCAGCTCGATCCCCTAAGGTCGGTTCGCGAAAACGTGATGCTGGGCGTCGCCGCCCAGAAGGCCGTGCTCGACCGCTACAACGAACTCGCCATGAACTATTCCGACGAGACCGCCGACGAGATGACCAAGCTGCAGGACGAGATCGAGGCCAAGGGGCTGTGGGATCTCGATTCCAAGGTCGACCAGGCCATGGATGCGCTGCGCTGCCCGCCCGAGGAGGCCGAGGTGGCGAGCCTTTCCGGCGGCGAGCGCCGGCGTGTCGCGCTCTGCCGCCTGCTCCTGGAGCAGCCCGAGCTGCTGCTGCTGGACGAGCCCACCAACCACCTCGATGCCGAGTCGGTCGCCTGGCTCGAAGGCCACCTCACGAAGTATCCCGGCGCCATCCTCATCGTCACCCACGATCGTTACTTCCTCGACCATGTGACCAGCTGGATCCTGGAGCTCGACCGCGGGCGCGGCATTCCCTACCAGGGCAACTATTCGTCCTGGCTCGAACAGAAGCAGAAGCGGCTCGAGCAGGAAGGCCGCGAGGACGAGGCGCACCGGCGCACGCTCGATCGCGAGCGCGAATGGATCTCGGCGAGCCCGCGCGCCCGGCAGGCCAAATCCAAGGCGCGCTATCAACGTTACGAGGAGCTGTTAAAGAAAGCCGCCGACCGGAGCGTGCAGACCGCGCAGATCGTCATTCCGGTAGCGGAGCGGCTCGGGCAGAACGTCGTCGACTTCGAGGGCCTCGCCAAGGGTTTCGGCGACAATCTCCTGATCGACGATCTCACCTTCAAGCTGCCGCCCGGCGGCATCGTGGGCGTGATCGGGCCGAACGGCGCCGGCAAGACCACGCTGTTTCGCATGATCACCGGACAGGACAAGCCCGACAAGGGCACGATCAAGATCGGCGAGTCGGTCAAGCTCGGCTATGTGGACCAGTCGCGCGACGCGCTCGAGGCCAAGAAAACCGTGTGGGAGGAAATCTCCGGCGGTCTCGATCAGCTCCAGCTCGGCAAGCGCGAGGTCAATTCGCGCGCCTATTGCGGCGCCTTCAACTTCAAGGGCGGTGACCAGCAGAAGAAGGTCGGCCAGCTCTCCGGCGGCGAGCGCAACCGCGTGCATCTCGCCAAGATGCTGAAATCCGGCGCCAACGTGCTGTTGCTCGACGAGCCGACCAACGACCTCGACGTCGATACGCTACGCGCGCTCGAGGATGCGCTCGAGGAATTCGCCGGCTGCGCCGTCATCATCAGCCACGATCGCTGGTTTCTCGACCGCATCGCCACCCACATGCTGTCATTCGAGGGCGACAGCCATGTGGAATGGTTCGAAGGCAATTTCCAAGACTACGAAGAGGATAAGAAGCGGCGCCTGGGCATCGATTCGACCATCCCGCACCGGATCAAGTACAAGAAGTTCTCGCGCTGATGAACGACTGGAGCGCGTCGCAATATCTGAAATTCGAGGACGAACGCACGCGCCCGCCGCGCGATCTTCTCGCACAGGTGCCGCTCGCGCGCGCCCGTCGCGTGGTCGACATGGGCTGCGGACCCGGCAATTCCACCGAGCTCCTCCTCACGCGCTATCCGGACGCCGCAGTAACCGGGCTGGATTCGTCCCCGGCGATGCTGGCGCAGGCGCGCGTGCGGCTGCCGAAGTGTGAATTCGTGGAGGCCGACCTGTCGACCTGGACGCCGGTGGCCGGCACCGATCTGTTGTTCGGCAACGCCGTGTTCCAGTGGGTTCCCGATCATCCCGCCGTGCTGCGTCGGCTGCTCGAGGGGTTGCCGGAGGAAGGCGTGCTGGCGGTGCAGATGCCCGACAATACCGACGAGCCGGCGCTTGCCCTCATGCGCGAGGTGGCGAGCCGGGGTCCCTGGGCGAGCCGTTCGGCGATGAATCATGCCGCGCGGGACGAGCTGCCGAAACCCGCGGCCTATTATGACCTGCTCAAGCCGGTCGCAAGGCGGCTCGATATCTGGCACACGATCTACAATCACGTCATGGCCGGACCCGAGGCCATTGTGGAATGGTTCAAGGGCTCCGCCTTGCGCCCGTTCCTGTCGGCGCTCGATCCCGCCATGAGCGATGATTTTCTCAGCTCCTACCTGGAGGAGATCAAGCGGCACTACCGGGCGCGTCGCGATGGGAAAGTGTTGCTGCCGTTTCCGCGCCTGTTCATCGTGGCGGCGCGCTAAGCGAGGCGCAGCGATCACGCCTTGATGTCGAGCAGCGACTTCATCATTTCCGACCCGACCTGGAGCACCTTGGCATTGGCCGCGAACTCGTAGCGGGCGATGATCTGCTGCACCACCTCGTTTGCGAGGTCGACATTGGGAGCCGCCACCTGCCCGTTTTTGTCGGCAAAGGGCGCGGTGGGATCATACTGGGTCACGTAGCTCGGGGAGACCGTGCCG
>DATDGG010000535.1:0-19252 GCA_036522235.1 Xanthobacteraceae bacterium
CTTGGCCACGATGTCCGCCGCGCTGACGCAGCCGAGCTCCGCGCAGACGCCGCGCAAGAGCGCGACATTCCTGGAGCGATCCCGGTAGAAGCGCCGCGCCGTATCGACGATCCAGGTCTTGAGCTCGGGATCAAGCCCGCCGCCCTGCGCCCGCGTCTCGAAGGCCGGATCGCAGGAGAATGGCGCGCCGGCCTCTGCCGGCGCCGCAGACGCCAACACCGCGGCAGCGACTGCAATCAGGAACATGTGTGTGAACGCGCGCTGCATGGACTGAACCATGACTCTCCAAGATCGTCTTGACCGAACGGGGCAAATCAGTTTACTCGGGAAATTGAAACTCGTGAATTGCGCCTCGATGGTTCGCAACGACGCATGATCCAGTGAACCATGATCCAGTAAACCATGATCCACTGAACCATGATCCAGTGAATCATCCGGGTCCGAATCCCGCATCGCAACACGAATCTCATTGTTTCCGGATTGTATTTTCAATGAAATCGCTGCGCTGCAGCGATTTCAGCCGTTGCGAATCGTCTCCTCAATTCTTCTTCTGATCGAAATATTTCAGCTGCGGCGGCGCCTGGCCCTTCTTGGAGGGCCATAACGCGCCGTCCTCGCTGACAAAGTAGTTTTCCTTGCCGACGCGGACGTGGTGGTTGCCTTCCGGGCAATTGTAATCGAACCACATCGGATTGCCCACCCGTCGATAGGATTTCAGCACCGTCCAGGGATGGGTCAAGGCATTGTCGATGGTGGTGACCTCGTCGTGCAGGACATCGCTGTCGGCCTTGTCGAGATAGATGCGCTCCTTGACGATGGTCTGATTGTCCTCGTGCAGCGGGATGCCGCTGGCATCGAAGGTGCGCGGTCCCTTGAAGCCGCGGGTCTCGACCTCGAGCGTGTTGAAGCGGCCGTTGGCGTCGGCATCGCTCCACTGGCCGATCGAGTAGCCCGCAAACGCCGGCTCGGCGTCCTTGGGCCAGGCGCGGCCGTCCGTATAGATGCGGCGGACCTGGTTGTCGTATTCGATGATGATGTAGGTGGTATCCGGCATGATGATGACTTCCATCGGGAACACCACCGTCATGGCGCGCGGCATGCCGGGCGGGATGCAGGTGAAGGTCGGATCAAGGCCCTGGCCGCCGGTCGCCTGGTCGGCGAGGCTCGCCTCGAACAGCGCCTGGTATTGCGGCTTGAGCGGCGGCGCCTCGTCGCGGCCGAGCTTCTTGCTCGGGTCCCACTGAATGCCGCCGATCTTTTGCCACTGTCCGCGCCACGCGGGGAATTTGGATTCATCAAAGGCGAATGCGGCGGAGGCGGCGATGCTTAAGCCCGACACGAGTGTGATTGCGCCGACTAGGGATCGATAGGACATGATTGTTTCCTCCCAACGCTTCTTTCGTTACGCCGACTTTCCCACGGTGTCATGGCCGGACTTGTTCCGGCCATCCCGATGAGGATGGCACGAGCTTTCCTGATCGAGACCGCCGGGACAAGCCCGGCGGTGACACTCAACTCCCTAAGCCGCCGACAGCACCCGGCTGTGGCCCGGGATCGGCTTCCAATCACCGAGAATGTGGAGAATATCCCGGATCATGGCGGCCTGGTTGCAGATCACCGGCTTGTTGAATTCCTGCTCGAGCTTCTCAGAAACCGGCTCCGCGAGCCAGGTGCCGCCCCCGACATAGACACCGTCGCAGTCGGGATTCTCCAGGAACGCGCGGCGGCCGAGCTCGTAGGCGAGCTGCATCTGCTCGGCGGTGCCGATCTTCACGAACTCGGCCGGCGCGAGCGACTTGTTGGCGACCCCGCAGACCGCGACGCCTTCGCGCTCGAGGAAGTCGCCGAGCGTGCGGTTCATCTCGTCGGACCATTTGTTGACCAGCGCCACCTTCTTGAGGCCGAGCTGGCGCGCCGCGCGGCCGACCGAAAGCACCGTCGAGGTGGCGGGCACGCCGGAATATTTCGCCATATGGGCGATCATGCGATCGTGCGCCTCGATGCCGATGAGCAGCGGCAGCGGCACCCCGTTCTGCATCACCAGGTCGACGTCGCGCTCGCCCAGCATGTCGAGATAGCTGTCGAGGGGCGCGAACACCCGCTCCACGTCCGCGCGGGAGAATTCCGCAAGCCCGACCGGAATGAGGACCAGCATGAGGCCTTGCGGCGCCAGGCGGTAGAATTCATAGGCCGCGTTCTCCACCACCGGGAGCGGCGACAGGCAGCCGATCTTGTGCTTGGGCAGGTGCTCTTCGAACATGTTTCCCTGGGCGTAGGTTGGCATTCGAGATCGGGTCGCTCAGTTGCGCAGCAGCCGGCCTCCTTTGAAGATCGTCTGCTGCATCATCGCGGCCCATTGCTCGAACTCGGCAACGTAATTTGGACGGTTGGTCAGATAGAGCTTCTGCAGCATCGGAAAATCCTGCGGCGCCATGCCGGTGCGCGAGGGCGCATAGCCGAGATCGCGGTAGATCGCCTGGCCCTCCTTCGACATGAGGAAATCGATCAGCAGCATGGCGGCGTGCGGATGCGGCGCTTTCAATGCCAGCGCCACCGACGTGTCGGTCACCGGCACCGGTCCCGGCACGTTCCAGGCGATCGGCGCGCCCTGGGCGCGGCTCGCCTCGACATGGGAATTGTAGGTCGTGGGCGAGAGCGGCACCTCGCCCGCGATGGTGAGATTGGCGAGCGCCCGCCCGGTCAGCTCGTAGACCCGGATATTCTGCTGGCCGAGCTTGCGCACATAATCGGTGCCGAGCGCGAGCACCATGGCGCCGACCCAGTTGGCCGAGGTGGAGAGCGACCCGGAGATCGCCATCTTGCCCTTCCACTTCGGGTCAAGGAGATCCTGGTAGGACTTGGGCGCATCCTGCGCGCTGATCTTCTGCGTGTTGTAGCCGATGCCGAGATAGCTCTCGCGCACGCTGACCCAGTTGCGGCCGGGCTCGATCGTGTTCGTGTCGTAGTCGGCCAATTCAGGCGATGCGAGCGGCTGCAACAATCCCTGCTCGCGCAGCACGACCAGACCGTAGGACGAGAGCTCATAGGCATCGACCTGATAGAGGCCGGCGCCGTATTCCTCGATCACCTTGCGGGTTACGTCGGCCGAGGAGGCGCGCGGCATTGCGACCTTGATGAAGGGATATTTCTGGCCGAAGCGATCGAGCAGCGGCTGGATTTGCGTGCCGGTCGCGTAGAGCATCAGGGTGCCCTCGCGGCGGGCGCCGTCTTCCAAGAGCTGCTGCCGATCAGCGCCCGCATAATTGGCGATCTCGGCGACCGTCTGCGGCGCCGCCAGCGCCGGCAGCGCCGCCGCGCAGAGGGCCAGCGAGACCAAAAGCTTCGCAGGAGAGATCATCGGACAGGCCCGGCTTCCAAGGAGCCCAAGATAGCACTAATGATATCACTAATTTGCCGATACGGCTCTGGCCCAGAACACGGAGGGAAGGCCATGGACGGACACTCTCACGGCCTCACGCGCGCGTGCAACGCCCCTGTCAACGCGGGCATGCCGTTGCTCGCGGCTTTCGCCGCTCTGTTCTTCGGCACCGGCGGAGCCGCGATCGGCCAGACTATTTCAAGCACCTTGGTGCCGGCGCAAGCTCCGGCCAAGGAGGGGCTCGCCCCGATTGCCGATACCCGTCTCTGGTACTGGGACACGGGCGGGGAGGGCGAACCGGTGGTGCTGCTGCATCCGGCCTCGGGCAGCGGATTGATCTGGCTCTATCAGCAGCCCGCATTGGTCAAGGCCGGCTACCGCGTCATCGGCTATTCGCGGCGCAGCTATAGCGGTTCCGATCCGATGGCCAAGGAGCGGCCCGGGACCGGCTCCGGCGACCTGCAGGCGCTGATCGAGCTTCTCGGCCTCAAGACGTTTCACGTGGTGGCGTCCGCGGCCGGCGGCACCATCGCGACCGACTACGCGCTCTCGCATCCGGAGCGCCTCGCGAGCCTCACGATCGCGGACAATTCCGCGGGCGTGCGCGACGGCGAGATTTTCAAGGCCGCCGAAAACATCCGGACCAAGGGCTTCGACGACATGCCGGTCGAGTTTCGCGAGCTTGGGCCCTCCTACCGGGCGGCCAATCCGGAAGGCGCGAAGCTCTGGACCGATCTCGCCCACAAGGCGGTGACCGGCGGCGATTTCCGGCAAAAGGTCGCCAACGAGATCACCACGGCCAAGATCGAAGGCCTGAAGGTGCCGACCCTGCTGATCACCGGCGACGCCGACCTCATCACGCCGCCAGCGATCATGCGCATGGTGGCGAAGCACATTCCCGGCAGCGAGATCATGATTGCCCCGGAGTCAGGCCACTCCACCTACTGGGAGCGACCGGATTTGTTCAATCGCGCGGTGCTGAGCTTCTTCGCCAAGCACGCGAAGTGAGATTCTTGTAGCCTGCATGGAGCGCAGCGTAATGCGGGATCGGCCGTCCCGCATTGCGCTTCGCTTCATGCGGGCTACTTGATCAACCCTAGCCCGGTCAGGATCGCGCGCACCTTCTCGTTCTGGTCCGCCACGAAATCGCGGGCTTGGTTGCTGTCGAGATAGCGGTAGGTCAATTGCGTGCGCGCGATGTGGTCCTTCCATTCCTGCGTCGCCACGGTCTTGGCCAGCACGGCGTCCCAATAGGCGATCTGCGATGGCGTCAGGCCTTTGGGGCCCATGAGGCCGCGCCATTGCGAGAACACCGCGTCGACGCCTTGCTCCCGCCATGTCGGCACGTCGGCGAAGGCACCGCCGAGCCGCTTCTCCGATGGGACGCCGATGACGCGAAGCTTGCCGGCCGCAAGCTGCGCCCCCGCGATCGAAGCTGGCCCGACATTGGCATCCACATGGCCGCCGAGTGCCGCCGTCGTCGCTTCGGCGCCGCCCTGGAAGCCCACGACCTTGAGCTTCGCTGCATCGGCGCCGCCGGCCTGCGCCACCAGGCCAAGCGCAATGTGATTTTGGCCGCCGATGCCGGCAAGGGAGACCGAGACCGAGGCCGGGTCCTGCTTCAGGCGATCGATGAAATCCTTGCCGGTCCTGATCGGCGAAGCCGGATTGACCGCGAACGCAATCTCCTCGTTCAGCAGCACCGCCAGCGGGGTGAAATCCTTGTAGCTCAGCGTGGTGTTGCCCGACAGGTTGTCGGACAGGAGCAAAGTCCCGGTGATGGCGACGTAGCTGCCGTTGCCGGCATGCTGATTGAGATAGGCGTTGCCGAGCGCGTTGAATCCGCCCGGCTTGTTGACCACGTTCACGGGTTTTTCGACCAGATGCTCGGTCTGCCAGATTTCCCGAAGCTTGCGGGCGACGTTGTCGTAGCCGCTGCCCGGCGGCGTCCCGACGACGATCTCGACGGGGCGATCGGGCTTCCACTCGCTCTGCGCCGAGCTCGCCGAGGCGGGGAGGCCAATTGCAAGCACGGCCACGAAGAGCCTGAGGGCAGCGTGCGGCAAGAGCTCCTCCCGATGTTTCGTGGCGTGGCCCGGCGTTCCTCTTCCAAGTCTGCAGGATATGCTCTACGTGTGAAAGCCCCGCGCGGCGTTCTGCCGCTCGCATCCACATCGCAATGGAGACCGAGAAACTTGTCGCACGAAACCATTCAGCTCGCCGAATATGCCGCCAATTTGCGCTTCGAGGATTTGCCCGCCGAGGTGGTGCAGCGCGCCAAGGACTGCATTGCCGACACCGCCGCCGCCATCATCTACGGCAACACGATTCCCTGGAGCCGGACGATCATCGACTATGCGCGGCGCATGGGGCCGGGTGGCAAGAGCCGGATTCTCGGCGCCAAGGGCGCGTCCGCGCAGCCGGCCATGGCGGCGCTTGCCAACGGCACGCTGTCGCATGCCTTCGAGCTCGACAATGTGGTCATCAATCCGGGCGCCGGCGTGCATGGCGGCGCGACCTTGCTGCCGCCAGGTCTTGCGACGGCCCAGGATGCCGGCGGCAGCGGGCGCGATCTCCTCACCGCCGTGGTGGCGGGCGCCGAGGTAATGATCCGCATCGGCTGGGCCACCAAGCATACCAACGAGGCGCACGGCTTCCATGCGCCCGGCACCACCGGCCCGTTCGGCGCCGCCATCGCGGCCGGGCGCTTCCTTAAGCTCGATGCGGCCGCGATGACCAATGCGCTCGGCATCGCCGGCTCGCTCTGCGGCGGCCTGATGGAATTCGCCCGCTCGGGCACTGGCGCCATGGTGAAGCGGCTGCATATCGGGCGCGCCTGCGAGGCCGGCGTGCTGGCGGCGGGCCTCGCCCGCGGCGGTTTCACCGGGCCGAGCAGCGTGCTCGAAGGCCCGGCGGGGTTCCTGCGCGTCTTCTGCAGCGACTTCGATCTCGGCGCGCTCACGCGCGGTCTCGGACGCGACTACGCGACGCTGCATGTCTGCCTCAAGCGCTATGCCTGCCACATCACCGCGCAGCGCGCCGTGCAGGCGGTCCAGGAGCTGCGCGCCGAGCACGGCATCACCGGTGACGACGTCAAGGCGGTGACGGTGGTAGGCGAGAAGCGCATGGCGGAGGTGAACAACATTCCGGAGCCGACCGACGTGATGATGTCGCAGTACTCGGCCCCGTTCTGCGTCGCGCTCGCGCTCTACCGCGATCCGCGCGATCCGGCCTCGTTCGGCGAGCATGCGCTCAACGACCCCGCGATCCGCGCCTTGTGCCGGCGCGTCACCGTGCGGCCGCTCGAGGGGCATGTGGGTCACGGCGACGTGCCGAGCACCGTGACTATCACGACCACCGACGGACGCGAGCTCACCCGCCGGGTCGAGGCCTTCCGGGGGACGCCAGCGCGGCCCTTCGAGCCCGCCGACATGCGCGAAAAATTCCTGATGTTGACCCGCCAGCAGCCTGGGCCTGAGAAGATGTTCGAGCGGCTGCAGCGATTGGAGGAGGAAGAAAGCCTAGAATGGCTCCTGTAGCCCGCATGGAGCGCAGCGCAATGCGGGACAGCCGTTCCCGCATTCCGCTGCGCTCCATAGCCCGTCGAAGACGGGCGTAAACGCCATGATGCGAGCTACAGGGCCCTACAGCGCCTTCCGCGCCTGGCGTTTGCGCTTCCGCGCCGCGCGCGCCCGCGCCTCGGCCCGCAGCTTCGCCTTCTTCCTCAGGCACGCGATGCACTTGCAGCCCACCGCCTTGATGAAGCAGTCGAAATAGCCGCGGCCGTAATTGTAGGTGATCTCCTCGTCCGGCTTGATGTTGCGCAACGCTCGGATCTTGATCACATGCTTGACGAAATAAGGCTCCGCATTCGGACGGCAGGAATGATTGATGTAGCGGGCGATGTTGCGGCGGCTCGCGCCGTCGATGGTCCAGCGCGTATTGATCTCGAACAGGTATTTGTTGTTGAGCTCGTCGGCCTTGTCGGTGTCGATCTTGCGGCCGCTGTAACGGGCGATGAACTGGCCCTTCCGGATCGGCACGCAGGCGAACATGCCGAGCCCCGCGAGCGAGCGGCCGATGCGGATATAAGACGGCAGTGACACGCGTGCGCCCATGCGACTAGGATATGCCCCCGATGGTCGGCGATGTTGTAGTGCGGCGCTCTGGATCATGTCCAGCGCAATGAATTTGCAACCGGCGACTTCCGATTTGGTTCCCGGATTTCGCTCCCGGTGGCGTGCGTAGGAGATGGCGGCTTCGATGCAGAGCTACGATGTCGTCGTCATTGGGGCGGGCCATAATGGACTGACCTGCGCGGCCTATCTCGGCATGGCGGGCCTCTCCGTCAAGGTCGTCGAGCGCCGCGCGCAGGTCGGCGGCGCCGCGGTTACCGAGGAGTTCCATCCGGGCTTCCGCAACTCGGTCGCCGCCTACACGGTCAGCCTGCTCAATCCCAAGATCATCGCCGAGCTTCGCCTGCACGATCATGGACTGAAGATTGTCGAGCGTCGCGCGCAGAATTTCCTCCCCACCCCGGATGGCGCCTACCTGCTGGCTGCCGACGGGCAGACCGAACGCAACATCGCCAAGTTCAGCGCCGCCGACGCCGCCCGCTACGACGCCTTCTGTCGGGAGCTCGACACAAACGCCGACCTGCTGCGCGAACTCGTCCTGCAGGCGCCGCCGAATTTATCCCGCGGCTTCAACCTCGCCACCTTTCGTGAAATATTGAAAGCCGGCCGCTTCGGCAACCGGCTTCGCCGGCTGTCCACGGAAAATCTGCGCACGCTCTTCGACCTGTTCACAAAATCGGCGGCCGACTACCTCGGCGGCTGGTTCGAGAGCGAGCTGGTGCAGGCCTGGTTCGGCTTCGACGCCATCGTCGGCAATTATGCGAGCCCGTACACGCCGGGGACCGCCTATGTGCTGCTGCATCACGCTTTCGGCGAGGTGAACGGCAAGAAACGGACCTGGGGCCATGCGGTCGGCGGCATGGGCGCGATCACCCAGGCCATGGCGCGTTCGGCCCGCGCGTATGGCGTCGACATCGAGACCGATGCGCCGGTGCGGGAGCTGCTGGTCGAGAAGGGCCGGGCGTGCGGCGTCGTGCTGGCGGACGGGCGCATGATTCGCGGCAGCGCGGTGGCCGCCAATGTTACGCCGAAGCTCCTCTACACCGAGATGGTGCCCCATGGCGCGCTCGATCCGGCGTTTCTTCAGCGCATGCGGCAATGGCGCTGCGGCTCCGGCACATTCCGGATGAATGTCGCGCTCTCGCAGCTGCCGAGCTTCACGGCGCTGCCCGGGAGCGCGGGCGCGGATCATCACACCGCCGGGATCATCCTGGCGCCAAGCCTCACCTATATGGACCGCGCCTATTGCGACGCGCGCCTTACGGGCGTGAGCCGCGAGCCGATCATCGAAATGTTGATCCCCTCGACCCTCGACGATACGCTGGCGCCGCCGGGGGCGCATGTGGCGAGCCTGTTCTGCCAGCACGTGGCGCCGCAATTGCCCGACGGGCGCTCGTGGAACGACTGCCGCGACAGCGTCGCGGATTTGATGATCGACACGGTCGAGCGCTATGCGCCCGGATTCAAGGCGAGCGTCATCGCCCGCGCGGCGCTCTCCCCGTTGGACCTGGAGGAGGTCTTCGGCCTGACCGGCGGCGACATTTTCCATGGCGCCCTCTCGCTCGATCAGTTGTTCTGGGCGCGGCCGGCATTGGGCTACGCCGATTACCGCGCGCCGCTCAAAGGCCTCTACCATTGCGGCTCGGGCGCCCACCCGGGCGGCGGCGTCACCGGAGCGCCCGGCCACAATGCGGCGCGGGCGATCATCGCGGATCGGCGCTGGCCGTTTTGGGCTCGCTGAAAACCCAGGCGCCGCGTCCAAGCTCCTGCGGAAAGGCGGCGACCAAGCATGAGCCGATCCGTTGCATTGAAATCTCGCCCTCGCGGAGGACGCGGTGCGCGATGTCCAGCGATCGCACGGATATTCCGTAGGCACCGATGAAGGGCAACGCGGGTATCGGCAGGTGCGGACAAATGTGAGAAAACATCGCAGACGTCACCAAGTCCACGCTGCCGCGATCGAGATCGAAGGATTGACCGAGCAGGGATACGCGTGCCGGGCGGCCGGTGAGGCGTCCAAAGCGTTCGCCTGCTTCGTCGAGGTTGCCGACCACGATCACGACGCCCGTCAGCCCAAGCGCCCCGTTCGGGTGCGCGAGCCAACGCGGCTGCCACACCATGTCCTCGGTCCGATGGGTCAGCAACTGGATGCGGCCTTCCGGCATCTCGCCTCCCTCCAGGCGCGCAATCGTGAAGGCTGCGGTTCCAAGCTTTCCGCCCATGTCCACCGGGCGCTGCATGTCGACCAGCGGGCGCATGCGAAATCCGCTCGCGCCCAGCCGCTGATGGGCGCGCTCCGCATCCGCTACCGAAAAGGCCGCCAGATGAATGCCCGGATACCGCGCGATCGCGGCGTCGAGCTCCTGGCCGAGCGGCGTGTCGGCCGTCTTGAACAGCACCTCGACGTAGCCGCGCGCCAGCATGGCGGTGACATTGCCGGTGCCGGTGAGGCGCGGCGCGCCGCTCTCGGGTTCCGGTTGGGTTTGGACCGACAGCGGCGTCGGGGCGAAGCCGGCACGCGCCAGCGCGCGCGCCGCGGCCTGCGGATCGCGCACGAAATGGCCGACATGGTCGAGGAAGATTTCCTGGCCCAGCGGCAGCTGGCGATCGGCCTGCGCGTTCTCAGCCACGACGCGACCTCATCGGTGCGCGCCCACGCGCTGCTCGGCGAGCGCGTGCAACGCGTTGCGGTCGACCTTGTTGGTCGATGCCAGCGGCAACTCGCCCACGAACCAGACGAAGCGCGGATGCTGATAGGCGGGCGCGTTCGCGAGCGCGAAGCGCTTGATGTCGCCATCGCTCGGCTTTCGCCCCGGCTTGACCACCACGAAGGCCACCGGCTTCTGTCCCTTGATCGCATCCTCGACCGGCACGACGCAGGCCTGGGCGACGTCGGGATGGCGTTCCAGCATGCGCTCGATGTCGGTCGGATAGATGTTCTCGCCGCCCGATACGAACATGTCGTCGGTGCGGCCGACGAAATAGTGAAAGCCTTGGGCGTCGCGCCGGAACACGTCGTCGGTCACGTAGTAGCCATCCGGCGTGAGCGGGGAGGGGACGTCGGGCCGGTTGTGATAGCCGAGCATGACGGCGGGGCATTTCATCTCCAGCACGCCGTGATCGGCGTCGCGGTTGTCGCCGTCGACGAGGCGGAGTTGGACTTGCGGGTGCGGATAGCCGACCGAAAGCTCGGGCTGCGCAAGGCCTTGTGGATGCGGCCCGAACACGACCGGCCCGGCCTCGGTCGTCCCATAGGCGTTCGTTATCTGCGCCTGCGGCAAGGCGTGGCGGATTGCCGCCATCAGGCTCGCGCTGACCGGCGCAGAGCCCATGCGCAGGAATTCGACGCTCGCAAGATCGGTGCGCTCGAGCAGCTCCCGCTCGCGCAGCATCATGGCGATCATCGGCGGCACCGCGGTGAGCCAGGTGCAGCGGTAGCGCTCGATCGCCGCGATATAGCCGGACGCAGTGAATTGCGGCAGCAGCACCATGGTGGCATGCGCCGCGCAGACGAGCTTGCTCAGCGCCAGCGCATTCATGTGATAGAGCGGGGCCGCGATGAGAAAGCGGTGGCGCGACAGATCCTGGCCGGCAAGTCGCGTTTCCACGACCCAGATGTGACCCCGGTGGGAGAGAACCACCCCCTTCGGAGTGCCGGTCGAGCCGGAGGTGTAGAGGATCATGGCCCGCTCGTCCGCGGCCGGTGTGACCGGCTCGAATCGGCCGAGGTCGAGGAAGCGCTCGAAGCCGCCCTCGCCCTCGATCCCGAACCATATGCGGGTCAGCTCCTCGCCTCTGCAGTCGGCGCCGCGCTCCGGATCGCAAAACACGAGCTTAGCGCCGCAATCGCGGAGGATGAATTGGATGGTCTCGCGCGGAAACTTGAAATTGATCGGTACCGCCACCAGGCCGGCGCGCATGATGCCGTAGTAGGCGATGAGGTACTCCACCCGATTGGCGGAAACAATCGCGACCCGCTCGCCGCGCCCGAGCCCGCGGGCAAGGAGACTGCGCGCGACGCCATTGGCGAGGGCGTCGAGGTCAGCGTAGGTGTATTTCCGTTCGGGGGTTTCGCCACCGAGATCGATGACTGCGACCTTGTCGAGATCGCGGGCTCGATCGATCAGGTCGCCGAGATTCTTGAATTTCGCCATGAGAGCATTTTCAAGAAAGTGGAATCCGGTTTTCTGTCCGAAAATGCGACAACGCAGGAAGGCGATCAGGCTTTCGGCGGCGCCGTGAAGTAGGTGCCGCGGCCGCTGGCGAGGAGCTTGCCGCTCCCATCGAGCACCTGCGCCTCCGCGGTCGAGAACTGGCCGCCGAAGCGGATCACCTTGCCGCGCGCGATGAGGTCGCCCGGCACGGCGGCCGCATGATAGTCGACCCGCAAGTCGATGGTCGGCACGCCGCGGCCGGTTTTGCGCACCATCGCCCAGTCGGCGGCGAGGTCGATCAGCGCCGCCAGCACGCCGCCATGGGTATAGCGCCGCTCCGGGTTGACCACCCATTCCTCGCGCCAGGTCGCGGAGAGCTCGATGCCATCCTCATGCACCGCCACGACCTTGAGCCCGAGCCATTGGTGAAAGGGCGCACGGCTGATCATCTCCTGCACGCGTTCGAGGTTGAGCTCCTCGCTCATCGGCTTACTCCTTTTGCCTTACGGCGTAACCACCACCTTGCCGATCACCTCGCGGTCCTGGATCAGGCGCAGGCCTTCCTTGGCCTCCTCGAGCGGGAGCACCCGGTCGATCACCGGCTTGATCTTGCCCGCCGCGATCAGCTCCATCAGGCCGGCCAGGTCGTCGTCGTAGAAGCTGTTGGAGCCGATGATCTTGAGCTCGAAGCTCCAGACATAGCGCAAGTCCTCCTTGGGGTCGTAGCCGGCGGTCGCGCCGCAGACCAGGAGCTTGCCGCCGCGCTTGAGGCAGCGCAGCGAGGGATGCCAGGTGTCGCCGCCGGTGAAATTGACCACCACATCGACGCCGCCTTCGTAGGAGCGCCGCTGCGGCTTGCCGTATTTCTCGATCGCCCATTTGGAGAAATCGACCTCGCGATAATTGATCACCTCGTCGGCGCCGAGCGCCCGCAGCGCCTTCGCCTTTTCCGCGCCGCTGGTGCAGGCGATGACCTCGGCGCCGAGCAGCTTCGCCAGGATGACGCAGCCCGTGCCGACGCCGCCGCTGGCGCCGAGGATCAGCACGCGCTCGCCGGCCTTGACCGTCTGGTGCGTGATCAGCATCCGGTGCGCGGTGCCGTAGGCGACCGGCAGCGAGGCCGCCTCCTCGAAGGTCACGCCCGCCGGCATCGCGACCAGCTGATCGGCGGCGACCAGGCAATATTCCGCCATACCGCCGTCCAGCATCTCGCCCATCAGGCCTTTGGTCTTGTTGACCGGGTTGACCAGGACGCGGTCGCCCGTCTTCCAGCCCGAGACGCCGGCGCCGAGCGCGGCGATCTCGCCCGCCATGTCGAGGCCGATGATCACCGGCAGCGGCACCTTGATGCCCGGCATGCCGGCGACCGTGAACACGTCGTGGTAGTTGAACGAGGCGGCCCGCACCCGGATCACCACATGGCCGTCCGTCGGCTGCGGCGCCGGGTAATCCTCGGTGAGCTCGAGATCGTCGCGGCTGCCGTGGCGGCGCAGCACCAGCGCCCGCATGGTCTTTCCCAAACTGTCGGCTGTCACTGTGGGGGCCCGATTGCTGTTGCGGTCCGATCTCAGTAGCTTATGGGAAGCTCCCCAACAACTCTGACCCGGTGCTTTTTGGAGAATCGCGAATGCAGGAGAATTTCCGTCAGTTCCTCGACCGCCTGCGGCAGACCGGGGACCTCGTCGACCTGCATCAGCCGGTGGACATCCGCCATATCGCCACGCTCGTGGACCAGGCCAAGACCGCGCTCTTCTTCCACAAGGTCATCGGCTACGACATGCCGGTCGTCTCCGGCATCATCCGCTCGCGCGAGCGCGCCATCATGGCGCTCGGCTGCGAGACCTACCGCGAGATCGAGGACAAGCTGCAGCAGGCGATCGACCGCCCGATCCCGCCCACATACGTCAAGACCTCGCCGGCCCGCGAGGTGGTGCTGCTCGGCGCCGACGTCGACCTTTTCCGCCTGCCGATCCCGATGTCGTCGATCTATGACGGCGGGCCGATGATCACGGCCGGGGTGGTGATCGCGCGCGATCCCGAATTCGGCATCAACAGCGGCATCTATCGTTTCATCGTGAAGGAGAAGAACCTCACCGGCATCGACATCGTCACGCCCAACAATATGCGGATGTTCGCGCAGCGCGCCTATGCGCAAGGCCGCGCCTTGCCGATCTCGATCTCGATCGGCACCCATCCGATCGAGATCACCGGCTCGGGCTACCGGGCGCCTTTGGGCGTGGACGAGATGGCGATCGCCGGCGGCTTGCGCGGCGCGCCGGTCGAGCTCGCGCCCTGCGCGACCATCGACCTGCCTTACATTGCGGATGCCGAGATCGTGCTGGAGGCGGAAATCCTGCCGACCGGCTGGACCTGGCCGGAGGGCCGTTTTGGCGAGTTCACCCGGCTCATGGGCGGACTGCATTGGAACCCGCTGGTGCGCATCAAGGCGATCTCCATGCGCCGCGATGCGATCTACTACAATCTGCATATGCCATGGGAGAACACCTGGCTGGCGGCGCCGACCCGCTATGCAGCGATCCGCCAGGCGCTCAAGACCGCCGGCGTCATCGTCAAGGACATCAATGTCACGCTCGGCGGCTGCGCCTTCTGGCACGCGGTGATCTCGATCAAGAAGCAGCCCGGCGAGGCGAAGAATGCGCTGCTGGCGGCGCTGTCGGTGATGGATCTGAAGCATGTGGTGGTGGTCGACGACGACATCGACGTGTTCGATCCCATGGACGTGGAATGGGCGATCGCCACGCGCGTGCAGGGCGACCGGGACATTCTGATCGTGAGCAACGCACGCGCCAAGCCGCTCGATCCGAGCCTGCCGCAGGGCTTCGGCGTGGTGCCGACAGGCGCCAAGGTCGGCATCGACGCCACCATCCCGGAGGGCATCCCGCGCGAGCACTACGAGCGCATCACCTATGCGTATGCGGGCCGCGCCAAGATCGACGACTATGTGAAGGGAAAGGCGGACGCAGGCGGCGCGGCCGGCGATCAAGCCCAAATCGCCGCCTTGGCGCAGCAGATACTCGACGTCATCGCCAAGGAGCCGCTCTACTACACCGATATCGCGGAGCGGTTTGCGTCCTACGATTTCCGCACCGTGGCGCAGGCGCTCGGCCACCTGCACGCGACCGAGAAGCTCTGGCAGGACGCCCGCGGGCGCATGTGCGTGCGCGGCTCGCAGTTTGCGGCCAAGCCGAAGGGGTGAGTATTTTCTTGTCGGCCGCGGAGCCGGGACCGTTTCAGATGCCGACGTTTGGAACGGCCCCGGCTCAAGGCCGGGACGCAGTTCTTTCAACTATTCCAGCGGCTCGACCTTCACGATCGAGGCGCCGTGGTTGCTGCCGACCCAGAGCACGGGCCGCGCGCCGCCCTCCTGCACGAAGACGCGCCGGACGTTGGTCGGGCGCGGCATCAGATACTCGGTGATCTCCCCGCTCCTGGTGTCGAGGCGCGCCACGCGGTCGTTGACCATGGAACCGGTCCACACTTCGGACGCGTCCTTGGTCGGGACCACGTCATAGGGATCGCCGAACTTGGTCGGCAGCGGATATTCCTTGATCGCCGCCGTCTTGGGATCAAACAACGCGATAGCATTGCCGGCATATTCCGCGAACCACAGCCGGTTCTGCTCGTCGACCCGGCCACGGCGCGGCCGCGAGCCGGTGATCGGCGTGCGGAAGATCGTGGTGGTGCCGGCCTTGAGGTCGCGATAGCCGATGCTCGCGCCGCCGAATTCCAACTGATAGACGTTGTTCTGCTGATCGGTCGGCATCCCATAGGCCGAGATCTGCTTGCCGCCGAGATCCTTGGACTGGCCGAGATCCTCGTATTGCCCGCTCTTCACGTCCAGCCGGTAGACGCCGTGCATTTCCTGGTTGTTGGAGAGCACCTTGCCGTCCACGTCGGCATGCTGCGGCGACACCATGGAGGCCTGGGTCGAGTTCGACTGCCATTCCTTCGGGAACGGATACATGGTGACGTCGTGAGTCTTGCGGTCGATCCGCGCCACGCCGGCCTGATACATCAAGGAGAGCCAGACGTTCTTCTGCCCGGGCTCGAACTCGATATCGAGGCCGCCCCTGGGCTGCTCCGGCTTGAGCACCGGTATCGCGATCTCGGTCGCCTTGCCGGTCTTGGGATCCATGACGCCGGCGAACTGATTGCTGAAGTCCGAGTACCAGACCATCCCGTCCTGATCGACGATCACGTCGTGGGGCTGGGCTTCTTTGCGGGGCAGGTCGAACTCGGTGTAGATCACCTTGGTGGAGGCGCCCTTGGGCCGCGGCAGCGTCTTGAGGTCGAAGCTGCGCGCATCCGACGTGCTCATGTCGACGCTCGCCAGCCAGTCCGCGGTCACATCGAACTGCGATTCCGGTATCGGCGGACGCTCGCCGCGCGGCCCCGGCAGCAGCGGCTGCGGATGGGTCGGCGTGCTGCCCGGCGAATAGGTACCCATGCGGCGAAAGATTTGCTTGAACTCCGTAGCATCATGGGTCGAGGCGAAAATGCGCTGGACCGTGTGGCATTCCACGCAGTTGATCAGGTTGCCCTTGACGTTCTCCGGGCCGGGCGCGCTGAGTATCCACTCCGCATTGGTGAGTTGGTTCGCGAGATTTTTTGTCTTGACGAGATTGATGTCGGCCTTGGCGCCGCCGGCGGCGATGTCGACCGCCTTGGGGCCGTCGAGGTTGAAGCCCGCCGCCCGGATGGCGATCGTGTAACGGCCGGGATCGAGGCGGTCGGCCGGGAAGCTGTATTCGCCCTTCTGGTCGGAGACGACCGTGATGGTGATGGTGCCGCCGTCCTTCTTGGCGCCGACCAGCACGCCTTCCATCGCCCCTTCCTCGGCCGAGGTCACTTGGCCGCTCAGGGCCGCGGCGCCTTGCGCCTGCGCGCCGGCCACGATGAGCGCGCTCAGCGAGCAGGCGAGGGCCGTCATCAGCGTTTTCATCTTAAGTCTCCCAAGGGTCAGTCTCCGAGAATTCGCCATAATTTACCATGATGAGCGTGGCATGCGCCATGTGGTCGGAACGCCGAACCGACACCATGCCTGCTACGATCTCTAAGGTGAGAGCATCGGATGATTACCAGGCGTCGATTTGTGCAGAACACCTGCCTGGCCGCGACTGGGTGCGGCCTCGCGGGAGCGGCCAGCGCGGCCGGCGGATTTTCCGACAACCTTGCCGCCGACCTGGCGAAAATCGAGCAGGCGTGCGGCGGCCGCCTCGGGGTTGCGGTGCTTGATACGCTGACCGGTATCCGCTCCCGGCATCGGGCCGATGAACGCTTCCCAATGTGCAGCACCTTCAAGCTATTGGCAGCCGGCGCGATCCTCGCACGCGTCGACGCCGGCAAGGACCTTCTCGAACGGCGTATTCGTTTCGAGCCCCGCGACGTCGTGGCAGTTTCACATATCACCAAGGAGCGGACCGGCGGAGAAGGGATGACGGTGGCGGAACTCTGCGAAGCGGCCATCACCGTAAGCGACAACACGGCTGCCAATCTGCTGCTGGCCGTGCTGGATGGACCTGCGGGATTGACCGCCTATGCGCGCTCGCTCGGCGATCCCGTGACGCGGCTCGACCGCATCGAGCCTGAGCTCAACGAGGCCATTCCGGGCGATCCGCGCGACACCACCTCGCCGGCCGCGATGCTGTCGAATTTGCAGCTGCTCGTCCTCGGAAATGCGCTGTCCGCCGCCGCGAAGGATCAGCTCAGGCGTTGGCTCATCGCCAACAAGACCGGTGACGCGCGTCTGCGCGCGGGTCTGCCGAGCGGATGGCGCGTGGGCGATAGGACGGGTTCGGGAGAGCACGGCACCACGAACGACATCGGCATCATGTGGCCGCCCGAGCGGGCGCCGATCCTGGTTGCGGTCTATCTCACCGAAACATCCAAGCCCGACGCGGAGCGAAACGTGACAATGGCCGCCGTCGGGCGAGCGATCGCGACCAGATTGGAGCGGTGAGTCAGGGGTGTGATCAGCAATCGCCACCGTTGTTGCCTGCGATCGGCAGTCGCTCGGTTTCGTCCTTCAATCCGACACCTGACATCTCGCGCACCCGCATGGCGCGCAGCAGGTGCAGGACCTTGAGCGCCGCGCCGGCCGGGTCGATGCCTTCGGGCCGGATGTTGGAGACGCAATTGCGCTCCGCGTCCGTGGTCTGCGGCCCGGGTTGCCAGGTCAGATAGGCCCCCATGCTGTCGGGCGCGGTGAGGCCCGGCCGTTCGCCGATCAGGATCGCGACCATGCGGGCGCGCAAGAGCTGCGCCACCGCGTCGCCGATCGCGACCCGGCCCTGACGCACGATGGTGAGGGGCGCGATGCGCCAGCCCACGGCCCGCAACGGCGGCAATAACGCAGCGACGAACGGCGGCGCATGGCGCTCGACCGCGCGCGCCGACAGGCCGTCGGTCATCACCAAGGCCACGTCGTGGCCGGCGCCCGCGTGCTGCGTCAGCGTTTCATTCGCCTGCGCCGCCAGTCGGCGCCCGAGATCGGGACGCATCAGGTATTGCGCGCGGTCGTGCACTGCGCTCGCGACCGTGAGCAGGGCCAAGCCCAGCGTCGCCAGATCGGCGCGCAGGCGTGCATCGTCGAACGGCGCGTGCACGGCATCGCGCGCCCGCGCATGGGCCAGGCGGAATTCCAGCAAGGGAGCGGTCGCCAGCGATGCGCCGCTGCGGGCAAGGCCGATGCGCGCGGCGGTGAGCGATCGCAGGCCCGCCCAGGGATCCTCGCGCGCGCCCGTGATTGGGGTGGGCTGATGGTCCGCCATGTTGACCCTTTCTGAAACCAACTCCCCCAGAGGATATTTATTGGCTCCTGAGCTTGATAGGGCTTAGACGCGGTCACTTTTCAACGCGAAATCCAACCTCTGGCATTGGCTGCCGAACCGTACGCGTGCGACGGTGTGAAAGTCACTCGCGGTACTTGCGGCACCGTGATAGCCTCCGCCGTCCAATATTCTGGGGGTCACCGTGAAACTTCCCCGCCGCCGATTTCTGCATCTGGCCGCTGGCTCTGCCGCTCTGCCTGCCATCTCGCGGATGGCAAGAGCGCAGACCTATCCGACGCGGCCGGTGCACATCATCGTCGCTTTTACCGCCGGCGGCACGAGCGATATCGTCGCGCGCCTGATCGGGCAGTGGCTTTCGGAGCGACTCGGCCAGCAATTTGTCGTCGAAAACCGGCCGGGCGCTGGCGGCAACATCGGCGCGGAGGCAGTCGTGCGCGCAGCCCCAGACGGCTACACGCTCCTCGTAGCCTCCAATGCAAACGCGGCCAACGCCACGCTCTACGACAAGCTCAATTTCGACTTTATCGGCGACATCGCACCTGTCGCCAGCCTCATCCGCGTGCCCAACGTTGTCGAGGTGCATCCATCGGTCCCGGTCACCACGCTCCCAGAACTCATCGCCTATGCGAAAGCCAATCCGGGCAAAATCAATATGGCCTCGGCCGGCAACGGAACCTCGCAACATATCGCTGGCGAACTGTTCAAGATGATGACCGGCCTCAACATGCTTCACGTGCCCTATCGTGGGTCAGGGCCTGCACTCACCGATCT
>DATDGG010000536.1:0-5776 GCA_036522235.1 Xanthobacteraceae bacterium
GTACGTGGTGATCCACCTCCATTACCAGTTTGACGGTTGGCTGGGCGATGTGCTGCTGACGAGCTTTCCGTCGTTCATTGTCACCGAAGATGCGAAGAACAAGCTCCTTAAGAGCGGCGTCACGGGCGTTCGCTTTGACGAGGTCGAGGTCACGACATCGGACGTGTTCGAAGAAATTTATCCCGGAAGGCGGCTCCCGAGATTCGCTTGGCTCCAGGTCGTCGGGAGACCGGGCCAAGACGATTTCGGGATAGCGGCGAATCGCCGGCTGGTCATGTCGGAACGTGCCCTTGATTTGCTGAAAGAGCTCCAGCTGTCCCATGCTCAGATCGAGCCGTTCAAAGGCCAGGCGTAAGCCCAGGCTTCGTCCAGCTTCCAGTCGGGTACGGCGCACGTGCTCGCCACGGGCGCTGGTTCGCCTCTGGAGCGCATGGCGGCGGTCGAGACCGAGATGAGGAAGCTCACCGACATCGCGGTCGCGCTCGCCCGCGACGACGAGCGCATCCTCTGCGGGCGGCGTCAACGCGGGAAAAGCTTTTCGCCGCCCGGACACCCCGCCAAGTGTTCCGCGCGGTTCCATGTCAAAGGCGCGGGCGGCATCAGCCGCCGCTCGCGATACTACGGCACCGACTCCAGGTCCAGTTGTCGAACAGCCGGCTCGAGTCGAAGCTGGTACGGCTTCCAGAGTGGCTTCACCGGCGCAAATCGGTGAGGAAGGTTCACCGGCCCCGTCCGCCCCGGAGTGGCGACAGTATGAGCAAAAAGAAGGGTAGCCAGCAAACCACTCTGCGCATTACATTTGAAGGCAGAGAGAGAACCGTTCGCTTGGATTTTCCGCCAGCTGAGAATGGAGCTATTGATCTCAAGAAGTACAACTGGTGGAAGCCTGGATGTCTAAGACCAGTCCTTCAACAGAAGGTCGCAGAGAATTTTCAAATTCAGATTCAGAAATATCAGTCGATTCATCCGAATGTAATGTTCAAGTTCTCGGAGCAGCCGCCGCCTTGGGTAGCGCAGGCCATTGGGCAGGTCGGAGGGACATATGTTGTCGAACCGTGAAATCCCCGATTTCCCTGCCTTTGACATGCTCTCTGGTGAAGCAAGGACGCGGTGCGGTGGCAAAAAATCCGTGGGCAAGGGTCCGTCGCCCACCCGACGCTTTCCCTGTTGAGCCGCCAACGCCAGAGATAACCCACCCCGCGATCGCGCGCGACGCGCACGGCGGCCGCCGGTCGTCTTTGCGCCCTGGCCGTGTCGCACGGTTTGTAGGTGCTACCCAACCTGCCGAACGCGAATCCGTCCTCGCGTTTGTTGTTTCTTAACCATCTCCTTTCAGACAATAAGATTGCCAGGGTGTTTGCGGGCGGGTCGAGTCATGTGGGCGATCAAGCGGGTACTTCTCGTTGTGGGCCTGCTGTTGCCGACGCTCGCGCCGGCATCGGCCAATTCCGCGACGGGCCTTCCGGCCGACGGCTATGTCTTGGGCGACAGTCTCGGCGAGGGGGTCGCCGAGGTGTCCCACCTCAAGGGGCTCGCCCGCATCAGCGTGCATATCCGCGGGCCGCGCGCGCTCGAGCAACTGGCGCAGACGCCGCCCAATGCGACCGTGTTCCTGGTGCTCGGCACCAATGACGCCAACGGCACCATCGCGCGGCTCGACAAGAGCATCGACGATATCGTCGAGGCGGCGGCGCGCAAGAATATCACGCTGATCTGGCTCGGGCCGCCCTGCGTGCGCCAGTCCTGGGACAGCCGCGCCCGCGAGCTCGATCTCATGCTGCGCGCGCGCTTCGAGGGCAGCGCCGTGCGCTATGTGAGCATGCGCGATCCCGAGCTCTGCTCCGGCAGCCTGCAGGAGCCGGACGGGGTGCACCTCAAGACCAAGGGCTACGTCCATATGTGGGAGAAGGCCGCGGCTGCTGCAGGCTTTGCGGTCGCTGCGGCGGAACCTGCGGCCCCGGGCCGGATCGCGGCCATTCCGTTGCCCCTTCCGCGCCGGCCGCTCGTTTCCGACATCAGGGCCGCCGCCGGCTATGCGCTCGCCGCCGCGCCGTTGGTGCCCGAGCGAACCGGGGCCGCGCGCATCCCGCTGCCGATCCCGCGCCGGCCGCTCGAAACGGACATTACGGGCTCGATCCCCCGGCCCCGATGAGCTAAGAACGTGAGCCGGCCCACAGGAAGCTTGGATTTGCGTCCCGCCCGCACCGCCATAGCGTTATTCCTCGCTCTTATTGCATTCGCGGTCATGTCGGCCTTCGGCGTGGCGCGTGGCGTGCGCGCCGAGAGCGACAGCGGCAACAACAAGGTGCGGATCGCCTTCGTGGGCGATTCCATCTCCGACGGCTATTGGGAAGGCGTCAGCGTGACGGCCGCGCGCGACCCCTGCCTCAAGGCGCTGACCGAGTTCGGCCGCTTCGCCAAGAACAGCACCGGACTGACGCGGCCCGATCGCTTCGATTGGGCGGCCGAGCTCAAGCGCGTCGGCGAGAGCTTCAAGCCCAGGCTGTTCGTGATGTCGCTCGGTCTCAACGACCGGCAGTCGGTGGTCGAGCACGGGCAGATCACCATGGACGACTCGCCGCTCTATGACGACAAGTACAAGGAGCGCATCACCGCCGTGCTCAAGAACGCCGCTGCCGCCAAAGCGGGGCTCTTGTGGATCGGCCTGCCGGCCCTGCGCGTGCCGTCGTCAGACAAGGATGCGCGCGAGAAGAACCGCCTGTTCGAGGAGGCGATCACGGCTTTCGGCGCCCCGGATATTCAATACATCCCGCCCTGGAAGCTCAACCAGACGGGCGTCGACACGTTCTCGAGCTACGGTCCAGACGCGAACGGCCGCATGGTGCAGCTCCGCACGCCCGACGGCGAGCACTTCACGGTAGCGGGAGAAATGCTGGCCGCGGCCTATTTATTGCCAAGAATCGTCGCGAGTGTGGCCCATGAGGGCGTCTCGGCTTGCACCAGGAGCGAGGCGCGATCGCAAGATCTGCAACCGAAAGATCAGCAGCTGAACGAGCCGCAGCCGACAGATCAACAACTGAAAGACCAGCAATTGAGAGAGCCGAAGGACCAGGAACCGCAAGGCCGATCTCAAGGCCAATCCCAAGACGAGGCGCAGTCGCAATGACGTTGGCGCGGGCAGGGACATTGGCGATTTTGGTCGGTACCGGCACGGTCGGGGCGATCGGCCTTTATCTGACCTGGAGCCTCCTCGCATCGACGCTGCAACCCGCCTCCGTGCGTGAGGGGGCGGCCGAGCCCCGCCGTACCGAGCTCACCCAGCCAGCGCCCTCGGCGCCGGCGCTCGCGCCGCCGATGCAGACCGCGACCCTGGGGACGCCCGGAAATGTCGGCCAGGCGGCGCCGGTGCGCGAGCCGCCCGCGCCGGAATTGGCCCCGCCGCCGGCTGACGCTGCGCCACCGGAGCCGGTCGGGCCGATCGAGATCGAGGTGGCCGACCCGAAGCTCGTTTCCGTCGGCGGCGCCCGCGCCACGCCCGGCAAGCGCGGTCTCATCATCCTGCATATCGGCGACAGCCACACCTCGGCCGACTTCCTCACCGGCGAGCTGCGCCGCCGCCTGCAGGCGCGCTACGGCCGCGGCGGCACCGGCTATATGACGGCCGGCCACCCCCATATCGGCGTGCGCAGCTCGACCCTGAAGATCACCGCCTCGCCGGGCTGGACCTACAAATCGCTGCAGAAGCCGGATGCCCGCGTGGGCGAGTTCTGGCTCTCCGGCTATAACGCGATCGCGACCGCGCCCGGCGAAACCATGAGCTTTGCGTCCGAGCAGCCGCTCACCTTCGACATGATCGAGATCGAGGCCGTCGGCCAGCCCGGCGGCGGCGCCATCGACATCAAGCTCGACGGCGGCGTGGCGGCCCATTACGACCTCGCGGCCACGCGCATCGAGCCGGTGGTCATCCGCCTCTCGCCGGTGCGCGGGCCGACCGACAAGCTGCACGAAGTCGCCATCACCACGACCGGCACCGGCACGGTCTCGCTCGCCAGCGTCTCGATCTACAACAGCCGCAGCGGCGTGACCTACAACAGCGTCGGCTATGTGGGCGCGCAGGTGAGCCTGCTCAACAAGATGAGCGAGAAGCTGTTCGCCGACGATCTCGCCCGCATCGATCCGCAGATCGTGGTGCTCTCCTTCGGCACCAACGAGGCCTCGAACGAGCATCTCGACATTGCGCAATATACGAAGAGCTACGAGCGGGTGATCGGCAGGATCAAGGCGGTGCTGCCGAACGCCGCCATCGCGGTGATCTCGCCGCCCGATTTCAACGAAGTGCCGACGAGCTGCGCCAAGGACAAGGTCGCGGAGGCGGCCTGCCGCACGGGCGGCGAAGCCAAGCTCGCGGCGAACTCGAAGGCCGCAATGACGCTGGCGAGCGCGGATGAGTGCAGCTGGCACACCCCCGCCAAGCTTGCTCAGATCCGCGACGCCCAGCGCGATATTGCGCAGCGCAATGGCTTGGTCTATTGGAGCTGGGCCTCGATCATGCCGAGCGAATGCGGCGCGCATCAGTGGTTCACCGCGAGCCCCCCGCTCATGAGCCGCGACCATGTCCATTTCACCGGCGAAGGCTACCGCAAGAGCGCCGAGGCGTTCCTCAACACCCTGATCCCCATGATCGAGAAGGTTCGGGTGGGGGCCAATGCTATTCCCAACAATTGAATTCGCGATCTTCTTCGCGCTGGTCTTTCCGCTCACCTGGATTCTCAACGAATACAACACCGCCAAGAAGTGCTTCCTGGTCGCGGCGAGCTACTTCTTCTATGCATTCTGGAACATAAGCTACACGCTGATCCTGCTCGTCAGCTCGCTCTGCAACTACGCGCTGGCGCTGGCGCTCGACCGCCTCGCCGACGGGCTGCCGCGCCGCGCGCTGTTCTGGCTCGGCGTCATAGGCAATATCGGCCTGCTGGGCTATTTCAAATACTACAACTTCTTCGTCGCCCAGGCGATGAACCTGATGATGAGCCTCGGCCTGCCGCTCGACATGGCTTTCCTCGAAGTCGCGCTGCCGATCGCGATCTCGTTCCTCACCTTCCACGCGCTGTCCTACATCATCGACGTCTATCACCGGAAAATCCCGGCCACGCGTTCGCTGGTCGATATCCTGCTCTATATCTCGTTCTTTCCGCACCTGATCGCCGGCCCGATCGTGCGCGCCAAGGCCTTCCTCGAGCAGACGGTCCGCAGCTCGAGCCCCTATGAGGTTCGGCTGGGCTTTTCGGTGTTCCTGATCGTCGGCGGCCTGTTCAAGAAGGTCATCGTCGCGAACTATCTGTCGACCGATTTCGTCGATGGCGTGTTCCGCAGCCCCGCCGACTATTCGCGGCTCGATCTCCTCTTCGGCATGTATGCCTATGCGATCCAGATCTATTGCGATTTCTCCGCCTATACGGCTATCGCGATCGGGGTCGCCAACCTGCTCGGCTACCGCTTTCCGCAGAATTTCAATCAGCCCTATCGGGCGGTGAGCATCCAGGATTTCTGGCGGCGCTGGCACATGACGCTCTCGAGTTGGCTGCGCGACTATCTCTACATTCCGCTCGGCGGCAATCGCCATGGCGAGCTCGCGCGCTACCGCAACATCATGATCACCATGGGGCTCGGCGGACTCTGGCATGGGGCGAGCCTCAACTTCGTGATCTGGGGTCTCCTGCATGGCGCCGCCTTGGTGGCCGAACGGGCGTTCGAGCGGGTGTTTCCGGGGCTATCGGGCCGGATCGGGTCGTCCGCGCGCCTCGGCGCGATCCTG
>DATDGG010000537.1:0-12763 GCA_036522235.1 Xanthobacteraceae bacterium
TACTCTTTTGTCAAATCGCCTTTTTTCGTCGAAGTTGATCAATATATTGGTAGGGAAATAGCCACCGCCTTGGATGTAGTCTCCGATCGCCTTGAGTCGACTCTTTTTTACCAGTCGCTGATAGGTTGGAAGCGCCAGCGGATCTGCCAATGTTCGATGATTTACGAAGCATATCTTAAGGAGCTGTTCCGGTGTTGAGACAAACGAGTAAAATGTCTTTCCGCCGAGCTTTCCTCGGATTGCCGGAACCTTGACGTCCTTTAGCTCTGGGATTCTTTGGCCGCCGAGGTACTCGGCCAGGAATTGATATCTGGCAGCCCGCCCGAGATGATCGGAAAGCTGCGCAAAATAATCTACCTCCCGCTCTCTCATTACCTTGAATTGCTCGGCAGCCGCCCTCTCTTCGTCGGGCTGCGACCAGAGTACCTTGTCCGTGAATAGGAACCACAGGATTTTCGGCTTATAGCCGCGCCCGTAGTGCGATCGTATCGCATCCGCGAACTGCTTACGAAGCCCAACAAACTCAGCTATGTCCTTTGAGAGGGAACGAGATTTGTAGTCTTCGCAGCACTTGCACTCGCCAACTATGACGGTCTCGGCATCCTTGGCAAAGATATCGACCTGCTTTTTTCTCAGGCTACCGTCGGTCGCCTTGTATTCGATTGTAAATTCGTGACCCTTGTTCTGCTCCTCAAATCCCATCCTGTAGAATAGACGCCACACGCGATCTTCGAAACGCCGGTCAATAGTTTTTGCCTTTGCCAATCGGAGCTGACGCTTAAGCCGCTTTGAAATTTTCCACCCATCCGCTAGGTAAGGCGGCTCGCCCCCGATCGGAACTTTCATATAAATGAGTTCGTCGCGTCGCCGTTTGAATTCAGCATGCTTCTCACCGTCGCTCACAACGAGCGGCGCCAACGGCAAGTGATCCCCCGACTTCGGCATCTACAATATGGACCAATTTGAAGCGACTCGGTACATTTCGGCCTAACTGCGTACAATTTGCAAGCGGAGATTGCATCGATAGCATAGTAGTTAGGCCCGTTAACGGCTTGTGCTCTCCCAAGCTTTTTTCTCTCGATTGCCTGACTAACTGCGCTCTGCCGTCTCCGGCCAAGTCCTGCAGCGCCTGCCGCGTTCGTCGATGTCTGGAAGATCGGCCTCCTCGCCGTCGTAGTCGCAAATCCAAACCGGAAACGGGTTCCCCTTTGTCCACTGGACCTGCCCGCTCTCGACACCAATCGTGATCCTGGGATGCGATCCGTGGGCGCCCGCGCATGGCATCGCGAGCCGTCGCAGAAGTTACACACAAAGGGGCAAGAAGAGACGGTCCTCCTCGACGATCAAAGGGCCCGCTCATGTACCGCATTGGATTGTTGCTCGGCCTTCTGTTTGGCCTACTGCTGCCGCCGGCTACCCACGCCCAGGTGCTCGTCCCCTCACCTCCGCCGCCGGTCAATCAGGAGGGGATGCGGGAATTCTGCATTTTTGGGAACCAGATCTATTCGCTCGGTTCCCAGCTGTGCGTGCCCAACTCGAATGTGGGGCTGCGCTGCGTGGCGAGCGAGGGGACGAAGTCGGGCGGGCGCGCGTTCTGGAGCTTCGACAGCAAGGAATGGCCGCCGGCGCCGGGCTCGAAGTGCGGGCCGTAGCCGGGCCTCCTCCCCAGCCCTCCCCCGCAAGCCGGGGAGGGAGCAGGCGGGAGATTGCGGAAGGGCTTGGACTCCATCTCAGAGCTGGGCGTCATGGCCGGAGTTTCCCTCGGACACCTGTGGTACGGTTCGAGATGCAAACGATGCTGCAGACACAATGAGAGTTCCCCTCGCCGCCATCGCGCTGTGCGCCCTCGCGAGCCTCATGGCTCCGATCGCCCACGCCGCAACCGCGGACGACGATTTTCGGCAAGGCCTCACCGCCTTCAACACCGGCGATTATCCGACCGCACTGCGGCTGTGGCGTCCTTTGGCCGAGCGCGACGATCCACGGTCGGCGGCCGGGCTCGGCTTCATGTATCACCGCGGCCTCGGCGTCGATGTCGATGACCGGGCGGCGGCGGTGTGGCTGCGCCGCGCGGCCGAGCACGGTCAGGCCGAGGGGCAGCTGATGCTCGGCATTCTGTTCTATTACGGGCGCGGCGTGCCGCAGAGCTTCGTGCGCGCCTATGCGTGGTGCGAGCTGGCGGAGACCGACGGCAACGCGGACGCAACGCTGTGCCGCGATGCGGCGCTCGAATCCATGCGCTCCGATGCCGACCGCGCGGAAGCGTTCCGCCTCGTGGTCGAGCTGCGCGAGCGCTACGGACCACGGTAGAGCGCGATAGGGCAGCGCCGCTGTCCCATACCGCCGCCAAGACCACCGCCCGGAACGCCGTCAAGAATCCTGTCGCGGCCGACCGCCGCTTCTGATTAAATGCGTGCATAAAGAAAATCAGGCGTGGCGCCCGAGCCGTGCTGCCCGCACGGCCTCACTTGGCGCCATCTCCGGTCAGGGAGAGCCCCATGTCAGATCTCTTCTCAAATCACGATCCAACTGCGTCTTGCGCCACCGATCGCGAGGACGTCGGCGCGCCTTGCGCGGTCGCGCCGGCGTCGCTCAACGCGCGCGCATCGCGGCGCGAGTTCATCAAGGGTGTCATCGCCTCGGGCGTCGCCGTATCGGCGGCGGGCTATGTCGTGGTCGGGCGCGGCGGGCAAGCCTTCGCGCAGGCCGCCGGCACGGTCACGCGGCTCGTGACCCTCAATATCAACGGCCGCGACCGGCCAGTCGACGTGCTGCCGAACGAGACGCTGATTCATACGCTGCGCTACAAGCTCGGCCTCACCGGCACCAAGCTCGGCTGTGACCATTCCGAGTGCGGCAACTGCACGGTGATGCTCGACGAGGTCGCGACCTATTCCTGCTCGACGCTGACGCACAGCGTGCGCGGGCGCAAGATCGTCACCATCGAAGGCATCGAGGGACCAAGCGGCGAGCTGCACCCGGTGCAGAAAGCGATGGTCGAGGAGCTCGGGCCGCAGTGCGGGTTCTGCACCTCCGGCCAGGTGGTGTCCGCGGTCGCGCTGCTCAAGCACAACCCCAAACCGACGGTCGAGGAGGCGCGCATCGCCATGTCCGGCAATCTGTGCCGCTGCGGCGCCTACGACCATTACCTCAAGGCCGTCATGCGCGCGGCACGGGAGGCGTGATATGGCATACAAGCTCGTTGGCAAGGACTTCACGCCGGTCGACGTCGTCGCCAAGGTCACCGGCCGGGCGAAATACGCGGAGGATTTTCGGGCGGAGCGCATGGCATTCTGCAAGACGCTGTCGAGCCCGATGCCGCATGCGCGCATCCGCAACATCGACACCGCGGCGGCCATGAAGGTGCCGGGCGTGCTCGGCATCTTGACCGCCGACGACGTGCCGCAATTCCCGCCGCCGCAGCCGCCGATCCTCTCCAAGGACGAGGTGCTCTATGTGGGGCATCCGATCCTGGCGGTCGCGGCCGAGAGCGAGGCGGCGGCGGCTGACGCCATCGAGGCGATCAAGATCGATTTCGAGCAGCTGCCGCACGTGACCGATCCGCTGGAGAGCCTGTTCCCGGGCGGCCCCAATGCGCGCTCGAACGGCAATGTGGCGGCCGCGCAGATCAACCTGCAGACCTTGAAGTGGGAGGCGAGCGATTTTGTGGCCGCCGGCGACGACAAGCTGCCGGCCGGCAAGCCGGCGGAGGAATGGAGCTACGGCGACGTCGAGGCCGGCTTCAAGGCCGCCAAGCTCGTCATCGACGAGAGCTTCGTGGCCGGCGGCTATCCGCACCACAGCATGGAGACGCGCACGGCCTTCGCCTATTGGGAAGGCGGCAAGTGCATCCTGCACGGCTCCAACCAGAGCCACACCTCGGCGGTGCCCAACATCGCCCGCCTGATCGGGATTCCGCCGGACCAGCTTGTCTTCGTCGCCGAATTCTGCGGCGGCGGCTTCGGCAGCAAGATTCCCGGCTATCCCAACATGGCGATCGCCGCGCTGATGTCGAAGAAGATCGGCCGCCCGGTGATGCATCGCATCTCCCGCAACGAGGAATATGCCATCGGCAGCGCGCGCCCGAGCTTCCAGGGCCGCGCCAAGCTCGGCTTCGGTGCGGACGGCCGGCTGCTTGCGGCCGACCTCTACATCGTGCAGGAGACCGGCCCGCATCAGGGCGCCGGCGACTTCCGCTCGGCGGGCGCCTGCCTGTCGATGCTCTACCAGCCCGTGGCGATGCGCTACCGCGCGGTGCCGGTGCTCACCAACACGCCGCCGACCGGACCGCAGCGCGGCCCGGGCGAGAACCAGTTCGTCCCGGCGCTCGAGCCGATGATGGACAAAGCGGCGCGCGAGCTTGGGCTAGACCGGATCGCCATCCGCAAGATCAACGCGCCGGACTCATCGAGCAAGATCGGCTCGGACCGCGGGCCGCTCACCAGCGCGTTCATCAAGGAAGCTCTGGACAAGGCCGCCGGCCTGTTCAACTGGGATGCGCGCAAGCAGCGCTCCGGCCAGAAGAACGGCACCAAGGTGACCGGCATCGGGGTCGGGCAAGGCTATCATTCGGCCGGCTCGAACGGCTTCGACGGCCTCTTGCGCATCACGCCGGACGGGAAGCTGCACATCCACACGGGTGTGGGCAATCTCGGCACCTACTCGCATTCGGCGACCGCGCGCGTGGCGGCCGACATGCTCAACACCAGCTGGGACAACGCCATCATCGAGCGCGGCGACAGCCGGCGCGGGCTGCCCTGGAACAGCAACCAAGCCGGCAGCCTCACCGCATCGACGCAGTCGCGCACGATGTATGTGGCCGCCGTCGACATGAAGGAGAAGCTCACCGACATTGCCGCCCAGATGCTCGGCGGCGCCGCCGCCGACTACGACCTCGGCGACGAGAAGGTCGTGAGCAAGAGCGATCCGTCGAAGCAGGTCACCTACGCCCAGGCGGCGCAGAAGGCGATCGAGCTCGGCGGCAAATATGCCGGCAAGGAAGTGCCCAACGACATCAACCCGCTGACCAAGGGCAGCGTCGCGATGATCGCCGGCACCGGCCTGATCGCCGTCGCCAAGGACAACCTCCCGCGCGTCGGCATCACGCCGGGCCTGACCACGACCTTCGCCGAGATCGAGCTCGACACCGAGACCGGCAAGATCGAGATCAAGGACATGCTGTGCGTCGCCGATTGCGGCACGGTGCTGCATCCGCTCGGCCTCGGCCACCAGATCGCGGGCGGCAACGTGATGGGCATCGGCCTCGCCCATCTCGAGCGGCACGTCTACGATCCCAAGCTCGGCATCCCGACCACGCAGGGAATCGAGCGCTCCAAGCCGCCGACTTATCTCGACGTTCCCGCCGAGATCCATTGGGCCGCGGTCGAGAAGCCCGACCCGCAGAATCCGGTCGGCGTCAAGGGCGTGGGCGAGCCGGTGCAAGGCTCGGGCGCCGCCGCGATCACCTCGGCGATCTCGGACGCGCTCGGCGGGCATCTGTTCAACCGCACGCCGGTGTCGCTCGACATGATCATCAATCACCTGAACAAACGGCCGCCGGCGCACAAGCCGCTGCAGGTCAACACGGTCTGAGGGAGCACGCCCATGATCATCAGAGACGTGATGCCCGCATTCGAGCTGTATCAGCCCACCCGGCTCGCCGATGCCTTCGCCTTGCTCGATCGCTTCGGCAAGGATGCCTGGAAAATGGCGGGCGGCTACGACAGCCTGTCCTGGTTCAAGGAGCGCATCAAACGCCCGAAAGCCGTCATCGATCTTTCCGGGATCGCCGAGCTCAAGGGCATCCGCGAGACCGCCGACGGCATCGAGATCGGCGCGCTGACGACGCTCACCGAGCTCGCCGGCAACCTGATCATCAAGACGAAATATCGGGTGCTGGCGGACGCCGCCGCCAAGGTGGCGAGCCCGCAAATCCGCAATCAGGGCACGCTCGGCGGCAACGCGTCGCAGGACGCGCGCTGCCTCTACTACCGCTACGGGCTGCCCTGCTATCGGGCCGGCGGCAATACCTGCTTCGCCGACACGCCCGAAGGCGTCAATCGCGAGCATGCATTGTTCGACATCGACCGCTGCGTTGCGGTGAGCCCCTCGGACACGGCGCCGGCGCTGGTCGCGCTCGATGCCAAATTCGTGCTCAAGAGCTCGAAGGGCGAGCGCGTGATCGGAGCGGAGGAGTTCTTCATCGGCCCCAATGTCGACATCACCCGCATGACGTCGAC
Source organism: Xanthobacteraceae bacterium (assembly GCA_036522235.1). Classification (GTDB taxonomy): domain Bacteria; phylum Pseudomonadota; class Alphaproteobacteria; order Rhizobiales; family Xanthobacteraceae; genus VAZQ01. The sequence continues at coordinate 6,240 of DATDGG010000537.1, forward strand.
CAAGCCGGAGGAAATCCTGGCCGCGATCCGGGTGCCGACGACCTTCGCCAATGCGTATTTCTACTTCGAGAAGGTGGCCGACCGGAACGCCTGGGACTTCCCGCTCGTCAACGTGGCGGCGGCGATCTCGGTCAAGAACGGAACCATCGAGAGCTGCCGGGTCGCCTGCGGCGGCGTGAGCTGCGTGCCGCGGCGCCTCACCGCGGTCGAGCAGATCGTCAAAGGCAAGCCGATCGGCGAGGACATCGCCAAGCTCGCCGGCCAGTCGGCGACGCGGGGCGCGAAGCCGCTCAACTACAACGGCTTCAAGATCCCGCTGATGGCGAGCCTGGTGACGCGCGCGCTGCGGGATGCGCGGGCCTGACCGATGCACCTGTTTCGCTTCGCGACGTCCATCTACGGCGATTCGGACGTCGTGATCGGTGCGTCCTGGGACCTGCTACCCTGGTTCGTCGCAGTCGGGGCGGCGTTCATTCTCGTGCATGCGGCCGTCAAGGCCGTGGCTGGCGGACGGCGATGAGCGCCTCCGAGGTGATGGCGGCAACGGGCTCGGCGCGGTCGGACCGCGCGACGCGGCATTTGCTGATCGATCGCATCTACCATTGGCTGACGGCGGTGTCGGTGCTCATCCTGATGGGCACCGCCTTCCTGCCGATCATCGGCTGGAAGTTCGAATGGCTGAACCTGCATTGGATGACCGGGGTCGCTCTCGCCCTGCTGGTCCTCTTCCATATCGTGCGCGCGCTCATCTGGCAGGACTGGCGCGCCATGGTCGTCGATACGGCGGACATCCGCAACGGCTGGCGCGCCCTTGCCCAGACGGTCCGCAGCGGCGGCCAGCCGCCCGGCAAGCCCGGCAAGTACAAGCTTCTGCAGAAGCTTTATCATCTCGCGATCGCGCTGCTGGTCCTGTCGATCGTGGTGAGCGGCCTGCTGATGCTGCTCAAGATCGACACGCCGCTGTGGCGGCGCAATCCCTACTGGTTTGCGGCAGACACCTGGGGCGTCATCTATTCCGTCCACGGCTTCGCCGCGATGGCGATGATCACGCTGGTCATAATCCACATCTATTTCGCGCTGCGGCCGGAGGAATGGTGGCTGACGCGCTCGATGTTGCGCGGATGGATCAGCCGCGCGGAATATCTCGAACATTGCGACAGCGAACGCTGGGCAGTATCGGACAAAGCCTGATCCGCCGCGCGCCGCAGGAGAGACCGTTTGAGCACGACATCCGCCCCCGCCGCAGTGCCCAAGACCGTGGAGACACTGGCGGACGCAATCGACATCATCGAGGAAGCCTACGAGTTCATGCTGGCCTATGCGGCGCAGGGCCGGCGCCGCGAGGAGGACGGCGACGGCATCCGCGAGCGCCTCACGCGGGCGGATGCGGCGCTCACGATCATCGCCGCGATGACCGCGGAAGAGATCGGCAGGGGGCAAGGCGGGCAAGCCGAATTCCTCGAGCTGCTCAAGCAGGATGCGGCGCGCGCGCGAGCCGCCTTCCGCTTCGTCATCGCCCAGGAAGCCATCGGGTCGCAGATCATCGACAACCTCAACGCGTTGACCCATGTGCGGACGCTGTTGACCGATCTCTTCCTGCTCGACGAGGCGCTCAAGATCAGCGGCATTTAGAAAGATGTTTCGGTCGCCTGAAGGCACCACACCCGTCACCCGCGGGCTTGACCCGCGGGTCCATCCTCTTCGCGAAATGAATCTTGCGAAGGAGATGGATTGCCGGGTCATAAGGACGTTACGCCCGTCTTCGCGGGCTAAGCCCGGCAATGACCAGGCACAGGGTGCAACATGACTGCATTGAATGTCGGCGTGATCGGGATCGGGGCGTTCGGCTCGCGGGTCGCGCTGCGGCTGTTGTGGAACGGCCACCACACGCTCCAGCTCTACGACGTCGACGACGTCTCGACGCGCCAGTTCACCAACGACTACGGCGGCCTCATCACCGGCTCCCCGAAGATGATGGCGCAGGCGTGCGACGCGGTCATCACGGCGCTGCCGTCGGCGGCGGAATTGCGCGAGGTCTGCTTCGGCTGGGAGAGCCTGTCCAAGGGGTTTGGCGCGGGCGGCATCGTGATCGATGTCGGCATCACAGATCCCATGGAGACCATCGCGATCGCGCGCGAGCTCGCGGCGCGCGACATCGATCTCGTCGATGCGCCGGCCTTCGGGACTCCGGCGCAGGCCAAGGAAGGCCAGTTGACGATGATCGTGGGCGGCGAGGCGCGCGCCGTCGAGCGCTGCCGGGGCGTTCTCGAGCTGCTCGCCCGCAAGGTGCTGCGCGCCGGCGCGGCCGGCTCGGCGCAGGCGACCCGCGCGATCGCCGATTATCTGCGTGGCGCCAATCTGCTCGCGATCAGCGAGGCGCTGCATCTCGGCGAGCGCTTCGGCTTCGCGGGCGACTTCGTCTTGCGCATGAGCGAGGAGCTCGGCCAGGGCGACCTGCACGAGTTGGTGCAGCGGGAGATCATCACCCGCCGCTTCCGCTCCGGAACATCGCTCGGGATGATCCGGGCGAACATCGATCTTGCCGCCAAGCTCGCTGCCGCGTTGCAGGTCAGCGCACCGTTGCTCGCGGCAACGCGCTCGGCCTGGGGCGACGCCGAAGCGTTGCTCGGATCGGGCGCCGACCACACCGCCATCATTCGCTGGCTGGAGGGCCTGCGGCTGCCATCAGAACCCGCGGCGGAGAAGCCGGACGAGAGCACCGCCACCGGTTGATGCGCGGGTCTGTCAGCAATGCTTCTGCCGGACCGTCTTGATCGCTCGCCTCCAGTTGGGGGCCGTCATGGCCGGAGCTTGCCCCCCGGCCATCCACGTCTTGTTTGTTTCCCCACAATAAAGACGCGGATGCCCGTCAGGCATTCTTGCCAGGCATGACGATTCTGTCGGCGCGGCGCGACGATCGCCTCACGGGGCGATCGCGGCCACGATGATGCCGGTCGACGGGTCGACCAGGAACACGCGGTTGTCGAGCACCGCGTAGCTGTAGGGCCCCGCCGCCGGGACACGCGCCGCGACCGATTCGGGCAGCGCGATGAGCGGCACGCTCGCCGGGATGCGGGCGCCGACCACGAGCGGGATGCCGTTCCAGCGGTAGGCGGTGTGATAGGGATCGAGATTGCGATTGTCGTCCTGATAGCCGTAGGCCCGGCTGGTGTAAGCGCGGTCGGCGTAACCGCCATAGGCGTAGTCGCCATAGCCGGAGCTGCCGTAGGAATTGTCGGCCGGATAGATGGTGCGCAGCGGGTAATCGCGCGACGCCGCCGGCGCAGCGAACGGCGCCGGCGCCGGATAGACCTCACGCTGCACCAGCGTGCGATAGATCACCTGGCGCTGCGCCGCATTGAGCGCGAGCGCCTGATCCGACACCGCGGGCGCCGCGACGGCGATGCTGGGCGGCGGCGCGGCCCGGCGGGTCGCGGTCCGCGTCGCTTCGATGCGCGTGGCTTCGGCGCGCGCGGTCCGGGCGCGGGCGGAGGCGCGCGGGCTCACGCCGACCGTGGTGGTGCGGGTGGTGACGGCCTCGCGCCGCGGGATCAGCGCCGGCGCGGTCGGCTCGACATATTGCGGCGCCAGCGCATCGCCGGCCAGCGGCACATATTGGTCGGGCGGCGCCCCATAGGTGGTGAAGCCAGGCTCGGGGGTGAGGATGCGCCGGGTGACCGCGGTGCCGCCCGGTCCTTGGGTGATGTCGACCGGCTCGCTGGTGATCTGGCGGGTGACGGCGGTCTGGGCCTGCGCGGCCATGGTTCCCGCGATCACGGCTCCCGCCACCAGCGCCGATCCGGCTGCCGTCAAGGCGGCCGCCATGGTACCAAAGGGTTTCATTCGCGAAGTCTCCTGTCTTGACCCCCCGGTCCTTGGTCCCTCCCCCTGGTCTCCCGTTTCGAAAGCCTCGATCGCCCGCCCACAAGGCCGTGGCCGCACAAGGCTTGGGCCTGACAAGGCTCGGGCCTGACAAGGCTTTCGCCCAACGCTCGGCCGGTGGCTCAGTTCCTGGCGCGGCGGAACCCGAATCACGCCCGCTTCCAGCCCAAAAGCGCGCGCATCATGGAGCAGGATCATGGCATGAATTTGCGGTAGAGTCGCACCGGAAGCGCTGGGGCCGGGCGAACATTGTGGCGGAACCGCGTCAAGGCTAACATCCGGCGAACGGCGACTGTTGGAATCAGCCGGAGGGTCAAGATGAATCATCGGCTCCTGGGGTTGCTGGCCGCCGGCGTGGTGGTGGCGTTGCCGGCCGCCGCATCCGCACAAGCGAACCGCACCCCACACTATTACTCGCCGACGCTGCGGGACGACGAGCAGATCATGCCGTCGCAGGTCGTGGCGCCACCGCCAGTGAAGCCGAAGCCCGCCCCCAAGCCCGTGGTCGCCAAGCCGCCGCCGCCGGTCGATGACCCGAGCCTGGTCGAAGATCCCGACGCGGCCGCCAAGCCCGCGGCGCTTAAGCCCGCCGCGCCCCCGAAGCCAGCAGAACCGGCCCGCGCGGTGGCCTGCAGCGCCGGCGCCTTCGCGAAGCGTTCCGACCACCTCAAGCTCGCCCAGGCGTACGGCGTGCACAATGTCGACTTCGCCCAGGTCACCGGCGACGACGGCTCGGCCATGATGGCCTCGGTGCTCTTTCCCAACGATCCCAAACGCCGCCTGGAAGTGCTGTGGGACGACGACGCCCAGCGAGCCGGGACGCGGATGATCGTGATCGAAGGCCAGTCCACCTGGGCGGCGCAGAAAGGCGTCCGCCTCGGCCTGCCGCTGGCGGCGCTGGAGAAGCTCAATGGCAAGCCCTTCAAGCTCGTGGGCTTCGAGAAGGACGGCGGCATGGCCGTCGTCAGCGACTGGAACGGCGGCGCGCTCAGCCTGCTGACCGACGGCTGCAAGATCGGCGTCCAGTTCAAGCCGGACCCCAAGGCGCCCCCCACCACGCTCAGCGCCGCCGGCAGCGACAAGGAATTCGCCTCCAGCGATCCCGCGATCCGCGCCGCCAAGCCGGTCATCGGCGAGATCATCGTGGCGTATTAGGGCGGCCGATTACTTGCGTCAGGGACGCAGGGCCTCGCACTCCTTCTCCCCGAAGGGGAGAAGGAGTGATGAGGGGGTTCGGGCGGTGCGATACGGAAATATCGTCACCCGCTCACCCCATCCTCTCCCCTTCGGGGCGAGGGAGTGAAACGCCGTGCGCACATCACCTTTCAGGAAGCCAAACAAGGCATCAATGGCCCTTGGCGTTGAACGCGACGAGCGACATGGCGCGCACGTTGCGGCCGGTCACCATGTTGGCGGTGATGCCCTGGAATTTCTTGAAATGCTCGCCGTTTCTATGCGCGGTCAGCGCGGCCTCGTTGTCGTAGACCTCGTACAGGAAGACGTGGTTCGGATTGTTGGCCAGCACCGTGATGTTGAACTCGCGGCAACCCGGCTCCTTCACCGCAAACTCGCCGTTCTCCTTGACGGCTTCGAGGAACTTGGCGGTCTGCGCCGGGTCGATGTCGAGGTCGACCGCATTGATGTAAATGCCCCCCGATTGGGCGGCGGCGTAACGGCCGGGCCACGGCAGCAACGCGGCGGCGCCGGCGATGAGCGCGATGGCGGCAACCGACATGAGAACGGACTTGCGCATGTGAATCTCCTCCCGAACGGCCGAGCTTTGGTTGAACGCCTCGATCGCGTTGGTCAGCCGGCAACGCGGCGGCCATTTTATACGCCGGCGCGCCGATCCGGTCCCGGTGGCGGGGGCGTCGACCCCCCTTGGTGGTATCTAAATACGGAGAAAGAAGCGCCGCGGTTTTGTGGACCAATGGGGATGGCCGCGAAGCGGTCACATTCCCGTGTCGCAATCATGCGTGTGGAATCGCGCCAACGCGCGAGAACGGGGTGGACGTCATGACACTAATGAAGCCACGAGAACCTGCTGATCTCGACAAGTCGACGGAGAGTGCGGTGGAAGGGGAAATTCGTGAGTTCGTTCGCCGGGATGTTGCCACGCTGCGCCGATCGCCGGAGGCAGAAAGCGAAGTGGTGGCCAACAATATCAACACGTTGCTGCAACGCGTGGCCGGCTCCTCGGTGCAGGAGATCGATCGGCTGATGGCGGAGCTGCACACGCTGCGCGAACTGCTGCACAGCGAGGGCGCCCGCGTTCAGCGCGAGATCGCCGAATACGCCCATCTGAGCCAATCGGCGATGCAGTCGACCAAGATCATCACCGACAGCCTGGCGAAATGGAAGGCCGAAGGCGGCGCGGCGCGGGCGCGCAGCTAGTCTCGGACGGAATCTCTTGTCCCGGGCTTGACCCGGGACCTTTCCAAACGCCGGAATGTGGAACGGTCCCGGGTCAAGCCGGGGCCAAGAGCCAAGAGATTCAGTCCACAATCAGCCGGTAGCGGGGCATCCAGGCGACCACGGTTCGGTCGACCGGGCTGACCAGCAGGATTCGGTCGTCGAGCTTGACGTATTTGTAGCCCTGCACCATGGGCACATCCCGCGTCACGCTCGCCGGCAGTTCCTGC
>DATDGG010000538.1:0-6449 GCA_036522235.1 Xanthobacteraceae bacterium
CTTGATGTGGGTTGCGGCACCGGTGCGCTTACGCACGCCATCCTGGCGCAGGCGAACCCGCGCGCGGTGGTCGGAATCGATGCGTCGGAGCGATTCGTCACCTATGCGCGCGACCAGACGCGTGATCCGCGCGCCGCGTTCAAGACCGCGGACGCACTCACCCTCACGGTGGACGCCGGCACATTCGATGCCGCTGTCGCCGGCCTGGTGTTGAATTTCGTTTCCGCGCCATCGGCGGCTGTGGTCGAGATGGCTCGCGCTGTGCGGCCGGGTGGCACCATAGCCGCCTATGTCTGGGACTATGCCGACGGGATGCAGATGATGCGGTCGTTTTGGGATGCAGCGGTCGCGCTCGACCCGACCGCACGGGATCTCGATGAGGCCCGACGTTTCCCGCTCTGCCGGCCCGAGCCGTTGTGCGCACTGTTCGACCAAGCAGGCCTGCAGCGGACGGACGTGCGCGCGATCGAAGTGCCGACGGTGTTCAAGAGCTTCGACGACTATTGGTCGCCCTTCCTCGGCGGGCAAGGTCCGGCGCCGACCTATTGCATGGCGCTGCCGGAAGACCGGCGCGGCTGGCTCCGGGACAGGATCAGAGCGGCGTTGCCCGCCGCCCCTGACGGCAGCATTCATCTCAGTGCGCGCGCGTTCGTCGTTCGCGGCGTCAAGCCAAGTTGACCACGAAACCTGCCAATCGCGAGTAGCCCGCGGGCGAGCAAGATGCAGCGCTTTCGACAATGTTGCCACAGCATGATGGTGCATCAATCCTGATTGGCCGAAGAGTGGGCGCGCCACGGTCGACAAAAATGGGCACTATTGCTTTGCCGTGGCGCTATGACGAATCGTCCGGAACTTCGAAGTGCCACGCGGAATTAGACCAGCCACGGCTTCGCGAAACCACTACGCCGAAAACTCAAGTCAGGCCGCGGCTCGTTTTGTCGACCGGCGGGCTGACGCTTTCTTGGGCGGCGGAATGAGAAGGTCGGCCGGCACGCGGAATCGGGCACGCAGCCTCTGCACCATCGCCATGCTCAGCCCTTTCTTGCCACGGAGGACTTCGCTGACGCGGCTAGGCGTGCCGAGGATCGGCACCATGTCGGCTCGTGTGAGACCATGCTGGTCCATCAGGTGGCGGATCAGATCCGCGATGCTTGGCGGCCGGCGCGGCCATTTGCGCTCCTCATAGGCGGCAATCAGGCGCGCCTGCGCCTCCAGCCGTGCAATATCGGCTGGATCATTCGAGTCCCAGAGCCGATTAACGAGCGCCCGGGCACGAGCAAGCTCCGCATCACTATCGATCAAGATCACGGTTGCATCCATCACACTGTCTCCGCATCTATTTTGTCGTATTCGGCATGCGTCCCGAAGAACCGGATCGCCAGCGCACCCGCTTGGTACTGCAGGCGAGCAACCAATCTATAGTCGTTGCCTTTGATATTGAAGACGGCACGGCTGGCCTTCAGAATGCTCGCTTTCGGGTACGACGCCTTGACGTCCTCGGGATTGCGCCAGTTCGCGCGGCTCACGATGTCTAGCCAAGCTTCGTATTGCGACCGCGCGGCTTTGATTCCCTTGTGACCGGCGCGATCGGCTAGATAGTTTTCGACCACATCCGTGCCAATAATGATCATCGATCGATGATGTCACAAAGTTCCAAAAATTGGAAGATCAAATCTGGGCCGGGGGCCGGCAAAGACCGACTGCCCACGCCCTGATGCACGGCGGGCAGGATCGGATGAAAGGCGGCTGGAGGTGGTCCTAGCGTGCTCTGAAGTGGCGCGCCACGGCCGATGAAGATAGGCACCACTCGCTGTGGCGCTATGATGCTTTGGCGATATCCTCGCTCCAACCGCCGAGACTGCGACATGCTACGATTTGGCGCTAAATTAGTTAGTTAAGGTTCCGGTAGGGTTTAGAGTGTCTTAACGAATTACCGCTAAAGCGCCGCCGTCCGGCGATCGCCGTCGAGCCCAGCATTCCGCCGGGGGAGCCGAAGCCGAAAGACCGTCATCGACAATGACCCTCGCCGATGCGCTATCTTTTGCCTTGCTAGGCGTAGATACCGCCTTGCGGTTTTCCCGCACCGACATCGTCGAGCCATGCCTCGGCGGGGACGATCGTTGCTGTTGGGCGACGTTTGCGGTGGGTCGCTCGAAATGAATCCTTCAGCATCCTCCGAGGTGGCGGCCGGCAAGGCGTGCGGAACCTGCATGATGTGCTGCAAGCTGCCGCTCATCAAGGAATTGGACAAGCCAACCGATCGGTGGTGCCGCCATGCGGTGATCGGCAAGGGCTGCGGCATCTACACGGACCGACCGCCGGTCTGCCGAAGCTTCCATTGTCAGTGGATTCGCGACGCGCAACTGGGCCCAGAATGGAAGCCCGAGAAGGCAAAATTCATCCTCTACCCTGATCGGGAGAAAAAGGAAGTCTTCAACGTCGCGGTGGATCCGGCCTATCCGGATGCCTGGACCAAGCCACCATTCCTCGCCGCGATCAAGAATTGGGTGCAGGAGGGCGCCGAGCTCGGCCGCTACGTGCTGGTGCGCACCGGTTCGCGGTGGATCGCGGTGCTGCCCGATCGCATCCTGGAATTGGGCCATGTTGAGGGAGCGTTCGTGCTTGAGCGGGGACGCGGCCCGACCGGCAGAACGGTCGAGCTGCGTATCAAGCCGCCTTCGCCACAGGCACCGGCCGCACATCCGGATTCTTGAGAGCGCATCGCTCGCCCGGATGCGGAGCGCCTCCAACGAACGACATGGGGGATCGACGTGACGTGCCAAAGGTAGATGTTTCGACGACGTTCCACGGCTACGCCGCGCGATCTTCCGGCAGGAAAGAGATATTCCAACGATCCCGTGGATCGCTGCACCCACGAGCTAGATCCCAGCGGCGATCACGAGCGGCTAGTTCATCGGGCGCACCTCCCCGGTGGCGGCAGCCCGCCGCGACACTTCTGCTGAGCGGCCGCGATTCAGCCGGTAGATATTGGCCGCCCACTGCGCGGCCGGATGCCGCAGGAGCGTGGCGCGGTAGTCCTGCAGGTACGGCGGCAGCTCTATGCGCAGCGGGTACTGGATATCAGGTGGCTGCAGCAGCACTCCCAGCATCGCCGCCGCTGTGAGGTCGGCGACCGTGAACGCATCGCCGACGAGATACGGGCGGCCCTGCCGCTCCTGCTCGATCCGATCGAGCGCGGCGTTCACGGTGGCGCGATCAGCCTCGAGCTTCGCGTCGCGGATCTTGTGACGAAAGCGGTAGTACGCCGGAAAGATCCGCCGCAGCGGCGGAAGCGTCTGGTGGGCCTTGTCGGGCATTCCCGTCGTCAGCACGCGCACTGCGATATCCGGATCGTGCCGGAACAGCGGCGTGATAATGGTGGCCCGCACGGCCGGGCCGAGCTGCTCGTCGAAATAGTCTTCCAGCGCGAGCGCGCGCTGTCGTGCGGCGACGTCACGGGGATAGAGCGGCGGCTCGGGATAGCGCTCTTCGAGCGCGGCGATGATGTGGGTAGAATCTCCGATCGCCCGGCCGACCAGGAACAGGATGGGCAGCGTGCCGCGCCCCGTCGCGCGCCAGGCGCGGATCAGGTAGTCGGCGCCGAGCACCTGACGGTGGTGCGCGATGCGCTTGTAGTCGAGCGCCCAGCGCGCCTTCTCGTTGGAGTGCGAGAGCGGAATGTGCCACAGCAAGGGTGTGTTCATGACGATGTGAATCTGAAACCGGAGGTCGGTGGCCTCCTGTCGGCGCGCCACAGCATCGCGTCGATGCGCTCGAGGCAGCGTCAGCCCCCGTTGCGCGCAAGCTCGATCCTCGCCTCGGCGACGCAATCCTGCGAATCGAGCGCCGGGGATGCGACCCGCGTGAGGGTCTCGGCCCCGCTGGCAGGATCTTGCTCGGCGCGGCAAGTCGTCTGCGGCGCCGCCGCGGCGGCTTGGCGGCCGGGCTTGCCGCCGAGCATCGCGGCGAGCGCGCTCGCCAGGGTCGGGTGACGGAACTCAAAGCCGCTGGCCAGCGCCTTGGCGGGCAGCACCTGCTGGCCCCCCAGCAGCAGCTCGTCGGCGCGGTCGCCCGCCAGCGCGTGCAGGATCGCGGCCGGAAATCGCCAAGGCGCCGGGCGGGCCAGCGCGCGGCCGAGCGCCTGCGTGAAGGCGTCGTTGCGCACCGGCGTGGGCGCCGTGGCGTTGACCGCCCCGGTGAGCGCCGCGGTGGCCATGCCATGGGCGATCAGGCGCACCAGGTCGTCGCGCTCGATCCAGGACATCCATTGGCGGCCGGTGCCGATCGTCCCGCCAAGCCCGGACCGGAACGGGAGGAGCAGGCGGCGCAGCAGGCCGCCTTGGGTGCCCAGGACCAGGCCGATCCGCAACCTTATGACGCGCACGCCATGGCGTTGCGCGCGGCGCGCCGTCTGCTCCCAGGCCTCGCAGACCCGGTGGGTGAAGCAGTTCTTGCCGCCGTCGAACTCGGTGAGCGCCTCGTCCTGCCACAGCCCGTACCAGCCGACCGCGGAGGCGCTGATCAGGACCTTGGGAGGCAGCTTGAGCCGCGCGATCAGGCGCACGAGCTTTCCGGTCATGCGCAGCCGCGACGCCAGGATGCGCCGACGCTTGGCGCGGGTCCAAATTCCGTTCGCGATCGGCTCGCCCGCGAGATTGACGATGGCATCGATCCGGATGCTCTCCGGCAGCTGGTCGAGGCTGGTGATCAGCCGGAAGGGCGGCCGCAGGGCGGCAGCCTTGCGCGGATCGCGGGTGAGCACGATCGGGTCGTGGCCGGCGGCGCTGAGCGCCTCCGCCAGCCGCGACCCGATGAATCCGGTGGCACCGGTGATGAGCACTGCGTGCGGTTCCTTGAGGGCATCGACCAGTTCAGCGGCCGCGCCGCCGCGAGGGAGCCGCGCTACCGGTTGCGATCTCAAGACTCGTACTCCCGGAACGCGGCCGACTGGCGGATGAGGAGGCCGAGCCGCGCATGGACGATTTCGAGGGTGAACAGGAAACGGCCGTCGCCGATCTCCGCATGGGTGACCGAGAGCGCGCCCGGCGACGCGCAGGCCGGAAAAAAGAACCGGCGCCTGAGGATTTCGAGGAAATAGCCGGCGCTGCGGAACACCAGGGCGCCGTCCTTGACCTCGATCGAAAGCGCCATGCCGATCCCGTAGCCGACATATTCCTCGAGGCCGGTGCGGCCGGCGAACCGCTTGGACGAATGGATGACCTGCGGAAAGCTTCGTCGGCGCGCATAGAGGCGCGTCCAGATTTGGCCGCCGGTCGCGATCTCCTCGGTGACAGTCACGACGCTCGGGACCTTGGCGTCGCGCGCGGTCGGCAGCGGCGCCCCGATCAGCCGCAGCGCCTGCGCCAATAGCCAGCCGGCCCGGCTCAGATAGGTCTCCAGGATCTCGCCCACATAGACGGCGGTCTTGCCGTCGGCGAGGCGCTTGGAGAAACGGCGACGGATCGGCGGCGGCAGCGCCCACCAGTCGGCGTCGGTGAGGAGCGCACGGAAGCGCAGATCGCCGAGCGTGCCGCTATCGGGGCCGGCGTCGAAAGCTTGCACGGATAGTTTATTCGGCCGCATGCGAGGCCCCACACTGGTGCAGCGCTATTTCCTCTTCGCCGCCGGCAGGAAGCTGAACACGCGCGCCCCCAGCCGGATCAGCGTCGCGAGATTGGATTTCGGAACGGTCAGCATCTGCGAATAGGATGAGTCCATCAGCTCGACGAAGGCCAGCATCTCCTTGAGCCGTCGGCCCGCGACCTCGCTCACCTCCGGGTCGCGCTCGGTCTCCGCCACGCACGACTTGAGCACCGCAATGGCGGGATCGATCTCCCGTTCCTTGCGACCGACCGCAATGCGCAGGAAGATTTCCCAGATGTCGGTCTCGGCCTCGAAATGGTCGCGGCGGTCGCCCTTGATCGGCACCCGGCGGATCAGGTTCCAGGCCATGAGCTCCTTGAGGGAATTGGAAACGTTGGAGCGCGCCATGCCGAGCGTGCCGGCGAGGTCGTCGGCCGTCATCGGATGCTCCGAGAGATAGAGCACCGCATGGATCTGGCTGACCGAGCGATTGACCCCCCACTGACCGCCCATGTCGCCCCAATGCAGGACGAACCGCTCGATGGCGGGAGGCATTTTTTGCAGGACCGATATTTCTGTCATGACAGAAATATCAGTCGGAACGGGCCGGTAGTCAAGGCTCCTGGCGCGACATACTTAAGGACCCACCACCGGGGTCCTGCCGAATGAATCAATCCACCACGTCCGTCGCGTCCGGCTCTGCCGGCGCCGTTGCGCATTCGTCCAATCCGTTTTTTGAGGAATGGACGGGTCCGTTCGGTGCCCCGCCGTTCGCCCGCATCGCGCCCGAGCATTTCGGCCCGGCTTTCGACGCCGCCTTTGCGGCCCATGACGCCGAGGTTGCGGCGATCGCCGCCGATCCGGCC
>DATDGG010000539.1:0-5047 GCA_036522235.1 Xanthobacteraceae bacterium
GTCCCTCCGCATGAGCCTCATCACACTCGCGCAAGCCGAACGCATCATCAACGCCATCATCGAGCGCGGCGCTGCACTCGAGCTACGCCCGATCAGCGTGATCGTGGTCGAGCCCGGCTGCAAGGTGAAGGCGTTCCAGAAGGAGGACGGCAGCTCGATGGTTCGTTTCGAGATGGCCTTCGGCAAGGCCTATGCGGCGCTGGCGCTCGGCCGCTCCTCCAAGCTGGTGCGGGTGCGGGCCGAGGAACGGCCGATCTTCATGCGCTACCTCATGAGCGCCACGGCTGAGCAGATTTTTCCGGAGGGCGGCGGCCTGCAGATTCGCAGCGCCGACGGCGAGGTCATCGGCGCGGTCGGGGTCACCGGCGATACCGAGGATCGCGACGAGGAGCTCGCCATCCACGGCATCCATTCGGCCGGCCTCAAGACCGACGCCGATTTCGAAGGCATGGGCCGCCACGCCGGCGTGCGCTTGACCAACAAGTAGACGTTGGTGATGCGCACGGGACTCAAAGAGGGCTGCCTTGCAGTCCTAACGTCGTTCGATCGAACCCGACACGCTGCTCATTCCGAGATCGCCCAATCTTCGAGCTGCAGCCGCGGCACACGCCCAAATTCACAGGTATTCGCAGTTACAAGAACAGCCTCGCGCCGACGCGCCTGTGCCGCGACCAGCAAGTCGTAGGGACCGATCGGCGTTCCGGCGCGCTCCAAACTGGCGCGGATATTTCCGGCCTCCTCCGCATCTTCCGATTCGAAGGGCAGAACCTCGATCGGCCCAACCAGAAGGTCGGCGATGCGCTGGGCGTTGCGGTCGGGGCGGGCGCTTTTTGCCGCGCCGTACCGGAGCTCGAACAACACAATGGAAGACATCGCGAGTGCGCGGCCCAACCCGATCGCGGCCTCCAACCGCGCGCGGATCGGCGAGCTTCGTTCGTTGAGAACCGCGATGACGGCGTTCGTGTCGAGACAGATCATTCGTCGAAAACGTTGCGCACGGCGGGCATGGGAGGCTGCTGCCTTCCCTGCGCCATGAACGGCTCGTCGCTATACTCATCGAGCTTGTCGAACCACGCCTTCACATCGAAGAGCGCGTCGATCGGTTCCAGGAGCACGGCGCGTCCGACCCGGCGGACCCGTACCTCAGTGCCCGGCATACGAAAGTCCTTTGGTAGCCGTACGGCTTGACTGCGCCCATGCTTGAAAAGCTTTGCCGTCCCGGCGTTCCGCATGCTCAGATTCCATATGATATACACCATAGGATATATATCAAATATCCGAGCATTTTGCAAGGTCATGAATTGAGAAGGTCATGAATTGAGAGGTAGGTGAATCGGGCGCGAAACCTTGGGCGCCACTCATCGTCGTGCCGCCGTGAGCAGCAACTCGTTCGGTCCTTCCCATCCCGCCGCTGTTTCAAACCGGCTGAGGCTGGTTTCGATTTCGGCCCAAGCCGCCTCTCGCTTCGAGACGTCCAATTGCTGCAAGATTTGGATGATCGGGCCCGCCGAAGTCCTGCTGAACTTCAGATAGTCTTTCACCGTCGGGAGCTTGAACGGCGCGGCTACGGCCGTGGTCGCGACCTGGGTCAATCCGGCCTGCCTGAACAGGTCGTCGATCAATTCCGGCTTGCCGAGGCTGAGGAGGCCGCCAGGCAGGTATGGGTCGCGCGGCGGCAGCCCGGCGTGCTTGAGCGCGATCGACGTCAGCGTCGCTACGCACGGGTTGTTCGCTGGCGTCGAGAACACCATCGTGCAGACGCCCCCGCCCGGCTTCAGCACCCGCGCCATCTCGCGCAGGCCGGCCAGCGGATCGCGGAACAGCATCAGACCCAACCGGCATACGACCGCATCAAAGCGGGCTTCCCCGATCTGAAGGGCTTCGCCGTCCGACATGCGCGTGTCCACGTTCCGAAATCCGGCCTCCGCGATCCGGCGCTGCGCAAAAGCAAGGATGCCGGGCGACAGGTCGGTCGCGAGCACATAGCCTTCCGGTCCGACTCGCTCGGCAATATCGAGGGTCTGGTCGCCGGCGCCCGCCGCTACGTCGAGCACATGGGAGCCACTTCGGATTCCGGCCATGACGAGCATCGCCTGGGTGGCCTCGCGGAGCCAGGGCCGGATATAGACGCTGGCGTCGCTCCAGCTCCTCGCAACCTGATTCCATTGTTCGCGGACGGCATCCTTCGGTTCGCGCGTCTTCGACGAGAGTTCGCCGGTCATGGCGCATTCCTCCAGCGCGCCGCTCAATGCAGCGGATCGAGAAACGGCGTGTTCGGCGTGCTGACGTAGACGATCACGACCTTAGTCACGTCGGTGGCGCTCCGGTTGTAGCCGACCATCTCCACGTTTGGCGGCTCGACGATCGCCTCTCCGGCATTCACGGCGATCGGGGCGCGCCCTTTCAACTCGAGCGTGAAGGCGCCCTCGAGCACGTAGACTGTTACGGGAAAGCGATGCGTGTGCCGGACTGTAGCGTCACCCGGCTTGAACGCGGCGGTCAGGACGCGCACGGACTGGCTTTCGTCCCTGGGCATTCCGTCGACGGTCTGCTCCAGAATGAGATCGGGTCTGGCGAGGCCGTGGTCCTGCGCCGATGCCGGCGCGCTCAGCGCGATCACTGCAAGAACGCAGCGGAAGCCGTATCGGAAACACATCTTGGTCCTCCATCGTGAGAGCGCGTCTTTCCGGTGCCCGATCCGGGGACACGTCTTGACGGGACCGGGGTCGAAGCCCCGAAAGCCTATGCACCCGCACGCGAGCGCGGGAGCCGCAACATTGCGCAACATGAGTGCAAAATTGCATAATCAGTCATGTTCGATTGGAACGACCTGAAGTACTTCCTCGCGGTTGCGCGCCATCGCAGCACCATCGCGGCCGGAAAGGCGCTCCGCCTCAGCCAGTCGACGGTCCATCGCCGGCTCAGCGAGCTCGAGCGCAAAGTTGGACGTCCGCTGGTGGTGCGGCATTCCACGGGCTATCGCCTCAGTGAGCTTGGCGAAGAACTGCGGCCTTATGCCGAGCGCGTCGAGGCTGCCGTCAAGGATTTGGAACGGCGCGCGACTGATGCGGCGCGCGATCAAGCCGGTGTCATTCGGGTGACCTGCCCTGAACCAATCGTCCCCCGCTTGACGCCCTTGATCGAGCGATTTCACGCGCGCCATCCGAAGCTGCAGGTGCAATTCGTGACGAGCGACCGCTATCTCGACCTGGCAAAAGGCGAAGCGGATGTCGCATTCCGGTCGGGCGATACTGATGATGAGCTCGTCGGCCGTAAGATCGCAGACTCGATCTGGGCCGTGTATGCCAGTCACGCCTACATCGAGCGCCATGGCAAGCCCGAGCGCGTTGAAGACTTGTCACGCCATCTGCTGGTCAGCTTCGAAGAAGCGATGAACAATCATCGCGTGGCGAAGTGGCTGCGCGAGGTCGCGCCCAATGCCAAGATTTCGGCCCGCAACAACAGCGTTCTTGGACTGGTCTACGCGGTAAAGTCCGGCGTGGGCCTCGGCGCTCTCCCGACTCCCATCGCCGACGACCAGCCGGATCTTGTACGCGTGCTGGGGCCGGTTCCGGAGCTTGCGCGAAGCTGGCGCCTGCTGACGCACCCCGATCTTCGGCGAACGCCCCGAATATCGGCGTTCTTCGATTTCATTGCCGAAGAGCGAGAGTCGTTGAAATCGATCCTGACTGGGTAGTGCGATGTCTGAACTCGGCACGTTCGCGGCGGAAAACCCTGTGAAGCGCGCCGGTCGCAGTCACGTGATGCGTTCGTGTGCCCCAGCCGCCCATCGCTGTCAGCGGTGAGAAGGAGTCCCCTGATGCCCCGTCACACCCATTTCGTTCCCCAAGGCGTCATCCCGGCGGTTCTGCTGCCGTTCGATGACGAGCTCGCCATCGACGATGCGAGCTTCCGGACACATCTGCGCGCGGTGGCGGCGACCGATGGGCTGTCAGCGCTCACCGTTAATGCCCATTCGACCGAGGTCGCCTCCTGCAGCTTCGATGAGCAGGCGCGCGTGCTCGATATCGCGGGCGACGCGGTCGGCGACCGCCTGCCGCTGGTGAGCGGGGTGTGGGCCGACGGCAGCCTCGAGGCGGCGCGCATCGCCCGCATGGCGGCGCAGCGGGGCGCTTCGGCGTTGCTGGTTTTCCCGCCGGCGCCGTTCGGGCTCGGCCAGAGCCCCGAAATGGCGCTGGCGCATTTCAAGCGCATCGCCGATGCCAGCGACCTTCCGATCATCGTGTTCCAGTACCCGCTGGCGACCGGCCAGGGCTATCCGCGCGAGACGCTGTTGCGGCTCGCCGAGGCGGTTCCCACCATCGCGGCCATCAAGGACTGGGCCGGCAATGTGCAGCAGCACGAGATGCATATCCGCCTGCTGCAGGCGCTGCCGCGGCCCGTGCACGTGCTCACCACCCACAGCGCTTGGCTGTTGAGCTCGCTGGTGCTCGGCTGCAACGGGCTCCTCTCCGGCAGCGGCAGCGTGATCGCGGACTTGCAGGCGGCGCTGTTTCGCGCCGTCGCGGCCGGCGATCTGGCGGCGGCCCGGCGACTCAATGACCGGATCTACCCCCTGGCCGGCGTGTTCTATTCCGAGCCCTGGTCCGACATGCACAACCGGATGAAGGAGGCGCTCGTCCTGCTCGGCCGGCTGCCGCGCGCGGTGGTGCGCCCGCCGCTGGTCAAGCTTACCCGCGCCGAGATCGACCGCATCCGCGCGGCCCTGGTCGAGTCCGGCCTCCTCGGCGCGAAAGGGAGCCGCGACGCGGCTTAGCCCGCGCGGCGGCCCAGCCGCAAGGCGGCCCAGCCGCGAGGCGAGGCGGCCTAGCCCCGGAGCCGCCTATCGCCTAATTCAGGCTTGATCGCGCGTCCGAGTTCGGAGACATTGCGGCCGCGAGAAGGAACACCATGGCCGAAACACCCAGCAAAGCGCCCCGGCGGATCATCTGGCTGAACGTGCTGACGGTCGCCAGCGCCGCCATCCTGATCAGCGCCGAAGTGTTCGGTGCGGCCTTTGCGGGCGGCTGGGCGGTCGCCAATCTGT
>DATDGG010000540.1:0-13925 GCA_036522235.1 Xanthobacteraceae bacterium
GAGGAGGTAGACCAGCCGGCTCGGCGGGTCGGCCGCAGGCCCGCCGTAGTAGCGGGCGCCGGCGTGCCGAAGTGCTCGCGGAGCGCTGACGACGGCGGTCCTCCGACGGCACCGGTCGGCGCAGTCTTGTGAACGGCACCGACGGCCACTCTGGGCATCGTTGACGCGGGTCCGGCCGGCGGCGCGCGAGGGCGCGCCGAGGAGGCTACTCCCGATCCGGCCGTCGGACACGTCCCGCGGCCTGCGTCAGCCCGCCAGGTGGGTCTCCCGTCCGGTTTTGGCGATGGTGTGCCAGGTGAGGTAGATGATGGCGGTGATGAGGAAGCCGACCTCGGCGGTGAGGTCGCCGACCGCTGGTATGTGGGTGGGGACGACGCCGAGGTATTCGGTCTGGTTGGAGAACAGCCAGACGGAGATGCCGATGCCGGCGAGCATGGCGATGGGTCCGGCCCAGTTGGTGCGGCTGGTGGCGAACAGCAGGGATTCGTCGGGGTTGCGGCGGAGCAGCATGTCGCAGAACATGACGGCGAGCCAGGGGGCGATCCAGTAGGCGATGATGAGCAGGAAGTTGGTGTATTTGGCGCCGGCGTTGTGCAGGCCGGACCAGGCCAGGAAGAACCCGATGGTGCCGAAGCCGAGCGCGACGATGGCCCGGCGCATCGACAGCGGCAGCTTGATCCCGATCGCGGTGAACGACAGGGCGCCGGAGTAGATGTTGAGGACGTTGGCGGAGATGGCGCCGATCGGATAGCGTGCGGGCAACCCGGCGCCACGCTGCCACCGGCACGAGCCGGAGCATCCCATCGCGCGATAGCGCAACCCGCCGGCTGCCGACCACCAGCGTCGGGGGCTCGCCTTCGACGACATAGCTCGAGGCACCGGATGCGAGGCGTAGCGCCTCGGCAGCCAGGCCGGGCATCAGGACACGGCCGGCGGCAACGAAGATCGGAACCTGACGGATAGCTCCATCGGCACTACCAGGTAAAGAGAGCGCGCCCAGCCCGGTCACCGCGGCGAGGAGCGGCGGCGGCGGCCCGGTCGCGCCGGCGGCCTGCCACAAATCGTCGAACGGGAGGGACCCGCGACTTACGATCGCGGCACCCGGCAATGTGCCGCTGCGATCGGGATTGAGCACAAAGCCGAGCGCGACGGGGACGCTACCGATGGCTCGCGCCAGCTGCTTGTCACCGTCCGGGAGGCTTTCTCCCAGCGTACTGATCGCGGCGCGGCCGGTCACCGATCCGAGCCGCCGGGCGAGCGCCGCTGGCGAGCGGTCATCGGGCTCGTCGAACAGCACATCGATCGCGATCGCGGCGGGCCGTCCGGTTGCCACCGCCTCGACGAGCCGCGCGATCGTCTCACGCGGCCACGGCCAGGTGCCCAGTGCATCGATCGACGCACGATCGATGTCGACGACGATCACTTTCAGGTCGAATGGCGTGGGCCTACGCAGCCACTCGTCGGCGGCGAGCTCGATGTCGAAGGCGCTGTCGCCTAGACTCTTGATCTCGGGAAGCAGAACCGCTGCCGCTAGAAAAACGGTCAGCGTCGCGGCGCCCGCCGCAACCGGCAGGCGCTGCTGCAACGCTCGACGTATCCTACCCATCGAGATACCGCCGCGCGATCGCGGCTAACTGGCTTGTCTGCGACAACAGTGAAAGGGCTACTTCGTTTACTGGCATGTTTTCCCATAAAGAAGGCAGTGGCCTCGCGCACTCAGCTCACGCTTGCGAGCGCGGCTCGGATGCGTTGTGGCGCCCATCGTTTGACCGGCGTCGGCGGCGTGCCCGGCGAGACAAAGTCCGTACCTTCGCCCTCGCGCAGGATCACCTGCTGACCCGCCGAGGTCACCGCCACCGAGCCGCGCACGACGAACACGCCGAAAGGCCCGTTGCTCGGCCCCGCGAAGATTCGCGTGCCGCGTACCGCGATAAGCGCGAAGGGGCTACGAATCTGCACTCCTGCGGGCGCGCTGCGCGGCGGTCGATCGAACAGCAACGGCCCGGAGCGCAGCGTCATCTCCCCGCCGGCATCGACAAGAAATCGATCGATCTTCAGCCGGGCTTGTTCGCCTAGCCTGATCGTCGTATCGCGGCCGAGCCGCATTCCCAGTCGGGACGCGACGCCGGTCACGACTTCGTCGCCGAGAAAGACCGGCGCAGCCCGATCGAGCGTGCGGCGAACCGCGTCGAGCTCGGCGAATGCCTCACCCCTGACGTCCTCGACCGAGCCGACCCGCTCGACGGCGCGCGCCGGTATGCCGGCGAGGATGAACGGGAGTGCCAGCGCTCCGTGGCGGAGAAGCCAGCGTCGATTGCGGGGCCGGTTGTGTTTGATCTCGTCAAGCTCGATCATCGTTGATCCCCGTCAGCTTGGTTTTCCAGGGGAGCACTGCCTGTCATTGTCGCGGATGCCAGCGGAGCGTTCTGTAACCTGGGTCACAGACGCGCAAAAATAAGACGGACGCGGTAGAACCGTCCTACGACGCCGCCGCTGCGCCGTCGACAAGTACAATGAACTCCTGGCGCTTCATTCGATCTCTTGTCCGCGCGCGCGAGCAACGTTGCCGCGATGGTTAGCGTTGCGAGACCGCTCCAGACCTTGGAAGCATTCTACCCCGGCGGACAGCGTCCCAAAAGGGCATCACCTGCTCGATGAGGGGATCGCGGTCTCTATGGCGCGGACAAGAGGACCTGCTGAGGCGATCCTCGCGCACGCACAGGCGGGTTGCAAGCATACCGCCATGGCCACGTACAACGCGTAATGAGCGCAGCAACGCGGGCCCGGAGCGCCTTCGAAAGAGGTCAAGTTCACCTTGATCACGGGAAGTCACCCTGTCCGGAGGCAATGTCCGAGTTGGGTCTTGGCCGTGTACACACAGCCAGGGTCAAAACCGGAAAAGCTCAGACCGAGCACAAGTCTTCCGCTTGTCATCCGTCAGCGGACCTCAAGAGCAATCTATCTCTCGCCAACAGCCGGATCGTCCTCCAACACATCGAACAGCGCCGGCTCGCTCGGTGAGGGCGCTGAGATCCGGCTCCGGCTTGCGGGCGCAAAGCCAAACTCTGATGCGATGCGCATCATGATAATTCGGGAGGTTGGGACGGAAAAATGGCCCAGCGGTCAAAGGTTGAATCCGCCGGCAAGTTAGCATAGAACTTCACGACAAACAGTTGGGTTTCGGGCCGACAAATTTTTGAAGGCTTTGGATGAGACCCAACTAGTGGGACCACCATGCTTCGGCAGGCCGATCTTTTCAATAGAGCACAGGACTGCGAACGCGCCCTTGATGCTGCTCTCGACCCGCAGAAAAAAATCGCTCTCAAAATTCTGCGCGACATGTGGATCGCATTGGCCAATGAGAGTTCGGGCTTATCTGAGCTGGATTTGGCCAAGCAAGTCGCAGCAATTGAAGAACTACAATCCACAGTGGCGGGAAGATGAATGTCTACTGCTCCATTAGGGTAGGCGCATTCAGCTCACTTTCTTGGTCCGTCTGATCGGCTAGTTCGCACCATTGCTGGGCGAGTTCGAGCAGCTGTCGCCTAACGGCTATGTCTTCCGAATTGACGGCGCGCCCCTGGCACTCAGCTGCGTACTGGCGATATTCTTCTGCTTTCTCGATCTCTCGCCGCACCGCCGGTGAGACGCGCGACGCTGGGCGACTGCGGGCCCGGTGGGCAATGATCGCGTTAGCTGCAAAGCGCCCGATTTCCTTCAAGGATGCCAGTTCCAGAACCGTCGGCGTATGCGCCGTTGGGAAATGCGTCGACAGTATCCCCACAAGCGCCGAGCTCGACGACAGCAATGGCGTTGATTGCACAGCCCGAAATCCCGCGCGATGCGCGATGTCTCGATAAGGAGCAAACGCCGCATCCAACATCACATCGCCGACCACCACCGGCGCGCGTGTGCCGAGGGCCCGCGCGCATGCACACGAGTCTCGGTATTTCACTCGCTCGAAGAAGCGGAGGAAATCCAGTTGAAAGCCAAGTTGAGAAACAATTTTGAGCTCACCAGTCCGCCAGTCCACAAGCTGAATGTTGCCTAACGTCGCCCCAGTAACTTCGAGGCTTCGCTGCAATAAACCATCACAGATCGAGCGAGTTTCGGCACTAGGCGCCAATCGCTGTGCAGACGCGTCGGCCATGAAAAGATTCTGCGGATTCGCCCAGGCTTCCAAGCACAAGCCCCATGATGAGAGCATCCTGGGCACACGACGTGTGGATAGCATCGATTCGCGAAAGTTTCTAGCCCATTTTGTCGACCCGCGCTTCTTGGAAACGAGCTGAAGGCTGCAGGTTTGGCTCGCTGGATTAGAACAGCGTTTCACTGCCGCCCGCTTTGGGCGCTGCGCCGATCGAGGATGCCGTCAAGCGCGGGGCAAAGGGCATTGTCCTCGCGGGTGTCGGCGACGGCAACACCTCTAAGCAAGGGATCGAGGTGCTCGCTGCCGCGGTGAAAAGCGGTGTCCTTGTCGTCCGCTCGACGCGTGTCGGATCCGGTTTCGTGAACCGCAATGTCGCGGTCAATGACGATACCCTCGGCTTTGCTGTCTCGCTCGACCTCAACCCACAAAAAGCGAGAATTCTTCTTCAGCTTCTGATCGCCAACGGGATCACGGATCCGCAGGCGGTTCAGCAAGCCTTCGTCGCGACTTGGTGAGCCCATCGCGCGCCTTCGGCGGTCACCGCCGCTGGACGCTCGCGCTCAGGTTCTGGATTCAGGCTTTGCCTGGAACGGTCGTGACAAACGCGCCCGCAGCTCAGCTGGATAGAGCATGGGCTTTTTTGCGCTTGAACCAGCGAGGAGCCTGCGAAGTTTTCGAGCCCAGATGGCCGCTTGCGACCTGCAGGCAGGAGCGCACCGCCGCGCCGTCGACGAGCACCGTGCAGACGCCGCATTGGCCCATGCCCGCAGCCCAACTTGGCGGCATTGAGGCCAAGATCATCGCGCAGCGCATAGAGCACACCGGCGTGTCCGGCTCGGCCGCCACCCTGTGCACCGCGTGGTCGGCTGGCGCCGCGCAACTTGCCTGACGCGTCACGCTTGCGCCGGCTCGCCGCGTACGCGCGGGAAGGCGCTGCACTGAGTCGAATCGATCTCGATCGCCACCTCATCGCCGACCCGGAATTGCTGCAGCGGATGGGTCTGCACCCGCAGCGCCGGGCCCGGGGGCAGCGTGACCTCGTATTCGCTGATATTGCCGAGGAAGACGTGGCTGGTGACGGTGGCGCGCTGCCCGCCGGGGAGCTCGGGCGGCGCCGAGAGGCGGATGTTCTCCGGGCGCACCGCCACGTCCACGCGCTCGCCCAGCGCCAGTCCCGCGGCCCGCGCGATCGCGACCGCGAGATCGGGCATGAGCTCGACCGTGGCGACGCCGTTCTTGATGTCGCGAACCTTGCCGGGAACCAGATTCACCAGGCCCATGAAATCCGCCACCATGCGGTTGGCCGGATGGGCATAGACCTCGAACGGCGTGCCGTATTGCTGCAAGCGCCCGACGCTCATCACCGCGACCTGATCCGAGAGTGCCAGCGCCTCGGCCTGGTCATGCGTGACGTAGACGAAAGTGATGCCGGTGCGGCGCTGGATCTCCTTGAGCTCCGTGCGCATGCGCTCGCGCAGCTTGGCGTCGAGATTGGACAGGGGCTCGTCGAGCAACAAGATGCCGGGCTCGACCACCAGCGAGCGCGCCAGCGCCACCCGCTGCTGCTGGCCGCCGGAGAGCTCGCCCGGATAGCGCTTTTCCAGCCCCGACAAGTTGACCAGCGCCAGCATGTCGGCGACCTTCTGGCGCGCCGCCGCCGCGCCGAGCTTGCGCAGCTTGAGGCCGAACACGACGTTCTCGAACACGGTCTTGTGCGGCCATACGGCGTAGTTCTGGAACACCATGCCCATGCCGCGCGCTTCCGGCGGCACGACCGATTGCGGCGACGACAGCGGCCGGCCGGCTACTTCGATCGTGCCGGCATCGGGCGTGATATAGCCGGCGATGAGGCGCAGGGTCGTGGTCTTACCGCAGCCCGAGGGCCCGAGCAAAGTGACGAACTGGTTGTCCTTGATGTCGAGCGTGAGGTCCGCGACGGCCGCCGGCTCGGCTGCGCCCGCGCCGAAACGCTTCGACAATCCTCGGATCGTGATCCCGGCCATTTTCCCTCAGGTTCCCGTCCCGGCATCGCCGCGCGTCAGGATGCGGCCGCCGCCGATCATGTTGGCGAGCCAGATCGCCGCCCCGATGATGACCATGTTGACCATGGCGAGCGCGGCGACCGGCTCGATATAGCCGGTCTCGTAAAGATTGTAGATCGCGACCGCCAGAGTGATCGAGCTCGACGAGAACAGCAGGATCGAGGCGCTCAATTCCTGGATGACCGGCACGAACACCAGAAGCCAGCCGGCGAACAATCCCGGCCGGATCAACGGCAACGTCACCTCCCGCATGGTGGTGAGCCACGAGGCGCCGAGAATCTGGGCACTCTCCTCGAGCGAAGGATCGATCTGACGTAGCGCCGCATTGGCGGCGCGCACGCCAAGCGGGATATAGCGGCCCACATAGGCGAGCAGCAGGATCGCGAGCGTGCCGTAGAGCGCGATCGGCATGGCGAGCCAGAACTGGATGAGCGCCACCGCCATCACGATGCCGGGGAGCCCGAGCGGGATGAGGGCGAAATAGTCGAGCAGGCGACGGCCGGGAATCCGCGTGCGCAAGTCGATCCAGCCGATCACCGCGCCGAGCAGCACCGCGGCGGTCGCCGCCAAGGTGGCGAGCAGGAGGCTGTTCTGGATGGCGCGGCGGGTGACGTCGTAGTCGAACAGGATGAACTTGTAGTTGGCAAGCGTGAGGCCCTTCCAGAAATCCAGTCCCCAGGATTTCGAGAACGAGACCGCGATCAGGGTCGAAAAAGGGGCGAGGATCGACACGATGAAGATCACGATGCCGATGCCGAGCAAGACAAAGCGTAGCCGGCCGAGCCGCAGCAACTGCGGCCGCGAGCCCTTGCCGGCGAGCGTCACATAGGAGCGGCGCGCCAGGAACGCGCGCTGCAGATAGAGCGCCGTGATGGTGATGAGCACGAAGACGAGCGACAGCGCGGAGGCGAGGCCGTATTCGGGCGGATAGTCGAACAGCGCATAGATGCGGGTGGGCAACGTCACGATGCGGCCCGGCAGGCCGATGATGGCCTGCGAGCCGAACAGCGCGATGGCATTGACGAAGCCGAGCAGCGCGCCGGACAGAACTGCCGGCGCCACCAGCGGCCCGGTGATGGCGACGGCGGTGCGGAGCTTCCCGGCGCCGAGAATCTGTGCGGCTTCCTCGTAAGAAGCGTCGACCGATTGCAGCGCGCTCGCGGCCAAGAGATAGACGAACGGAAAAGTGTGCATCACCGTGACCAGGACGAGGCCCGGCATGGAGAAGATATTGAAGGTGAGCCACGGCAAGCCGGCGACGTCACGCAGGAAGACATTGATCAGGCCGGCATTCGGGCTGAACAGATAGGTGAAGGCGATCGCGGTCAGGAACGGCGGCGACAGATAGGAGAGCGTGGCGGTCGCCTGCAGCAGCGGCTTGGCGGGCACGTCGGTGCGCGCGACCGCCCAGGCGAGCGTGAGCCCGATGATGGTGCTGAACAGGCCGGTCCACGCGCCGAGCGTGAGCGAGTTCTTGAGCGCCGTCACGTAGAGGCGCCCGCCGAGCACTTCGGCGAAATGGTCGAGGCTCAGGCCGTCCTCGCCGCGAACGCTGCCGAACAAAAGCGACATGAGCGGCAGCACCACCAGGATGACCAGCGCCACGATGGCGCCACCCATGACGAAGTGCTCGAGGCGGGGCGTCCGCCGCGCGAGCCGCAGGGACAGCGCAGGTGTTGCGGCTTCACTCGACATCGCCCTACGTCCGCCCCGCTCGACATCACGGCCCGGTGTACCAGCCCACCTCCGGGGAGGCCAGAACCGTCCGGGTGCCGGCGGATTTCCGCCCCCGGCCTGGCATCCCGCGATATAGAGCTGATAATATTGGGTATTCTCCATTAAATCCGCATCAACACCGCCCGGGCGATCATGCCGCATGCGGGTCGGCCGGGCGGCGCGTCGACGCAGCGAAAATCCGCCAACATTTCCTTTATTTAAGTGGGTCGGCACGGCCGGGTTTGATAACTTGCGGTCCCGTTGCCGCCTGCCGGGTGGCACGCCGTCTTGATACTCGTCGGGGAACACGGGTGTCGGTGAGGCAACGAAGGCCCATCATGACTTTTACGGGCGATCGCATGGGCGCTTGGGCGGGATCGACAGCTCGCGCCGGCCGGCCGAGGAACTTTCGGCCCATCGGGAAGCGGCCAATCAGGAAGCGCCAATGAGACGCTGGCTCCGACGCATCGTCATATTGGGAATCCTGGCCGCGGTCGGCTGGGCCGCCTACACGTACGGGCCATTCCAGCCGTCCCAGCAGCAACAGGCCAAGCAGGGCCAGCAGAACCGGCCGGGCTTCCGGCGCGGCGGCAACAACGGCGGCGATCCGGTTCCGGTCCTCGCCACCGCGGCACGCACCGCCGACGTGCCGGTCTATCTCGACGGCGTCGGCACCGCCAAGGCGCTCAATACCGTCACGGTGCGGTCGCAGGTCGACGGCAAGCTGATGAAGATCGACTTCAAGGAGGGCCAGGAGGTCAAGCAGGGCGACGTTGTCGCCAAAATCGATCCTACGATCTACCAGGCCCAATACGACATCACTGTCGCCAAGAAGGCGCAGGACGAGGCGCAGCTTGCCAATGCCAAGCTCGATCTCGAGCGCTACACAAGGCTCGCCGCCAGCAACGCGGTGCAAAAGCAGCAGGTCGATACCCAGAAGGCGCTGGTCGATCAGCTGACCGCGCAGACGCAATCCGACCAGGCATCGATCAACAATGCCAAGGCCAACCTCGACTATACGGACGTGGTGGCGCCGCTGACGGGGCTGACCGGCATCCGTCAGGTCGACGAGGGCAACATCGTGCATGCCTCGGACACGACCGGCCTCGTGGTGATCACCCAGATCAAGCCGATCGCGGTCCTGTTCAACCTGCCGCAGCAGAACCTGCCCGACCTCAACAAGGGCATGGCGGCGGGCGCGCTGCCGGTGCAGGCCCTGGCGCCCGACGGCAGCGGCGTGGTCGACAACGGCAAGGTCACGGTCGTCAACAATCAGGTCGATCAGACCACCGGCACGGTCCAGCTCAAGGCCGAGTTTCCCAACGCCAATATCCAGCTCTGGCCCGGGCAGTTCATCAATATGCGGGTCCTGATCAACACATTGCGCCAGGTCGTGGTGGTTCCGACCGCCGCGGTGCAGCGGGGCCCCGACGGCACTTTCGCTTACGTGACCAAGGACGACGACACGGTCGCGATGCGGACCATCACGGTTTCCAAGCAGGACGATCAGCAGGCCGTGGTGGCAAGCGGCCTCGCGGCCGGCGAGCGCGTCGTCACCACCGGCTTCGGGCGCCTGGCCGATGGCAGCCGGGTGGTGGTCACGAGCGCCGAGGCGGCCGGACAGATGCCGACCGGCGAGGCGGCGCCCCAGCCCCCGCGCCGTCCCGGCGGCGGCGGGCAAGGCGGCGGCCAAGGCCGCCAAAACGGTCAGCCCAAAGGAGGCGCGCAGAGCCCGGGAGCCGCGGCAAGCCCGGGAGGTGCGCCGAGCGCCACGCCAAGCACTGCGCCATGAGCGTATCCTCGCCCTTCATTCATCGCCCGATCGCGACCTCGTTGCTCGGCATCGCGGTCATGCTGGGCGGCGTGCTGGGCTATCTGTGGCTGCCGATCTCCTCGCTGCCGCAGGTCGATTTTCCGACTATCCAGGTCACCACGCAGCTTCCGGGCGCGAGCCCGGACACCATGGCGTCGCTGGTGACGGCGCCGCTCGAGCGCCAGTTCGGCCAGATTCCCTCGCTCTCGACCCTGACCTCGTCGAGCTCGTTCGGGATCAGCCAGATCACGCTGCAGTTCGATCTGAGCCGCGATATCGACTCGGCCGCACAGGACGTGCAGGCCGGCATCAACGCGGCCGCCTCAACCTTGCCGCGGACGCTCCCCTACCCGCCGGTCTATTCCAAGGTGAATCCGGCCGATGCGCCGATCGTGACGCTCGCCTTGACCTCCAACACGATCTCGCTGCGGCAGCTCAGCGATCTCGCCGACAGCCTGCTGGCGCAGCGGCTGAGCGAGCTCAACGGGGTCGGGCGGGTCACGGTCGAGGGCAATATCCGCCCCGCGGTCCGCATCCAGCTCGACCTGGCGCGGCTCGCCAATTACGGGCTGTCGCTGGAAGACGTGCGCAACGTAATCGTGGCCGCCAATGTGGCGGGCGCCAAAGGCTCGCTTGACGGCACGCACCAGTCCTACACCATCGCGGCCAATGACCAGCTGCCCGCCGCCAGCGCCTATCGGGACGTGGTGATCGCCTACCGGAACCAGGCGCCGGTTTTCCTCAAAGACATCGCCAACGTGGTCGACAGCCTGGAAAACACCAAGGTCGGCGGTTGGTACCAGGGCGCGCCGGCGGTCATCGTCGACATCCAGCGCCAGCCCGGCGCCAACGTGATCGCCACGGTCGAGGGCATCCAGAAGGAGCTGCCGCGGCTGCAGCGCGCGGTCCCGGCCGGCGCCGCGCTGACGGTGGTGCACGACAGCACGACCACGATCCGCGCCTCGATCCGCGACGTCCAGGTCACGCTGGTCCTCAGCGTGGCGCTGGTCATCACGGTGGTCTTCATATTCCTGCGCACGATCCGCGCCACCATCATCGCCGGCGTGGCGCTGCCGCTGTCGCTGATCGCGACCTTCGGGGTCATGTGGTTCTGCGGCTTCAGCCTCGACAACCTGTCCTTGATGGCGCTGACCATCGGCACCGGCTTCGTGGTCGACGATGCGATCGTCATGATCGAGAACATCGTGCGCCATATGGAGGACGGCGAGGACGGCTTCGAGGCGGCGCTTGAAGGCGCCCGCGAGATCGGCTTCACGGTCATCTCGCTGACCTTGTCGCTGATCGCCGTGTTCATTCCGCTCTTGTTCATGACCGGCATCGTCGGCCGCATGTTCCGCGAATTCGCTTTGACCTTGACCATTGCGGTGGTGACCTCGGCGGTGGTCTCGCTGACCTTGACCCCGATGATGTGCAGCCGCCTGCTGCGGCACGAGGCCGAGACCGCCGGCAACGCCGTGACCCGGCGCTTCCATGGCCTGGTCGACAATTCGGTGAACGCCTATCGGCGCAGCCTCGAATGGGTGCTGGGCCACCAGTTCATGACCCTGATGGTCACGCTGGCGACGCTCGGCGCCACCATCTGGCTCTACGTCGTCATCCCGAAAGGGTTCCTGCCGCTGCAGGACACCGGCCTCATCTATGGGGTGCTGGAAGGCGGCGAGGACGTTTCGTTCACCGAGATGCAGCGGCTGCGCGCCGAGATCGAGACCGTGATCCGCAAGGATCCGGATGTGACCGGGGTCGTCTCGGTGGTCGGCGTGACACCGCTCAATGCGACCCCCAATGCGAGCCGGCTCGCCATCACGCTGCGCCCGCGCGATCAGCGCAGCGCATTGGTCACCGCCGTGATCGACCGCCTGAAGCAGGCGGTCAGCATGGTTCCGGGGACCACGCTCTATTTTCAGCCGGTGCAGGACATCCAGATATCCACCCGCGTGAGCCGGGCGCAGTTTCAATACACGATGACCGGAACCAGCACGGTCGAGGTGGAGGACTGGGCCTCGCGCCTGGCGGCGCGGCTGCAATCCTCGCCGGCCCTCACCGACGTCGCTTCCGAGTCGCAAAACAACGGCCTGCGCATGCAGGTCCAGGTCGACCGCGCGACCGCCGGCCGGCTCGGCGTTTCCATGCAGACCGTTGTGGATACGCTCGATGACGCCTTCGGGCAGCGGCAGATCTCCACCATCTACGCGCAGACCAACCAGTACCGCGTCATCCTGGAGGCCGCGCCGGCCTATCAGAGCGATCCGAACTCGCTGTCGAAGCTCTACGTGCCGGCGGCCGGCACCCAGGCGGCGGCCGCCCAGACCTCGCTTACGGCCGGCTCCTCGCCGCCGACGCAGCTCGCGACCGCCGGGGCTTCGCAAGTGCCCATCTCGGCCATTGCGAAATTCAAGTACACCACCGCCCCGCTGGTGATCTCCCATGAGCAGCAATTCCCGGCGGTCACCATCAGCTTCAACCTTGCCCCGCAGGCCGCGCTGAGCGACGCGGTGGCGGCGATCTCGGCCGCCGAGCAGGAGATCGGGGTGCCGACGTCGGTGACCGGTAGCTATTCGGGCGATGCCGCGGAGTTCAGCAAGTCGCTCGCCGGCGAGCCATGGCTCATATTGGCGGCCGCCGTGACCATCTACATCGTGCTCGGCGTCCTCTACGAAAGCTTCATTCATCCGCTCACCATCCTGTCGACACTGCCGTCGGCGGGCGTGGGCGCGCTGCTCGCCTTGATGCTGTACGGGCACGACCTTTCCGTCGTCGCGCTCATCGGCATCGTGCTGCTGATGGGCATCGTGAAGAAGAACGCGATCATGATGATCGATTTCGCGCTCGAGGCGGAGCGCGTACAGGGCCTCTCGCCGCGCGATTCCATCCTGCAGGCCTCGCTGCTGCGGTTCCGGCCGATCATGATGACGACGCTCGCGGCCCTGTTCGGCGCGCTGCCGCTCGCGCTCGAAAGCGGCACCGGCTCGGAGCTGCGCAACCCGCTCGGCATCACCATCGTGGGCGGGCTGATCCTGAGCCAGTTGCTGACTCTCTACACCACGCCGGTCATCTACTTGCAGATGGAGTGGCTGCGCGCGCGGTTGAGCGGCCGCGGCCCGGAACTTTCGGAGCCGGAGCTCGCTTTGCCGCTGGCGCCCGAGCCCTCGCAGCGACCTGCGGAATAGGTCGGGCCATGAACTTCTCCGAACCCTTCATCCGCCGACCGATCGGCACCACGCTCATCGCCGTCGGGCTGTTCCTGGTGGGGGCCGTGGCCTATCAGTTCCTGCCGGTCGCCAGCATGCCGACGGTCGACTTTCCGACCATCAGCGTCAACGCGAACCGACCGGGTGCCGATCCGGAGACCATGGCGGCGACCGTCGCGGCGCCGCTCGAACGCCGGCTCGGCGAAATCCCCGGCGTCACCGAGCTGACCTCGCGCAGCTCGCTCGGATCGACCCGCATCTCGATCCAGTTCGATCTCACCCGCAACATCGACGGCGCGGCACGCGACGTGCAGGGCGCCATCAACGCGGCGGTCGCCGACCTGCCGGGCGACCTGCAATCGACGCCGTCGTTCCGCAAATCGAACCCGGCCGCCATACCGATCCTCATTCTGGCGCTGACGTCGAAGAACGTGCCGCCGAGCGCCATCTATGACGCCGCCGACACCGTGGTGGCGCAGCGCCTGTCGCAGGTCAAAGGCGTCGCCGAGGTCAGCGTCAACGGCGCCGAGCAGCCCTCAATCCGGGTCCGCGTCAATCCGGTCGCGCTCGCCTCGATGGGGCTCTCCATGGAGGACGTGCGCACCGCCATCGCCAACGCCAATGCGGCGGGGCCGCTCGGCGTGTTCGAGGGCGGCGAGCGCTCCACCACTATCGGCATCAATGATCAGCTGCGCACGGCCCCAGACTACGATCCGATCGTCGTGCGCTCGGCCAACGGCACGGTGGTACACCTCTCCGCCGTCGCCTCGATCGAGCCCGGCGTGCGCAACAACCAGTCGGCCGGCTGGTACAACGGTCAGCCTTCGGTGCTGCTGGTGCTCACCAAGGATTCAACCTCCAACGTGATCGAGACCGTCGACAACGTCTACCAGATCCTGCCGGACATCCAGCGCTACATCCCGGCCGGCATCGACATTTCGGTCCTCTCCGACCGTACCGGCACGATCCGGGCCAGCATCCACGACATGCAGCTC
>DATDGG010000541.1:0-13312 GCA_036522235.1 Xanthobacteraceae bacterium
GTGGTTCTGGTGGTCGCGGGCCTGCCGGTCTTCGTGAAGGGAAGTCCAAGCGGATGAGCAAGAGTGAAGTCGACGAAGCCGAAGCGGAGCGCCATCGCGCCAAGATGGCCAAGCGCAAGGCCGTGCAGGATGCGGAGGTCGCAGGCAAGACCATCGAGAAGGGCCTGCTCATCGTCCATACCGGGACCGGCAAGGGCAAATCCACCGCTGCTTTCGGCCTGGCATTGCGCATGCTCGGCCGCGGTCACCGGGTCGGCGTGGTGCAATTCGTCAAGGGCGCTTGGCACACCGGCGAGCGCGATGCCTTTGCGGCGTTCGGTGATCGGGTGTCATGGCACACGATGGGGGAAGGCTTCACCTGGGAGACACAGGACATCAAACGCGACATTGCGGCGGCCGAACGCGCCTGGGCCAAGGCGCTCGAACTGATGGCCGATCCGGCCTTCGGCCTCGTCATCCTGGACGAGCTCAACATTGCGCTGCGCTATAAGTATCTCGATCTAGACGCGGTCGTCGCCGCGCTCACGCAGCGCCGCAGCGGCCTGCACGTGGCGGTCACCGGGCGCAATGCCAAGCCCAAATTGATCGAGGCTGCCGATCTCGTCACCGAGATGACGCTGGTGAAGCATCATTTTGCGGCCGGGGTGAGGGCGCAGGCCGGCGTCGAATTTTGATTTTGGAATTCTGACCATGGCGGCGCGCGCGCTCATGTTCCAGGGCACCGGCTCGGACGTCGGCAAATCGCTGATCGTGGCGGGCTTGGCGCGCGCTTTTGCCAATCGCGGCTTGCGGGTGCGGCCGTTCAAGCCGCAGAACATGTCCAACAATGCGGCCGTGACGGCCGACGGCGGCGAGATCGGGCGCGCCCAGGCCTTGCAGGCGCGCGCCGCGCGCGCGGCGCCGAGCGTGCACATGAACCCTGTGCTGCTCAAGCCGCAGAGCGAGGTCGGGGCGCAGATCGTCGTGCAGGGCCGGGTCTACGGAACCGCGAAGGCGGCCGAATATCAGAAGCTTAAGCCCGAGCTGATGCGGTTCGTGCTCGAAAGCTACGCCCGCCTCAAGGAGGAGGCCGATATCGTGCTGGTCGAGGGCGCCGGCAGTGCCTCGGAAGTGAACCTGCGCCCCCATGACATCGCCAATATGGGCTTTGCGCGCGCCGCCAATGTGCCGGTCGTGCTGGTCGGCGATATCGACCGCGGCGGTGTGATCGCGAGCCTGGTGGGCACCAAGGCGGTGATCGACGCGCAGGACGCGGCGCTGGTCTGCGGTTTTCTGGTCAACAAGTTCCGCGGCGATCAGGCGCTGTTCGAAGACGGCATGGCCACGATCGCGCAAATGACCGGATGGCAACCGCTCGGCCTCGTCCCGTTCTTCGACGAGGCACGGCTGCTGCCGGCCGAGGATGTGCTGGCGCTCGATCGGGCGCCGGCGCCCAAGCCGAATGCGCGGCTGCGCATCGCGGTTCCGATCCTGCCGCACATCGCCAATTTCGACGATCTCGATCCGCTCGAAGCCGAGCCTGCGGTCGAGCTCAGACGGGTGCGGCCGGGCTCGGCGCTGCCGTCCGATGCCGACCTGGTGATCCTGCCGGGCTCCAAGGCCACGATCGCGGATCTGGCGGCGCTACGCGCAGCCGGATTCGATCTCGACATCGCGCTCCACCGCCGACGCGGCGGCATGATTCTCGGCCTGTGCGGGGGCTATCAGATGCTGGGACGCGTGATCCGCGATCCGGCCGGCATCGAAGGGCCGCCCGGCGATGCCCAAGGTCTCGGCCTGCTCGATGTCGAGACGGTGCTATCGGCGGAAAAGCGGGTCGAGCCGGTCGCCGGCACCACCCACGACGGCATTTCGGTCGCCGGCTACGAGATGCATATGGGGATCACGCAAGGGACCGATTGCGCGCGGCCGTTCGCGCGGCTTGCGAACGGCTCGCCCGACGGCGCCGTCTCGGCCGACGGTCAGGTGATTGGTACCTACGTTCATGGAATTTTTTCCGACGATCGCCAGCGCGCCGCCTGGCTCGCGCGCTTCGCGGCGGGGGCGAGCGCAATCGGCTACGAAAAGGTGATTGAGGGGGCGCTCGACGCCCTGGCGGCGCATTTGGCGGCCCACATCGATCTCGATCGCCTGCTCAGCCTGTCGCGATGAAGGCGAGCGCGAGCAGGCCGACGAGACCGATCAGGATCGCGTCGGCACGACGGTAGAGCTTGAGCGCGGCGCGGATGTCGGCCGCGTCGGCCTCGCGCCGACCCTCTCCCATCTGCGCGTCGTCGACCAGAACGCCGCCGTAGCGGCGCGGCCCCGCCAATACGAGCCCGAGCGCGCCCGCCATGGCGGCTTCCGGGTAGCCGGCATTGGGCGAGCGGTGATGGGAGGCATCGCGGCGAACCGCGCGCCAGGCGCGCGCCGCCGAGGCATCGGGGGTCACAGCGGCGGCCGCGATAATCGCCAGCGCCGAGAGCCGCGCGGCCGGCCAATTGACCAGGTCGTCAAACCGCGCCGCCGCCCAGCCGAATGCCACGTGGCGCGGCGTGCGAAATCCGATCATGCTGTCGGCGGTGTTGATCGCCTTGTAGATGGCGGCGCCCGGAAGGCCGCCGATCAGCATCCACAAAACCGGCGCCACCACGCCATCGGAGAAATTCTCCGCCAGGCTTTCGATGGCGGCCCGCGCCACGCCGGCGGCGTCGAGCGGCGCGGTGTCGCGGCCCACAATATGCGATACTGCGGTGCGGCTGGCCGCAAGGCCGGAACCTTCAAGCGCGGTGGCGACGCGTGCCACATGCGCGTGCAGGCTGCGTTGCGCCAGCAACGTGCTGGCGAACAGCGCCGCCGCGAGCGGCGCGAACGGCAACAGCGCCGCGCCGCGCGCGAGCCCGAATGCGATGATGCCGACCAGCGCGATGAGGATCAGGACCGTGAACACTCCCGCCGCCCGCCGCGCTGCCGGCGTTGCCCGATCGCGGTTCAAGCGCCGATCGAGCGCACCGATCAAAGCCCCCATCCAGGTCACCGGATGGCCGATCGCGCGCACCAGCCGGTCCGGATAGCCGATGACGATTTCGAGCAGGAGAGCGGCAAAGGTGAGTGCGGAGGCCATCGGGGTTCACATGGATGGGTCGCATACGGATGATGTCGTGCCGATCGACCATGGCGGCGATCTTGCTGCCGCGCGGCTTTTGTTCCCGCACGCCCCGCAACCTTTCGTCGACCTCTCGACCGGGATCAACCCCTATGCCTATCCGGTCCCACCATTGGGGCCGGATTTGTTCACCCGCTTGCCGGAGGCGGCCCCGCTCGAACAGCTGGCCGCCATTGCGGCAGAGGCCTATGGGGCGCCGTCCGCCGCCCATGTGGTGGCGGCACCCGGCACCCAGATCCTGCTGGCGCCGGTCGCGGGTCTGGTGCAGCCCGGGCGCGCCGCGGTGCTGGGGCCGACTTATGCGGAGCACCTCCGCGCCGCCGCGCAAGGCGGGCATCGGGTCGAGGAGGTTGCGGACGTCGCCAGCCTGCAAGGTGCCGACCTCGCCGTGGTGGTCAATCCCAACAATCCGGATGGGCGGATCGTTCCGCGCGAAATATTGCTCGCCTGCGCGCACGCGCTGCCGCTCGGAGGCCTGCTGGTGATCGACGAGGCGTTCATGGACGTTGTGCCCGGCGCGAGCCTCGCGGGCGATGTCGGACACCGCAATATTGTGGTGCTGCGCTCATTCGGCAAATTCTTCGGGCTCGCCGGGCTGCGGCTCGGCTTCGCGCTGGCCGATCCGGCGATCGCGGCGCGGCTGCGCGCGACGCTTGGTCCCTGGGCGGTGGCGGGACCGGCGATTGCGATCGGGACGGCGGCGCTGGCGGATCGGTCCTGGGCGGCGGCGACGCGCGCTCGCCTCGCGGAAGCTTCGCTGCGCCTCGATCGCGCCCTCGCCGATGCCGGCCTCGCGGTCGTGGGCGGCACGTCGCTTTTCCGGCTGGTCCGGACACACGCTGCGGGTGAGCTCTTCGAACATCTCGGGCGTGCCGGCATATTGGTGCGCCGCTTCGCGAACGACGCCAGTTGGTTGCGGTTTGGGCTTCCGGCGAGCGAGCCCGACTGGCAGCGCCTCGCCGCCGTCCTGGCGAGCTTTGGCGGATCGCCCCGCCGGCGCAGAGCGCCGCCGCGGCGGTAAGCAGAAGTTTCTGCGGTGCACGCCAAAGCTTGATCAGGCCGATCAGGATATGGCGTCGGTTCGCGGGATGTGATAGAAACGCAGCTTCCAAAGATGGAAAAGCGGCCAGCTTGGCCCAAAGTGGAAAGCAGCAGACGGGAGATGCGCATGGGACGGTTAAGCACGGCATTGTTGGCAGGCGTTGCACTGATCGTGACGGGCGGCGCGGTGTTCGCGCACCATTCTTTCGCGATGTTCGATCAGGAGCATCCGATGGAGCTGAGCGGCACGGTGCAGGAGTTCAAGTTCACCAGCCCGCATACCTTCATTTTGTTGGAGACGAAGGGCGCTGACGGTGCCTCGACGGTGTGGAATCTCGAAGGAGCGAGCCCGAGCGCGCTCGTCCGCGAAGGCTGGTCAAGCAAGACGCTGAAGTCCGGCGATGAGCTCAAGATGACCATCGATCCGCTGCGCTCAGGCGCACCCGGCGGCTCCTGGTCCGAGAAGAAGACCAACTTCTCCAGCGGACAGCCGATCGTCACGCACTGATCGGCACGGCCCGGCCGGGAAAGCGTTATGCTTGACCCAAGCCGGATCGGCGCAATCACTTTGGCGGCGGTGCTCGTGTTACCGGGCGCCGCCGCTTGTGCATTTGAAGAGGCCAAATATCCCGATATGGCGGCAGGAAGATCCAGGTGGTGCCGGCTTTGGAGGACTTCGATCCGGCACTGAGTTGACCGAAAAGAAACGACCACGGGAGGACAACATGCTGCTTCGAATGCCGATCGCCACGGCGGTGCTGGCAACGGCGCTGTTGGCAGCCGTCGCCGCGCGCGCCCAGGACGTCGCGAAATATCCGAACCTGAAAGGCCAATGGGTCGGCGTTGGCGCGGCGCCGGATGCGCCCTGGGATCCTGGCAAGCCGGCGGGCGTCGCCCAGGAAGCGCCGTTGACCAACGAATATCAGGCGATCTACCGGGAGACGCTGGCGCGGCATGCGAGCGGCGTGAAGGACCCCACCACCTGCCTGCCGCCCGGCATGCCGCGGACGATGCTCATGTACGAGCCGATGGAAGTCATCGTCATGCCGGACACCACCTATCTGATGATCACCTATATGAGCGAGTTTCGCCGCATCTTCACCGACGGCCGCAAATGGCCGCAGGACATCGAGCCCTCCTATGCGGGCTATTCGATCGGCCGATGGCTCGATGAGGGCAAGAGCGGCCGCTACAACGTGCTCGAGGTCGAGACGCGCGCCTTGAAGGGCCCGCGCACCTTCGACGCCAGCGGCCTGCCGCTGCACAAGGACAATGAGACCGTCGTCAAGGAGCGGATCTATCTCGACAAGAACGATCTCAATCTCCTGCATGACGAGGTCACCACCACGGATCATGCCTTGACCCGTCCATGGACCGTGACGCGCAGCTATCATCGCGAGGCGAAGGCGGTCTGGAACGAGTTCGTCTGCTCCGAGGACAATCACCAGGTGATGCTCGGCAAGGAGAACTACGTCATCAGCGACCAGGGCTATCTGTCGCCGACGCGGCCGGGCCAGCCGCCGCCGGACCTGAAGTATTTCAATCCGACCAGGAAGTAGCGGCGGCCGATGGGGAGCGGCTCGTGCGCCGGCCGGTTGCGCCGCAGCGGGCGGCCGATACGCCATTTTTATGCGCTCCGCACCAGCCCGGGCGGACTTTCTTTTCTCCGAAAATGCTCTAAACGTAATGCCGAAGGGCGACACCAAGCTCGCTCGATCAAGACGCGCGCCATGCGCTGGGGAGAGGAATGAGGGAATTCGCCGCGGGGTTTCGCGGGCACCGATCTCATCCGGATAGCCGCAATGAACGGGGCGCCTGCTCGCGCCGCGGCAGGTCGTTGCGTGCCCGGATGTGCCGGAGCCGCCGGTTGACGTGCCGGAGGCGAGTTGATATCCGCGATAACAGGTCCGGGGGGGTTGCATGCATCTGATCCCAGAGTCTTGGGCGCATCTGCATATTCTGGTCAGTGTCTTTCCGTCGGTCGGGCTTATTTTCGCGCTCGGCCTCTACGTCGCAGCGATCATCACCGACAACGAGGCGATGAAGCGAACATGCCTCGCGGCCTTCGTGCTGCTGGCGCTGTTGGCCATCCCGACCTATTTGAGCGGCGATGCTGCGTCGGAGGACCTGGCGAAGAATCCCAAATTTTCCGAGGACAATATCAGCAGCCACCTCGGCTGGGGCGTGACGGCGCTCGCGGCGCTGGCACTGACCGGCCTCACCGCGTTGATCGCTCTGTTTCGGCGCAAGCGCGTGTCCGACAATGCGCTCCATCTGGTGCTCGGCCTCGCTATCATCACGCTCGGCTTGATGGTCGTGGTCGGTGAGCTCGGCTGGGAGATCAATCACACCGAGCTGAGGTTGCCGACGGCGCGGACGCCGCAAATCTGGTCGCACGTCCACATGATCCTGAATCACTTCCCGACCGTCGGGTTCGTGTTCGCGCTTGCCTTCTACGTCGTGGCGCTCGCCCTGAACAATGTGGTCATGAAGCGATCGAGCCTCCTGCTGTTCGTCATCTGCGCCATATTGGGGGTCCCGACCTTCGTCACCGGCAACGCGTCGATGTGGGCGTTGACCGATCCGGTGGTGCCGGGAATTTCCAAGGCGGTGATCAATGCGCACCGCGACTTTGCATTGTACACGCTGTTCGGACTGGCGTTCACCGGCGTCACCGCCTGGATCGAGCTGTGGCGCTTTCGGCAGCTCGGGCGCTTTTCCAACCGGTCGCTGTTCGCGGTCCTCCTCTTCGCGATCATCACGCTCGGCATCATGGCTGAGACCGGGCATCGCGGCGGGCAGATCAATCACCCGGAAATCCGCGTCGCGACCGACGTGCAGCCGACGGATGCAAACGCCGGCCTGAGCGTCTTTGTCGAGAAAGAGATCAACCAGGTGATCTGGTTCGTGCCCTGGCAGACCGTGCATTTCTTCGGCTTTGCGCTGATCTTCGGCACGGCGTTCGCGGTTTCGCTGCGGGTGCTGGGCTTCTGGAAATCGGTGTCGTTCGAGTCCGTGCACCGGATACTTCCGTTGGGGGTCTTCGGCGTGGTGACGAATGTGTTCAGCGGCATGCTGATCCTGCAGGCCGATTCCTCGCGCTATCTGAACGAGATCACATTCGTGCCGAAGGTCATCTTCATCACCATCGGCGGCATCGCGGTTCTGTATTACTCGGTGTCCGAGTCTCTTTGGCGCGTCAAGGCCGGAGAGGATGCGCCGATGAGCGCCAAATGGGTCGCGGCGCTCGTCCTCTTGTCCTGGATCGGCGTCATCATGGGCGGCCGCCTGCTGCCCTATGTGTAATATGGAGGAGAGCCGATGTTTGCCGGGAACCTCGACGTCATCTTGATGGTCGTTTCGGTCGTGACCTGTGCGCTTGCCCTCATTTTCCTGGGCACCTACTGCCTGAACCGAATTGCGGATCGTAATGCTGGCTAGAAGCTTGATGGGTGAACCTGACTTACGGGGAGGATGAACGTGATCGAATGGCTGGCGACTTCTCCGTATGCGGAATGGGTCGATGAATCGTGGGGCTGGCCGCTGGCGCTGACCATTCATGCGCTCGGAATGGCGGTCGTCGTCGGCCTGATGGCGATCATCGGCTTGCGTATGTTCGGGGCGTTCCGCACCATGCCGTATACCTCGCTCAACAAGTTGATCCCGCTCATCTGGATCGCGGTCTTCTTCCAGACCATCAGCGGGTTCACGCTGTGGATGTCGAAGCCCGGGCAGTATCTGGGCGACGTCATGTTCGACAGCAAGTTCGCCCTGGTCATCATCGCCTCGATCGCGATGGTGGTTTTTCACCTCACCATGAAGCGAGAGTCGGCGACCTGGGAAGCGGCCGGCGCCGTCTCCTCGCGCGGCCTCAGGATCGTCGCCGTGACGTGCTTGTTGTGGGCCGCCGTCACCATCGGGGGGCGGCTGACCGCCTATCTGGGATCGCTGTATCTGCGGTGATGCACTGACTACGGGCGCGGCGGCTGCGCGGCATTGCGCCGCGACCGCATGACGTTCTCGGTGAGCACCGCCAGGCATCCGCCGAGCAGCAGCAGGCCGACCAGGAGCGGCGGCGCCGCCGCTGCGGCCAGGACCACGCCGCCCGCGACCACGGCCAGGATGGCGAGCGCGAGGCTACCGTCTTCGACGAACAGGCCCAGAAGCTCAGCGAAGAATTGGCGGAGCGCGTTCATCGCACCAGCTCCACGGCGCGACTGCGCAGCACCGCAACAAGACCAAGCCCGAGCGCCAGAAATATCGCCACCAGGACCGGCACCGCGAGGTCCTCGCCCGGCCACGGCACCCCCAGTCCTTCGCCG
The DNA here is from genome assembly GCA_036522235.1 of Xanthobacteraceae bacterium. Lineage (GTDB taxonomy): Bacteria > Pseudomonadota > Alphaproteobacteria > Rhizobiales > Xanthobacteraceae > VAZQ01. The sequence continues at coordinate 8,509 of DATDGG010000541.1, forward strand.
GTCCAGAACACGCCGAACCCGGAGAGCATCACGCCGACCCCGAACTTGAGGGCGTTCTCGGGCACGCGCGCCAGCGGACGGTGCAGCAGGGCGCCGCAACCGAGCACCAGCACGCAGGCCGCAAGCGCTCCGAGGCTCGCCGGCACCAGCAGGCCGCGCCCGGCCCCGACCGCGATGACGATGAAGACGACCTCGAGCCCCTCGACCACGACCGCCTTGAACGCGGTCAGCCCGGCGAACCAATCAGCGCGCGTCTGCTGCCGCCGCGTTTCCTCCTGGAGCTGCGCGGTTTCCGCCCGATAGGCCGCTTCCTCGTCATGCAACGCGATGATGCCGGCCGCGCGCAGCACCGCCTTGCGCAGCCAGCGCATGCCGAACAGCAGCAGCAGGACACCGACGCCGATCTGCAACAGGAACAGTGGAATCCGGTCGACCGCCGGCCCGAACACCAGGATGATGAGAGCCAGCACGGCAAGGCCCGCGAGCGTCCCGCCGACTGCCGGCCGTGCACCGCGCACGCTCGCGACCGCGAGCACGATGGTGAAGGCCTCCACCACCTCGACCAGCGAAGCCAGGAACGCCGACGTAATGGCGGGCGCAACAGTGGCCCAGTTCGACATTTCGGCACCGATCAAAGACAACGGGAGAACTCTGAGGATGAGGACATTGGAGGGCGCGTTTCGCAAAGCTTATGCGGTCCTGAAAATGAGGCCGGTGGCGCAGTGATTCAAGTGTTGGTCAAGGTTTCGTGAGATGGGATCAGGTGGAAGAGCCAGGCCCGGCAGCCGCGCGTAGTTCTGGGACAACGATCTGCGCGTAGGGAACCTCGCCCCGTAGAATTCCCATATCGCGCGCGAAGGCATTCATGCCGCTGACGAAGGTCTCGGAAATTGCGGTGTCGTAATAGGGCAGGTCGCGGGCGATGAGCGCGGCGATGAGCTCGGCCTCGGCGGGCGGGAACAATTTTCGGCCCACAGTCGTCGCCAGCGCGAGGTCGTGGCGTAGCGCCGCATGGGTCTTGGCGATGGCGCGGATCACGGCGCCGGCGGTTTCCGGGGCGGCCGCGAGCAGGCGATCGGTCGCCGCCACCGCCGCCATAGTGTAGTTGAAGCAGCTTTTGGGCCCGTCACCGCGACGCACATCCAGCACGATCGAGCCGACGCCGCGCCGCACCGCCACCTCGGCCCCCATGCCGTTCGCCCAGAAGCCGTCGATCTTGCGCTCGGCGAGGGCCTGCGCGGCGGTGAGGCCGAAATTGACGCCTGCGCCTTCAACGCCCGCGCCTTGGGCGCCCGGCACCGGCGCGATGGTCACGCCGTCGCGTGCCGGGTCGACGCCGGCCTCGATGAGGAGCCGACGCAAGCCCATCTCCACCCAGGGCGCCGCCCCAATGCGTCGGCCCTTGACGATGCCGATGTCGCCGCGTCGGGCAGCGAAATCCGCATGCATCACCAGGAACCAGTACATGCCTTGCGCCTGCGCGCAGACGAGCTTGACGTCCTGCCATTGCGGAAAGGCCGCGAGCGCCGAATGCGCCGAGCCGGCGACCAGATCGACCGCGCCCTCGCGCATTGCCGCATAGGCTTTGTCGACCGGAAAGATCAGCTCGAGCGCGACGTCGAGCCCTTCCTGCTTGAAGAAGCCGAGCTCGATCGCGGCGATGGCGGGGAAATAGGAGTTCGAAATCATGTCGGGCACGGCGAGCTTCATCGGATCACCGAGGTTTTGGCTTGTTGCATCCGGGCGCGAAGTCTACGCTCAGTCCACTGTTTAAGGGAGAACGTCCATGTTTTTCCGGGGCGCGATCTGCGCGATGGCGCTGCTGCTGAGCCCGATGGCGACGGCGCAAGCCTTCGACGATGCGGCCTATCCGGACCTTTCAGGCCAGTGGCTCCGGGTCAATCTCCACAAAGTCGGCCAGATCACATTCGATCAGACCAAGGACTGGGGGCTCGGGCAGGAGGCGCCGCTCACGCCGGAGTATCAGGCCGTCCTGGAGGCGAGTATCGCCGACCAGGCCAACGGCGGCCAGGGCAACTGGCCTTCGGGCGCGCGTTGCCTGCCGCCCGGCATGCCGGCGACCATGAACGGTTACAATTCGCTGGAATTCGTCGTGCTGCCGGAAATCACCTATGTGCTGGTCGAGCACAATCTGCCGATCCATCGCCGCATCTACACGGACGGACGCGACTGGCCGGCGGAGATCGAGCCGACCTTCCAAGGCTATTCCATCGGCCGATGGATCGACAGCGCGCACAAAGGACGTTTCGACACACTTGAGATCGAGACCCGCTTTTTCAAAGGGCCGCGCGCGCTCGACCCGACCGGCATCCCGACCCATGCCGACAATCAGTCGATCGTCCGGGAGCGCATTCATCTGGTCGGGGATACGCTGCACGACGAGCTCACGCTGATCGACCATGCGCTGACGCATCCCTGGAGCGTCGACAAGATCTATCAACGCAATCCCGACAAGTATCCGGTCTGGCGCGAGGAGAACTGTCCGGGCGTCACTTTGTTGGTCAAGATTCGCGACGAGCTCTATTTCAAAGGCGCCGACGGCAAGCTGCTGCCCACCCGCAAGGACCAGCCGCCGCCGGATTTGAGATATTTCAATCAGCCCTCACGCTGATTCCCTCCCCTTGAAAGGGGGAGGTTAAGAGGGTTCGCCCTACGCCCATCGCAGGCGCGTGAGAATGGCGCGCCCCATGACCCAGTCCTTGTCTTCCTCGGAGAGAAAATCGAGCTCCTCGGTAAAATGCGTCACGCGTTCGCGATAGCTCGCCTTGGCGTACGAGTTGGTGACATCCGTGCCCCAGTGGCAGCGCTGCGGGCCGTAGGCGTCGAACAGGCGGCGGATATGCTCGGTCATGTCGCGGAACGGATAGGGCTGCGACGAGAACAGCGGAATCGACGAGAGCTTCACCGACACGTTTTGATATCTTGCGAGCGCGGCCGATGCGGCGATCGCCTCCGGCATCGCCTTGTTGCGCAAGGTCTCCGATGAAATCCCCATGTGGTCGATGATAAGCGTCAGCTGTGGGTGGCGCTCCGCAATGGCGCCTAACAGCGCGGTCTGGCCGGTGGTGAGAAACATGACCGGAACGCCGGCCCTCTCGGCCGCCGGCCAGAACCAATCAGAAGTGCCGTCGGTGAGCCACGCGGCCTGCGGGCCCGCGATATTGAGCCGGACCCCGAGCACTGCCGGCTGCTCCCGCCAGCCCGGCAGGCGGCGCGCCGATCCCGGATCGTCGAGCGCAATGTGGCCCATGGTGGCGAAACGGCCCGGATAGCGGCGCGCCGCCTCCTGGCCGTAGTCGACGCGATCGCCTTCGAGCGTCGGCGGCACGATGACCACGCGATCGACGCCAGCCGCGTCGATCATCGGCAGCACGCGCTCGATGGTCATGGGCTCCGGCAACTGAGGTCTGGTGCCGGGCGCCCAGGGCCGATCCGGCGTGTTCGCCTTCCACACGTGAATCTGCGAATCGACGATGATGCGCCCCCGCGGCTGCGTGGGCGCCGGCGGCGTGCCCGGCATCGTCAGCGCCAAGCCTGATGCGAGCGTGCGGTTAAGAAACGTGCGACGTGTCAGCATGAGCGACGTCCGCAGATTGGCGCCAATGGGCGATCGCAAAATACCACATCGCGCCGCCACAGGAACGAGGCTTGGGCGACGCTTCAAGCGGGCGTTCTCGGCGTTGCATTGCCGCGGCGACGGTGCTCCTATTGTTGCGCCAATAAACTCTGGGAGGAGACAATGATCCGATCCAACACGCTCGCCGTGGCGGCGGCTTTGGCCGCCTGCACGGGCATCAATGCCTGGGCTGCCGATCCGCTGCCGGTCGAGACTCACAAAGTATTGACAGCCGCGCTCGCGGTCGAAGCCGCGCAAGCCGCGATCGCGGCCTGTAAGGCGCAAGGCTACAACGTGACGGTTACGGTCGCCGATCGCCTCGGCACCCCGAAGGTGGTTATCGTCCGCGACGGCCCGCCCGGCGTGGGCACGGAGGTCACCCGCCGCAAGGCCTATACGGCGGCCGTGCAACGGGTCTCGACCGCCGATTTCACCAAGCGCGTGTCGACGCCGGGCGCGTTCAATCCGGGCCAGTTCGACAGCCAGCTCGCGACCGGAGCAGGCGGCGTGCCGATCAAGATCGGCGAGGACACGATCGGCGGCATCGCGGTCGGTGGCGCGCCGGGCGGCGACAAGGACGAGGCCTGCGCGGTCGCCGGCATCGAGAAGATCAAGGACCGGCTGAATTAGCGTTTCTCGACACCCCTCTCCCAACCGGAGAGGGGTTGTTCTACTGAATTTCGCGCAGGACGCTTTCTGCCGTCAGGATCTGTGGCAGCACGACGGGCGGCTGTCGCTCGCCGTTTGCACCCGGCCGCGGGTAAAAGAGATAGAGCGGCACGCCGGCGCGTCCGTTCGCCTCGAGCTGGCGCGTGATGGCGGAATCCTGCCGCGTCCAGTCGGCGCGCAACGCCGCCACATCGCCGTCCGCGAACGCCTTGAGCACCGCGCGATCAGCAAGCGCGACTCTTTCATTGAGCTTGCACGTAATGCACCAGTCGGCCGTAAAGTCGACGAAGATCGGCTTGCCCTGCGCCCGCAGCTCGTCGACTCTGCCGGGGGTGAAGGGCTGCCAATCGAGGCCCGCCTGCGCCGCGATGTTGATGGCGCCGGAGGGTGCTGGGCTTCCGCCGGGTAGAGCAGCGCCAACGCGCCGGCAACCGACAGGGCCGCGAGGCCAGTGCCCAAGGGGCGCCAGCGATGCTCACCTGCGCGCGTCGCTTCGTA
>DATDGG010000542.1:0-2045 GCA_036522235.1 Xanthobacteraceae bacterium
AAAGTCGGTTCGGTACAACAAGTTCCAGGATATCCCCAATCCGAAGGGCGGGCGGGTCAGCGGTTGGAGTATGCCGGCCGGGAGGCGGGTGACGCATCTTCCCGGGCTGTGTCAGTTTATTTTTCATGACTCTGTAAGCTCCTCTGTTTTCTGTGGGTTGCGGAGGTGGTCTGAGATTTTGTGACGCATTTTGAGGGTGGTTTTTACAAGATGCGTCACCCGATTTCAGGACAGCCGCGCGGACCCCCACGGGATGGGAGATCTCTTCCGGATACGGCGCCGGCGCAGAACATGACCACCGGCGCAAGCGCAATCGCCACCAGCGCGCGTTTTCGCCAGCCCATGCGAGCCGGCACCGCCGTCCCGGAAAGAATTCGCTCCACCCGCTTGCGCAGCGTAGCGGCCCGCGCCATGGCTGTGGCAACCGGCGGCTGTTCGAAGCCGCCCGCAAAGTCGAGCAGAATGCCGGCATAGGCTGGCGGGTCGTTGAGCATTTCGAGCGCCGCGTCGTCGCTGATGATTTCCGCAAGCTCCGCCATGCGCACGAGCTGCCACCATGCCAGCGGGTTGAACCAGAACACTGCGCGGTTGAACGCCGCCAGCAGCAGCACATAGAAGTCGCCATGCGCGACATGCGCGCGCTCGTGTGACAGCACGGCGAGCCGCTTGGCCTCGCTCCAGTCGGCGTATTCGGCGGGCAGCAGAATCGTCGAGCCAAAGGTGACCGGCATCGCGACATCGTCGCTTGCGCGCACGTCCACGCCTGCGGCCCAGCCTTCATGAATCGGCCGCGCGGCACGGGCCATCCGGGCGCTCAACAGGAGTCCCGTGAGCAGCCGCAGAAGCATGAAGGTGGCAACGACGAGGTAGACGGCGGCAAGCAGCACGCGCCAATCGAAGCCTGGCCAACCAAGCCCGCGCCGATCGGCCGGGTCGGGCACCATCGGCTGCGACGGATCGAGCATGGCGCTGCGCTGCGTCGCAGACGGCAGGGCAAGTGGGCCCGCTGCCGGAACCGCCGGCATCTCGAGCGGTTCCGAGCGCGGGGCTGCGAGCCTCGACGACAGGGACTCGACCACGCGCAACGGTGGCGCGGCAGCCGGTATGGTCACGGTCAGACGATGCATCAGAGCCGGCATTGCCAGGGAGGCGACCAGCACGACGGTCCATGCGGTCATTTGCGTCCGCGGGTTGCGCACGCGCAGGAGCGCCAGGCCGAGCCACACGACAACGCCCAGCGCCAGCGATCGCAGCGCCGATTCCAGGAGCAGGTCCAACATTACCGCCTCCCTGCCTTCGCCTTCGCGACCTTGTCGGCCAAGGTACGCAGTTGCCGCTGGTCGAGCATGGCATTGTCGACCATGCCGACCAGAACCTCCTCGACCGATCCGTTGCAAAGCAAATCGATGATCCGCTGGACGGCCTTGGCGGCAACCTTCCCGCGGGGATGGGTCGCCTGGTAGACGTAGGTCCGCCCGTCGACGGTGTGACTGACGTAACCCTTCTCCTCCAGTCGCCGCAGCACGGTGCGAACCGTCGATTCCTTCAGGCGCCGCCCCAGTCTCTCGCGTACAAATTCTGCCGTGAGCGGGCCGCCGGCCCAGATCAGCTGCATCACTTCGCGCTCAAGGTTGCTCAGGTCCGGCATGTTTTCGCTTCGCATGTCTCGCTCGTTTGCGGATCGATCGGAGGTAACGTTACACATTGTAGCACAAGCGGCGAGCCCGCGCCAATTCTTGGTGCGACCAAATTTGGGCGGGGTGACCCTGAGCGGACGCATCGCAGGGAGGCTGACAACCGCGTGATCCATAGAGGAGACGCGGTATTGGGAAACGCCGGCGGCGGAAATCGGCGCTCCGCAGTTCTACCTGATCCAACGATCGACGGCTGACGTGCTTGAGCTGACGCAATCGCTCGGGCGACGCGTCGATGATTTGCAACGTTATCTCGGCTCTACGCCCCGCCGCGCACCCCGGCCGCGAGCTTGTCGCCGAATTCCTGCAGCTCTTCGGCGTTGATATCGCTGACCGCCCAGAAGCCGAGAT
>DATDGG010000543.1:0-1892 GCA_036522235.1 Xanthobacteraceae bacterium
GTGCGATCGCGCCGGTGCTGGCGGCGGGCCAGCCTGTCTTCGGCGAGAATCGGGTGCAGGAGGCGAACGCGAAGTGGCCCGCCTTGCGGGCGCAATATCCCGCGACCGAGCTGCATCTGGTGGGGCCTCTGCAATCCAACAAGGCCAAGGAGGCGGTGGCGCTGTTCGACGCCATTCACTCGGTCGATCGGGCTTCGCTCGCTCAGGCGCTCGCCAAGGAAATCGCCCGCCAAGACCGCGCGCCGCTCCTGTTCGTCGAGATCAATACCGGCGGCGAGCCGCAGAAATCCGGCGTCCTGCCGCAGCAGGCGGACGCATTTCTGGCGGGCTGCCGCGAAACCCACGGGCTTTCGATCGTCGGCCTCATGTGCCTGCCGCCGCTCGCCGAGTCGCCCGCACCCCATTTCGCGCTGACCGCCCAGATCGCGCGGCGCAACGGCTTGCGCCTCCTCTCCATGGGGATGAGCGCCGACTTCGCCATCGCGATCGCGTTCGGGGCGACCCATGTGCGGATCGGCACAGCGATTTTTGGCGAAAGGCCGTAGCCCGCATGGAGCTTAAGCGCAATGCGGGACCGCCGACCCGCATTATGCTGCGCTCCATAGCCCGTCGAAGACGGGCTAAACGCCCTCATGCGGGCTACGATCCAATCTCGATTCGCGTCCGCGGCCCCAGCCGCCCGATGAGTCGCCGCAAATCCTTCGCGGCGAGCGCCACGCAGCCGGCGGTGCCGGAACGGTCGGGCCGCGCCACATGCACGAACACCGCGCTGCCGCGGCCGGCGATGCGCGGGCGCGTGTTGTGGGAAATCTCGATCACCAGGTCGTAGAGGCGGTCGTCGCGCCAGAGGCGGTCGCCGGGTTCGTTGGCCGAGCGACGGAACGGGCGGTTGTAGCGGCGGTCGGCGGGATTTTCACACCACGCCACTGTGCCATCGATGCGCCGCACCGGAAGCGTCGTTTGCGGCCGCGCCGCCTGATCAGCGCGCCACCACAGGCGGACCAGCCGAAAGCTTCCACGCGGCGTTGCGCCATCGCCCTCGCGCTTGTTGGCCGCAATGCCGGCGCGCCCGAGCACGACCGGAATTGCATGCCTGCCGGCCAGCAGGACACCGCGGCTTCCCCCGGGCGGCCTGCGGCGCACGCGAATCAGTGAAAAGCTCAATTTGCGCATCGACTTACATGGACCCATCAGGGCGCGCCGGCCGTTCATCTAACACCCAAGTCCTGCTTGCTCTTTTGGCCCTGAATGTTCTACTTCGCCCGAGTCGTGCGCTCCAGACCGGTAAGATAATGTCGAATACCCGCAAGATTTTGATCGTGGATGACGACAGCGAGCTGCGCGATGCGCTGGTCGAACAGCTGGCGTTGCACGAGGAATTCGAATCGATCGCGGTCGAGACCGGGGCCAAGGGCGTGCAAGCCGCCAAGGCCGGCCAGATCGATCTTGTCATCATGGATGTCGGGCTGCCCGACGTCGACGGCCGCGAGGCGGTCCGCATCCTGCGCAAGAACGGCTTCAAGGCGCCCATCATCATGCTGACCGGGCATGATACCGACTCCGATACCATCCTGGGGCTGGAGTCGGGCGCCAACGACTATGTGCCCAAGCCGTTTCGCTTCGCGGTCCTGCTGGCGCGCATTCGCGCGCAGCTGCGCCAACACGAAGCGAGCGAAGACGCGGTATTCAATATCGGGCCCTATACGTTCCGCCCGAGCTCCAAGCTCCTGCTCAATTCCAAGGGCAACAAAGTTCGCCTGACCGAGAAGGAAACCGCGATCCTGCGCTATCTCTATCGCGCCGGGCAGCGGCCGGTTTCGCGCGAGATGCTGTTGCAGGAAGTCTGGGGTTACAATTCCGGCGTCACCACCCACACGCTCGAAACCCACATC
>DATDGG010000544.1:0-13063 GCA_036522235.1 Xanthobacteraceae bacterium
GTGAAGGCGGCGAGATCGGAGAAATCATGCGTCTTCGCGTAGCCGGCGGCGCGCGCCATGGCGCTGAAGTCCACGTCCGGATTGGGGATCGGGTGGGAGCCGTTGGCCTCGTAGGTGCCGTTGTGGCAGACGAAATGAACGAGATTCTTCGGCGCCGCCGCGGCGATCGAGACCAGGCTGCCGAGATTCATCAGCAAGCTGCCGTCGCCGTCGAGCACCAGCACGCGCTGGGTCGGACGTCCGAGCGCGAGCCCCAGTCCGTGCGATGAGGCAAGCCCCATGGCGCCGACCGAAAAGTAGTTGCGCACCCGCGGACCAAGCTCGTGCCAGTCGACGGCCGCGCTGTAGGACGCAATCACGATCTCGTCCGTGACATGGCGGGCGAGGATACGGAAACATTCGTCGCGTTTCATCATTGGAGCCTCATCCCGGCGCCAGCGGCCGGCGGCCGATCAGCAGCGCCACCGGCAGCGATTGCGCATAGGCGTTTTCGATGGCCGGCTTGATCTTGGGCACGTCGGCATCCTGGCTGATGAGATCATGCGCGATCCCCATCGCATCCAGGATCGGCTCGATGATGCGTACCCCGTAGCGGCCCGATTGCGTCGGCGCCCGTTCGGGCTCGTGACCCAGGAGGCCGATCATCATGCAGATCGGCTGCTTGTACTCGACCGCCACGGCGCGGATCGCGTTGAGCGCATCGAGAAAGCCGGTGTACTGGATCAGGATCAGGGCGCGCTTGTCATAGTAGGAGAGGCCCGACGCGATGCCGATGCATTCGTCCTCCTTGCAGACCCGGATCAGGCGCAGCCGCGGATCGCCCGAGATCGGCCGCAGCAATCCGGCGCTGGTGACGATGTCGGGAACCGACAGGATGAATTCCACGCCGGCAGCCTTGATGGCAGCCAGGATGGCGCTGCCGCGGAGCTCGGCCTTGGCTTGGTCCGTGACGGCAGCATCCATTGGCAGTCTCCCGAAAACCAGCGCGCCTTGTCATGACCGGGCTTGTTCCGGCCATCTCGCCAAGGATGGCACGGTGCCTGCGCTATCGAGATCGCCGGGACAAGCCCGGGCGATGACAACTGGGGTTATAGCTAATTCAAAATCACTGCCGGCCGCAACCTGGCCTTCCGTGGGCCGCCTTGACTTGCCTGCGCCGCATCCCTAGTTTCCGGGCGCTCTCGCATAGAGCCCGTCATTATTGATCCGCCGACCGGTCCCCTGGAGGCCCGGAGGCTACCGCCCGACAGCGCGATGCGCCCTCGGGCGCCAAAGCTGTTTGTTGGAACCGGTATCGCAAAGCCATGTTCGACACACTCTCCGAAAGGCTCGGCGGCATTCTTGATCGCCTGACTCGGCGCGGCGCGCTCGGCGAGGCGGACGTCGATGCGGCGTTGCGCGAGGTGCGCCGCGCGCTGCTGGAGGCCGATGTCGCCCTCGACGTGGTGCGCGACTTCACCGAGCAGGTGCGCCGCCACGCGGTCGGGGTCGAGGTGGTGAAATCGGTCACGCCCGGCCAGCTGGTGGTCAAGATCGTGCACGACCAACTGATCGAAACTTTAGGAGCGCGCGCCGAGCCGATCGACCTCAATGCGCCCGCCCCGGTCGCCATCATGATGGTGGGCCTGCAAGGTTCGGGCAAGACCACGACCACCGCCAAGCTCGCGCGGCGCCTCACCGAGCAGGGCAAGCAGAAGGTCCTGATGGCCTCGCTCGACGTGCGCCGCCCGGCCGCCATGGAGCAATTGGCGGTGCTCGGCCAGCAGGTCAGCGTCGAGACCCTCCCGATCGTGGCCGGCCAGCAGCCGGCGCAGATCGCGCAGCGAGCGCTGCAGGCCGGGCGGCTCGGCAGCTACGACGTGGTGCTGCTCGACACCGCCGGCCGCACCACGCTCGACGACGAGATGATGGCGGAAGCCGCCGAGGTCAAACGCACCGCCGCTCCGCACGAGGTGCTGCTGGTCGCCGACAGCCTGACCGGCCAGGACGCGGTCAATCTGGCGCGCGCCTTCAACGAAAAGGTCGGCCTCACCGGCATCGTGCTGACCCGTATCGACGGCGACGGCCGCGGCGGCGCCGCGCTCTCCATGCGGGCCGTCACCGGCAAGCCGATCAAGCTCATGGGCACCGGCGAGAAGCTCGATGCGCTCGAGGACTTCCATCCCACCCGCATCGCCGACCGCATTCTGGGCATGGGCGACATCGTCTCGCTGGTCGAGAAGGCGGCCGCCACCATCGATGCCGAGAAGGCGGCACGCGTCGCCGAGCGCATGCGCAAGGGCGCCTTCGATCTCACCGACCTGCGCGAGCAGCTCCTGCAGATGCAGCAGATGGGCGGCATGAGCGGGCTGATGGGCATGCTGCCGGGCGTCGCCAAGATGAAGAACCAGCTCGCCTCCGCCAATCTCGACGAGCGCGTGCTCAAGCGCCAGGTGGCGGCGATCGATTCGATGACCCCACAGGAGCGCCGCCATCCCGACGTCCTCAAGGCGAGCCGCAAGAAGCGCATCGCGGCCGGCTCCGGCACCAAGGTCGAGGACATCAACCGCATGCTCAAAATGCACCGCACCATGGCGGACGTCATGAAGGCCATGGGCGGCGGCAAGCGCGGCCCGATGGCGGGCCTCGCCAATATGCTGGGGCTGGGCTCGCCCATGCCCTCGCCCGAGCAGATGGCCAAGCTCGCGGAGAAGATGCCCGGCGGCTTGCCGCCCGGCGCACCCGGCCTGCCGTCCACCATGCCGGGCCTGTCGCCGAAATTTCCCGGCCTCGGCGCCCCCAAGCTGCCCGGCCTCGGCGGCTATCCGGGCCCGGGGAAGAAGAAATGATGAGCACCAGATTTTGTCCTGTAGCCCGCATGGAGCGTAGCGCAATGCGGGAACGGCCTGCCCCGGATTACGCTTCGCTCCGTCCGGGCTACCGAAACCGAAAGGAAACCCCATGTCCCTGAAAATCCGACTGGCCCGTGCCGGCACCAAGAAACGGCCGTTCTATCATATCGTGATCGCCGACAGCCGCTCGCCGCGCGACGGCCGCTTCATCGAGCGCATCGGCTATTTCAATCCGCTGCTGCCGAAGGAGAAGACCGAGCGGCTCAAGCTCGATCTCGAGAAGGTCAAGGCCTGGCTCGCCAAAGGGGCGCTGCCGACCGACCGGGTGCTGCGCTTTCTCGACCAGGCCGGCGTGATGAAGCGCGAGAAGCGCAACAATCCCCTCCGCGCGATCCCGCGCAAGGAGCGCAAGGCGCAGGAGGAAGCCAAGAAGGCTGCCGCCGCCGCGGCGCCGGCCGCGCCCGCAAGCTAAGAGGGCAGCGTGGTCGCGCGCGTCTGTGTGGCCCAGATCGGCGCCGCCCACGGCACCCGCGGCGAGGTGAAGCTCCGCGCGTTCACCGCCGAGCCGGCAGCGATCGCCGAATACGGGCCGCTCGAGAGCGAGGACGGCACGCGGCATTTCGAGGTCGAGGCGCTGCGCCGGGCCAAGGGCCATCTGGTGGCGCGCCTGTCGGGCGTCCACGACCGCGACGCGGCCGAGCGGCTGACCAATATGCGCCTCTATGTGGCGCGCGAGCGGCTGCCGCCGCCGGCACCCGAGGAGTTCTACCACGCCGACCTGATCGGGCTGCGGGCCGAGGATCGCGACGGCACCGAGCTCGCCACCATCGTGGGGATTCACGATTTCGGCGCCGGCGACCTTTTGGAATTGCGGCCGCGCGGCCGCGCCGGCACCGTGCTGATACCGTTCACGGCCGCGAGCGTCCCGCTGGTCGATATCGCGGGCGGCCGCATCGTCATCGATCCGCCCCAGGACTTGTTCGGTGATTTACTCAAGGCGGATGGGCGCTGAGCATGTGGCGCGCGACCGTGCTGACCCTGTTCCCGGACATGTTCCCGGGGCCGCTTGGGGTGAGCCTTGCCGGCAAGGCGCTGGCGGCGGGAATCTGGGGCCTCGACACGGTCGATATTCGCGCGCATGCGAGCGACCGGCACCGCTCGGTCGACGACACGCCCGCGGGCGGCGGGCCCGGCATGGTGATGAAAGCCGACGTGCTGGCGCGCGCGCTTGATGCGGTGGCACCCGTGGATGATCCGCGTCCGCGCCTGCTGATGAGCCCGCGTGGCGTCCCGCTTACGCAAGCGAAGGTGACGGCGCTCGCCCGCGGAGCGGGCGCGGTCGTGTTGTGCGGGCGCTTCGAAGGCGTCGATGAGCGCGTGATCGAAGGCCGCAAGCTGCAGGAGGTTTCGCTCGGCGACTATGTGCTGTCGGGCGGGGAGATCGCCGCCTTCGCGCTCCTCGACGCCTGCATCCGGCTGCTGCCCGGCGTGATGGGCAAGGAGGCCTCGGCGGCCGAGGAGAGCTTCACCCGGGGGCTGCTCGAATACCCGCAATTCACGAGGCCCGCCGTCTGGGAGGGCCGGGCGATCCCGGAGGTCCTGACCGGCGGGGACCATGGCAAGGTTAAGGCCTGGCGGAAAAGCGAGGCCGAGCGCCTCACCCGCGAGCGCCGCCCCGACCTCTGGGCGGCCCATCTGGCGGGCACCGTCGAGGCGAAAAAGCCCAGAGCTAACAAGCCCCGTCTCAAACGGGGGCTTAGGCGCCTTGGGCCCAAAAAGCCGGCCCGTAAGGGGCAGCGCCCGAAAGGGTGACAAAGCGTAATCTTTGTCGTAGAAGCTTCGCCGACCCGTAACCTCAATACGCCGACGTGCGCCCCGCATTTCCGGCGCAGCCGACGGAGACTGCCATGAACCTCATCAAACAGCTCGAGCAAGAGCAGATGACCAAGCTTGCCGCCGGCAAGACCATCCCGGATTTCGAGCCCGGCGACACAGTCCTGGTCAATGTCAAGGTGGTCGAGGGCGAGCGCAGCCGCGTCCAGGCCTATGAGGGAGTGTGCATCGGCCGCTCCGGATCGGGCATCAACGAGAATTTCACCGTCCGCAAGATTTCCTACGGCGAAGGCGTCGAGCGTGTCTTTCCGCTCTATTCGCCGCTGGTCGATTCGATCAAGGTGGTGCGGCGCGGCAAGGTGCGGCGCGCCAAGCTCTACTACCTGCGCGGCCTGCGCGGCAAATCGGCCCGCATCGTCGAGAAGCAGGATCGCCGGCACGACGCCGAGGCGACCGAAGCCACGTCGAAGTAGCCTGTTCCCTAATCCCCGCCGGCCCCGCTGGACGCCCGGCGCTGCAACCTATTCCTGATCGCCATGGCCAAGCCTCGCACCCTCTACGACAAGATGTGGAACGACCATCTGGTCGACAAACAGCCCGACGGCACCTGCCTCATCTATGTGGACCGGCATCTGGTGCATGAGGTGACGAGCCCGCAGGCCTTCGAGGGGCTGCGCCTGTCCGGCCGCAAGGTGCGCGCGCCCGAAAAGACGCTCGCGGTCGTGGACCACAACGTGCCGACCACCGACCGCAACAAGCCCAACCCGGATCCGGAGAGCGCCGAGCAGATCAGGACGCTGGCGCAGAATGCCAAGGATTTCGGCCTCGAATATTTCAACGAGTTCGACAAGCGCCAGGGCATCGTCCACATCATCGGGCCCGAGCAGGGCTTCACGCTGCCCGGCACCACCATCGTGTGCGGCGACAGCCACACCGCGACCCACGGCGCCTTCGGGGCGCTCGCCTACGGGATCGGCACATCCGAGGTCGAGCATGTGCTGGCGACGCAGACGCTGATCCAGACCAAGTCGAAGAACATGCGGGCGGTGGTCGACGGCACGCTGCCGCCGGGGGTAACCGCCAAGGACATCATTCTCGGCATCATCGGCGAGATCGGCACCGCCGGCGGCACCGGCTATGCGCTCGAATATGCCGGCGAGGCGATCCGTTCGCTGTCGATGGAAGGCCGCATGACGGTCTGCAACATGTCGGTCGAGGGCGGCGCCAAGGCGGGCTTCGTCGCCCCGGACGAGAAGGCCTATGCGTATCTCAAGGATCGTCCGAAGGCTCCGAAGGGCAAGGCCTGGGACGAGGCCATGCGCTACTGGGAAACGCTCACCTCGGATGCCGGCGCGCATTTCGACCGCGAGATCAGGCTTAATGCCGCCAACCTGCCGCCGCTCGTCACCTGGGGCACCAGCCCCGAGCAGGTGATCTCGGTCACCGGCCGCGTGCCGCTGCTCGGCGAGATCGCCGACGAGAACAAGCGCCGCGCGGCCGCGACCTCGTTCGAATATATGGGCCTCAAGGGCGGCGAGAAGATTACCGATATCAAGCTCGATCGGGTGTTCATCGGCTCATGCACCAATGGGCGGATCGAGGATCTGCGCGAGGTCGCGCGCGTGGTCGCCGGCAAGCACGTCAACCTCAACGTCAACGCCATGATCGTGCCGGGCTCGGGGCTGGTCAAAGAGCAGGCCGAGGCCGAAGGGCTGCACACGATCTTTCTTGCGGCCGGCTTCGAATGGCGCGAGCCCGGCTGCTCCATGTGCCTCGCCATGAATCCCGACAAGCTCATGCCGGGCGAGCGCTGCGCCTCGACCTCCAACCGCAATTTCGAGGGGCGCCAGGGCTACAAGGGCCGCACCCATCTGGTCTCGCCCGCCATGGCGGCAGCGGCCGCGGTCGCGGGCTATTTCGTCGATGTGCGGCAGTGGAAGTAAGTTCCGGCAAAATCAGCCGCGTTCCCACCAGCAGTGCATTTTCGGCACGATGACGGTGCCGCTCGGGCGGAATTCGGTTGCGAGCCAGGACGTGCATTGGCGCACTGCATCCGGCCCCGGATAGGATTGCGCCAGGGGATGCACCCTGATCCGCACCGGCGGGTGCGCGCGCTTCGGTGCGGGAGCATCGCTCGCCGGCGGCGCTTTCTCCTCCAGGCCGGCATTCTGGGCCGTGGCTGGCGTCAGCCCCAAAAGCCCGAGCCCGGCGCAAGCCAATACCGCCGCTGCAAGCACTGCCGAATTGATTCTACACATGACACCCCCTCCGGATCTCCGGTCGAAAGCTCGCCCATCGCCGGGCGGAGGTCAACCAGCAACGTTTCATGCGCGGGCCGGGATGGCGCGAAGCCGGCGATCGTGATCGCCTTTGATGAAGTCCACAAAGGCGCGCAGCGGCGGCGGCATGTGCCGGTGGCTTTGATAGTAGAGGAACGGGCCGGAAAAGCTCTGCGACCAATCCGGCAGGACGCACTCCAGCACGCCGCTGGCAAGCGCCGGCGCCAGATATTCCTCGAAGACATGGATCAGGCCGAGGCCATCGATCGCGGCAGCCAATTCAACATCGATCGCCGTCGCCACCAGCGGGCCCGAAGGTGTGATCTTGATGATCTCGGCGCCGCGCTCGAATTCCCAAGGCGGCGTCACGCCGCTGGCGAAGCGGTGGCGGATGCAGGCGTGCTTGAGAATATCGTTGGGATGCTCGGGGCGGCCGCGCAGCGCAAGGTATTCGGGTGACCCCGCGGTGACGAAACGCTGGAGGCGCGGCCCGATCGGGACCGCGATCATGTCGCGCTCCAGCCGCTCGTCGTAGCGGATGCCGGCGTCGAAGCCGGCGGCGAGCACATCGATGAACGTGTCGTCCGCCGTCACCTCCAAGGTGATGCCGGGATGGGCCAGCAGGAAGCGTCCAATGATCGGCGGCAGGATAGTGCGGGCAACGATGGTCGGAACATTGAGCCGCAGCGTTCCGGTCGGGCTGTCGCGGAAACGGTTCACCGCGTCGAGGGCGGCCCCGACTTCGCTGAGCGCAGGCATCAGGCGCTCCAGCAGGCGCTCGCCGGCTTCGGTCGGCGTGACGCTGCGGGTCGTGCGGTTGAGCAGGCGCACGCCCAGCCGCAACTCCAGCCGTCGCAACGCTTCGCTGAGAGAAGAGGCCGAGACCCCTTGCAGCTTGGCGGCGCCGCGGAAGCTGCGCGCCCGCGCCACCGCCATGAAGGCGGAGAGATCGGCAAGATCGGCCATTGTGCGAATTTCCATACAGCCCATTCAATATATGCCGGATTATCGCACAAAAGCGCGGCGTGCATAGTCCCCCTCGTTTCCAACCATTGCCTGCAAAGGCACCAGGAGAATTCGCAATGCAACAACGTCAACTCGGTGCCGCGGGACCGCACGTCTCTGCCCTCGGTCTCGGCTGCATGGGCATGTCGGGCATGTATGGACCCGCGGATCGCGGCGAGAGCATCGCCACCATTCATGCCGCCCTCGACGCCGGCATCACGTTCATCGACACCGGCGACTTCTACGGCATGGGCCACAACGAGATGCTGATCGCGCAGGCGCTCGCCGGCCGCGACCGCGATCAGGCGATCATCAGCGTCAAGTTCGGTGCCATCCGCGGACCCGCCGGCGGCTGGGCTGGCAATGATGGGCGGCCCGAAGCGGTGAAGAATTTCCTCGCCTATTCGCTGCAGCGGCTCGGCGTCGACCACATCGACATCTATCGGCCGGCGCGCCTTGATCCGGACGTGCCGATCGAGGACACGGTCGGTGCCATCGCCGACATGGTGAAGGCCGGCTATGTGCATCACATCGGGCTGTCGGAGGTCGGCGCCGACACCATCCGGCGCGCCGCGGCCACGCACCCGATCTGCGATCTGCAGATCGAATATTCGCTGATCTCGCGCGGCATCGAAGACGCAATCCTCCCCATGTGCCGCAAGCTCGGCATCGCCATCACCGCCTACGGGGTCCTCTCGCGCGGCCTCATCAGCGGGCACTGGCAGAAGGGCGCGGCCGAGGCGAACGACTTTCGCGCCCACAGCCCGCGCTTCCAAGGCGAGAACGTCGACAAAAACCTGGCCTTGGTCGAGGCGCTGCGGAGGATTGCGGAGGCAAAGGGCATCAGCGTCGCGCAGGTCGCCATCGCCTGGGTGGCGGTGCAAGGCCAGGACATCGTGCCCGTCATCGGCGCCCGCCGCCGTGACCGGTTGAAGGAGGCGCTAGGGGCGCTCGATGTCACGCTTGCGCCCGCCGATCTCGAGGAGATCGAGCGCGCGGTTCCAAAGGGCGCCGCGGCCGGCGAGCGCTACGCCGCGCACGCGATGCGGGAGCTCGACAGCGAGCGAGGGCGTCATGGCTGACCGCGTCGCGCTCGTCACCGGCGCCTCGCGTGGCCTCGGACGCGACATCGCGCTTCGCCTGGGCCGCGACGGGTTCGCAACCGTACTCAACTATCGTGAGCAGGCGAAGGCGGCGGACGAGGTCGCGCGCACGATTGCGGCGGATGGCGGGCGGGCCATCGCGGTGCGCGCCGACGTCGCGGAGCCGGCGGGCGCGCAAGCCTTGTTCGATGCCGCGGAGCGGGTGTTTGGCGGCGTCGACGTCCTGGTCAACAATGCCGGCCTCTCGATTCTCGCCCCGCTTGCCGAGATGGACGATTTGGTCTTCGACCAGCATTTCGCGGTCAACGTGCGCGGCGTGTTCAACATGCTCAAGCGGGCCGCGACGCGCCTGCGCCCGGGCGGACGCGTCGTCAACCTGTCGTCGACCGCGGTCGCCGGCAACCGGTCGGGTTATGGCGCCTATGTGGCCTCGAAGGCTGCGGTCGAGGCGCTGACCCGGACCTTCGCGAACGAGCTTCGCGGCCGCTCCATCACGGTCAACGCCGTGGCGCCGGGCCTGGTTGGCGCGGGCATGTTTCTCGCCACCCGCAGCGCCGAGCAGCTCGCCGCGATGGCGCAGATCTCGCCGCTCGAGCGCCTCGCTGACCCCGCGGAAATCGCCGGCGTGGTCGCGTTCCTGGTCGGGTCCGACGGCGGCTGGGTCAATGGTCAAATCCTGCGTGCGAATGGCGGAGCCGCCTGACTCAGGTGCGCGGGCTTGGCCGATCCGCCGCATTTGCCTACAACCGAGCCATGACCGAGCCTGCCTTTTCCGACCCGCTCGCCTGGCGCGCCGTCAAGGCGCCTTCGCTGGATGAGATCGAGGTGATCGCGCGCGAGGCGTTCGCCCGCCTGCCGACCAAGTTCCGCGCGCTCTGCGAGGACCTGGTCGTTCGGGTCGAGGATTTTCCGACCGACGAGGTGCTCGACCAGATGGGCGCCGAAAGCGAGTTCGACCTGCTCGGCTTGTTCCAAGGCGTTGGCCTGCCGTTCCGCCACGAGAGCGCGCCGGTGCAGATGCCGAACATGATCTGGCTCTACCGCCGGCCGATCCTCGATTACTGGGCCGAGCACGAGGAGACGCTCGGGGCCATCATTTCCCACGTGCTGGTGCACGAGATCGGCCACCATTTCGGCCTTTCGGATGACGATATGCATTCAATCGAAGCGAGCGTTGCGTGAGCTGACACTTCCGCCCCGCCCGCATTCGCGATAAAGGCTCCTCCTCGGCCCATCAGGGATAAAACCACCCATGGACAAGTTCACGGTTCTGGAAGGCGTCGCCGCTCCGCTCAAGATGATCAATGTCGATACCGACATGATCATCCCCAAGCAATATTTGAAGACCATCAAGCGCACCGGGCTCGGCACCGGCCTGTTCTCGGAGAAGCGGTACCGCGACGACGGCAGCGAAAATCCCGATTTCGTGCTCAACAAGTCGGCCTATCGCAGCGCCAAGGTGCTGGTCGCGGGCGACAATTTCGGCTGCGGCTCCTCGCGCGAGCACGCCCCCTGGGCGCTCATGGATTTCGGCATTCGCTGCGTGATCTCGACCTCGTTCGGCGACATTTTCTACAACAACTGCTTCAAGAACGGCATCCTGCCGATCAAGGTCAGCCCGCAGGATCTGGAAAAGCTGTTCGACGACGCCGAGCGCGGCGCCAATGCGACCTTGACCATCGACCTCGAGAAACAGGAAATCCGCGGTCCCGACGGCGGCAAGGTCGCCTTCGACATCGATCTGCACCGCAAGCATTGCCTGCTCAACGGGCTCGACGATATCGCCCTCACCATGGTCAAGCAGGACAAGATCGACCGCTTCGAGGCCGGCGCCAAGGCGGCACGGCCCTGGCTGTGACGCGCAGGCCATAACGCAAACCCCCGGGCCAAAGACCCGGGGGCGCTTCCAAATTTGTTTGAAGATCAGCGCGCGGGAGCCGGGGGAGGCACCGCAGTGCGGGTGACGCCTTGCGGCACGCCGAGCAGCGGGCCGACCACCTCGGGCGGCATGCCGAAGAAGGTCGTGGGCAGGCGGCCGTCGGTCTTGTCGCCGAACGATCGCTGCGCCTGCGCCTGCGCCAGCGCCTTGATGACCTCGGTATAGGGCTGCAGCCGCCGGCCGATTTCCTCGTCCTGCTTGGCGATATAGAGGCGATTGACCGCGTCCTGCACGTCCTTGTCGAAGTTGAAGGTGTCGGCCCAGCCCATGAAGTCGATGGTGATGCCGTAGCCGGCGAAGAAATCGACGATCTGCTTGGCCGCCGTATCCTTGATCAGCTTCGCCTCCTCGTTGGCCTTGTCGAAGGTGCGCGAGGTGATCTGGTCGCAGATGAGCTCGAGAATCTTCTTGCGGCCGAAATCGTCCATCACGTTCTGGACGCTGCGGCTGTAGTAGACCGAGGTGAAGATGACCCGGCCGTCGGTCTCGACCGTATCGGCCGCGCCCCTGACCTCGCCCCTGGGCGGCAGGACGCCGAAGCGAAACAGGTACTTGGCCGCGTTGGCCTGCGACACCGAGGCGCCGAGCGCGACCCCGACCGTGACGTTGAGCCCCTCCTTGCTCTGGCAAGGGAAGCCTTCCTTCTTCACCGATGTGCCGCGCTCCGCGGCGTCGACCCATTCGCGCGAGAACGGCGTCCGGTCGACGATGATCAGGCGGCCGGCCGGCACGTAGTAGTCCCAGCCCGCGAAGACGCTGTTGCCGGCGGAGCCGGCGAGCTTCTGATGCGGAATCTGGAAGCGGTTCAGCTGGACCTTGTTCTCGTTGAGGAACGCCTCGGAGTCCACCTGCACCTGCTTGTCCTTGGTGGCGCCGATTTCGGGAATCCAGAACGCCGACTGGTTCGGCAGGATCGGGTAGATTTCCGTTCGGTCGACCTTCTCGAAGAAGGCGCGGCCGTCGGTCGTGCCGATCAACAGCGCTCCACCGGCCGCGAGCAGGACGGCGAGCGCCTGCGAGGTTTTCTTGATTGCATCGCGCACCGGCTTGAACCAGATGCACGCCAGGACGCCGATGAAAAGCACCGTCATGATGGTGCCGGCCGCGCTGAAGACATTCATCGTCTGCACCGCGGTGACATATCCGGCGTCGGTATTGTCGAGCTGCCGGGCCGCGTTCTGGCCGGTGATCAGCGCCGCCTGCGGCGTATAGGCCATCATGATCCAGCCATAGAGTAGCGTGGTAACGACCGTGCCGATGACACGTCCGATCATTTTTCATCTCCGTTAAAGGCTGCTTGAGACCTCGAAGCTACGCCGGCCGCAACGCTCTCGGCGGCGCCGTGACTTTCGGTTCGCCGAAGCTGGCTTTAGCGCCGTAAGGCAAATCTCTTGTGTCGAAGCCCTCGCGGCTGGCGAGTTTCTCAGCCTGAATGGTTAGTCGAACGTAAAGAGGGCCGGGTTCAAGCGCCGCCCACAGACCTGCTTTGCCGGCACGTCGGGTCTCGAAGGGTGCCGGGGGCTTGCTTCGCAAGCCGCGTTATGCCCGTGCAGCGATCGCCTCGGCGATCGCCAGCGTGCGACGCGCCATGTCGGCATGCAGGCGCTCGACCATGCGGCCGTCGAGCGCCACCACGCCCTTGCCCTGGTTTTCCGGCAGATCGAAGGCCGCGATGATTTTCTTGGCTTGCGCTACCTCCTCGACGGCAGGCGAGAAGGCTGCGTTACAGGTCTCGATCTGGTTCGGATGAATGAGCGTCTTGCCGTCGAAGCCGAGGTCGCGCGCCGCGCCGCATTCTTGCGCGAAGCCCTCCGCATTGCCGAGATCGTTGTAGACGCCGTCGATGATGTCGATCCCGTAGGCGCGCGCCGCCGCCACGCAGGTCATCAGCCAGGGCAGCATGGCGGCGCGGCCGGGCATGATCTTGGCGCGCGTCTCCTTGGCGAGATCGTTGGTGCCCATCACGAAGGCGGTGAGGCGGTTCTCCGCGTCGGCGGCGGCGGCCGCGATCGCCTGCGCGTGCAGCATGGCGAGCGGCGTCTCCATCATGGCCCAGACCCGCACGTCGTGGCT
>DATDGG010000545.1:0-18267 GCA_036522235.1 Xanthobacteraceae bacterium
CGCGAAGACGAAATCGCGCACTCTATGCGTAGACCGCTGGCGAACACGCTGGTCCGTTCTTTCCGCGCGCGGCTCATCGCTACATAGAGAGGGCAGCAATCCCTCACCATCGCTCAGACTGACGCGCTGAGACATCTTAGCCGGCGGTATGCCTGATCCCGGCCCGGCCTGAGCTTCGATCTGAAAGGCCTCCGCTCTATGCCTGCTCCGGGTCATTTTCGACCGAGTCAGCCGGTTTTTCGTCCTGGCCCCTGCCGCTTCGCCCTGAAACCGGCTTTCGAGGCCGGGCTGGCGACAAGGGGCTTGCAGCCGATCATGCTCTAAACTAGGCGCCGGCTCATGACGATCGCGCAGCGTCGGCCGCGGCGGCGGCGCGCCGCCGCAAGAGATCGTGCTCGCGCCGATTGCCCGCGAGCGCCGCGGCCGCTTCGAATGCGGCGCGCGCCTCGGCGTGGCGGCCGAGTCGGTGCAGCAGGTCGCCGCGCACGCTCGGCAGCAGATGATAGGCTTTGAGCGCGGGCTCATCCAACAGGCTCTCCACGATCGCGAGCCCTGCGGCCGGACCCTGCGCCATGCTGACCGCGATCGCGCGATTGAGCTCCACGACCGGCGAGGGCGCGATCGCGGTCAGCTCCATGTAGAGGCCGGCGATGCGTGGCCAGTCGGTGTCGCCCGCCGTCCTCGCCTGAGCGTGGCAGGCCACGATGGCGGCCTGGAGGGCGTAGAAGCCGCCGGCTCCGCCGAGCTCGCGCGCTCGGCCGAGCGCCTGCAGGCCGCGCCTTATCTGCAGCTGGTCCCAGAGCGCGCGGTTCTGCTCCAGCAGCAGGATGGGCTCGCCGGCCTGGTCGGTGCGGGCTGTTGTACGCGAGGCGTTGAGCTCCATCAGGGCGAGCAGTCCATGCGCCTCGGGCTCGTGCGGCGCGATGGCGGTGAGCACGCGGCCCATGCGCAGCGCTTCATTGCAGAGCTGCGGCCGCAACCAGTCGTCGCCGCGCGAGGCCGTGTAGCCTTCGTTGAAGATGAGGTAGACGACCCCCAGCACCGAGGCGAGGCGCTCCGAGAGCGCCGCGCCGCGCGGGGTCTCATAGGCGAGCCCTGATTCCGACAGGGTGCGCTTGGCGCGCACGATGCGCTGGGCGATGGTTGCGGGCGGCTGCAGGAAAGCCCTGGCGATCTCCTCGGTGGCCAGGCCGCAGATCATCCGCAGCGCCAGCGCTGCCCGGGCTTCCGGCGAAAGCCGCGGGTGACAGGCGGTGAAGATGAGCCGCAGCAGCTCATCGCCGATGTCGTCGTCGAGTGCGGAGTCGAAGTCCGGCATGGCCTGCTGCTCTGCCTCCATGTCGGAGGCGACCCATTCGTGCTTGCGCTCGAGCATTTTGCCGCGGCGCAGATGATCGAGCGCCCGGTGCTTGGCGGTCGCCATCAGCCAGGCGCCGGGCTTGTCCGGAACGCCGTCCGCGGGCCAGTGCTCGAGCGCGGCCAACAGGGCTTCCTGCGTCAGGTCCTCGGCCAGCGGCACGTCGCGCAGCATCCGGGCCAGGCTGGTGATCAGCCGGGGCTGCTCGATGCGCCAGACCGCCAGGATCGCGCGATGGACGTCGGCGGATGGATCGCGTCGCTTCAAGGGCCACCCGCCGCCAAGGCGCGAAGCTCGCAGACTCCATCCCATTCCGGCATGAGATCCTTGTGGAGCTGCATGAACTCCTTCACTGAGGCCAGGGCTTCCTCCTTGCCCGGCAGCTCGAAGACGGCGTAGCCGCCGATCACCTCCTTGGCCTCGACGAACGGACCGTCGACGACGCTGAGGCGCCCGTCGGTGATGCGCACCTGCGCGCCCGTCGCAAGCGGCATCAGGCCGCCATGGTCGAGCAAGCGGCCGGCCTTGATTTCCCGGTCGGCGAGCTTGTGCATCGCCTCGACGAGCTCCGGTGTCGGGGGCCCCGGGTGGGCGGACTTGACGATGAACATGAAGCGCATCTGAGAGCTCCTCCTGGGGCGAGCCGCGGCGCCATCGCCGCTGAATCGTCTCGCTCACTGGGTCGACGAACTGGCCCGCCACAGATCGACATGGGATGGCATAAAAAATAACAATAGCCAGTTGTTTCAGCTACGCTCGGCTTGTGATGAACCGACGGACCTTTTTGGCCTCCGCGACGGCCCTTGCGGGCAGCGTTGCCGGCGTCCCGGCCGCCCGGGCGCAGACCAGTTCGCGCACGATCCGCGTGCTCGTTCCGCTGGCCCCTGGCGGAGCGGTCGATCCGTACGCCCGCCTGATCGCGGATCACATGGCCAAGACGCTCGGGCGCGTCATCATCGTCGACCACAAGGTGGGGGCGAACGGCAATGTGGGCACGCAATACGTCGCGCGCGAGCCGGCCGACGGCAATCTGATCCTTGTCACCACGCAGGCGATCACCGAGATCAGTCCGAGCGCCTTCCCCAACGCCAAGTGGACGCTGGACGATTTCATCCCGCTCATCCGCGGCGTACAGGCGCCGCTCGTGCTCGTCGCCAATCCCACCGTGCCGGCGAAGACGCTGGACGAGCTCTTGGCGTGGATCAGGAAGAATCCCGGCAAGCTCAGCTACTCATCCTACAACGTCGGCACCCCGGCCCACTTTCTCGGCTTCCAATTGAACGAGCGCTTCGGTCTCGATCTGGTTCACGTGCCGGCCAAGGGGTCGGGCTATCAGGCGAGCGATCTCATGGCCGGACATGTGCTGTTCGGCTTTGCGCAGGTGCAGTCGACCTTGCCGCTGATCCAGGACGGAAAGCTCAACGTCATCGCCGTCACCTCGGCGACACGTTCGCGTTTCCTGCCGCAGACGCCGACCTTCGCGGAACAGGGCCATGCCGAATTCACTGCCAGCGTCTGGTTCGGCCTGATGCTCCGCGCCGCGACGCCGCCGGCCGTGACGGAGAGCCTGCTCGACGCCGCCAAGGCGGCCCATGCCGATCCCGGCGTGAGAGCAAAGCTCGAAGAGCAGGGGTTCGACATGTCGGGTGAAACCGGGCCGGGATTCGCGGCCGACATCAGGGCGCAGGCGGAGCGGTGGGCGCGCCTGGTCAAGGCGTCGGGTTTCAAGGGCGACGGCGACTGAGTGCTTACGCAGGCATTCATTATTGCAATCAGGTAAGCTCATCGTCGCATGCGTCCCAACATTCTCCTCTTCATCACCGATCAGCACCGTGTCGACTATCTCGGCTGCTCCGGTCATCCCCTGCTTAAGACGCCGCATATCGATTCCATCGCGGCGCGCGGCACGTTCTTCGAACGTTTCTACGTGGCCACGCCGGTGTGCATGCCCAACCGTGCGACCCTGATGACCGGGCGCATGCCCTCGGTGCATGGGGTGCGCAGCAACGGCTCGCCGCTGTCGCTTTTCTCCAACACCTTCGTCGATGCGTTGCGGGCTTCCGGCTACGCGACCGCGCTGGTGGGCAAGAGCCACCTGCAGAATTTCGGCCCCTATCCGCCGATCCTCAAGCGTCCGCCGACGCGCCCGGGGGACCAGGTGCTGGATGCGAGCTTCGCCGAGGCGAAAAAGCCGATTGCGCAGGACGGGCCCTATGACCAGGAGCATCCCAGGCGCTGGGAGGCCGGCCACGATTTTCCGATGCAGCTTCCGTTCTACGGTTTCGCGCATGTCGATCTGTGCACGGCGCACGGCGATCAGGTCGGTGGCCACTATTACACCTGGCTCAAGTCGCGGCGGCCGGACGCCGACGACCTTCGAGACCCCAAGAACCAACTGCCGCACGATTACATTTGCCCACAGGCGATCCGCACGCCGATCCCGGAGGAGCTCTATCCGACCGCCTATATCGCCGACAAAAGCTGCGAATGGCTGGCGCGCCATGCCGAAGGCGGCCGCAGCCAGCCGTTCTTCTTGATGGCGTCGTTTCCCGACCCGCATCATCCGTTCACGCCGCCCGGCCGCTACTGGTCGATGTACGATCCCTTGGACATGGCGTTGCCGCCGAGCTTCCGCCCCGGCAACCGCGCGCTCGCCCGGCCGGTGGCTTGGGCGCTGGCGGAGCGCGCGAGCACCAAGGTCGACACCGCCGGCCAGGCTGCCTTTGCGGTCAACGAGCGCGAGGCGCGCGAAGCGATGGCGCTCTCCTGCGGCATGATCGCGATGATCGACGACGCGGTCGGGCGCGTGCTCGGGGCGCTCGCCGGGCTCGGATTGGCGGACGACACCGTCGTTATCTTCACCACCGATCATGGCGACTATCTGGGCGATCATCAGTTGTTGTTGAAAGGGCCGGCCCACTACGAGGGCATCACCCATGTGCCGTTCATCTGGGCCGAGCCCGGCGCACGGGCGGCGGCGCGCACCGACGTGCTGGCCGGTACGCTCGACATTGCGCCGACCATCCTCGACCGGGTGAAGGTCGAGCCCTACAACGGCGTCCAGGGCGCCAGCCTGCTGCCGGTTCTCACCGGCGGGCGCGCGAGCCTCGCGCGCGACTCGATGGTGATCGAGGACGACCAGCAGCGTGCCGTGTTCGCCCTGCCTGCAGGCTCGCGGTTGCGCACCCTGGTGACCCGACGCTGGCGCATGACCATCGCGCACGGCGATGCTTACGGCGAGCTCTACGACCTGCAGAACGATCCCCACGAGCTGGACAATCTGTTCGAGGACGTGGCCCATCGCGGCGCGCGAGCGGAGCTGATGGAGAAGCTCGCCTATCGGCAGATGGAGCTCGCCGATCGCAGCCCGTTGCCCATGGGGCGGGCGTGAACGGCGGAGCGCTGGCGGACCCACATCGGTGTCATCGCCGGCGGAGGAGCCTGTGAAGAAATCTCGGCATCGCGAATAACACAACCGAGGCCGGAACCCCTCATCCCAACCCTCTCCCCTTCGGGGTGGGGGAGCTCGCTGGCGCCTGAGGCGAGGCCGTCGTGCCCCAACGCATCAACAAATTTAGATTGTTGGTGGGATAGGCACGGCGTTTCACTCCCTCGCCCCGAAGGGGAGAGGGGGGTGAGGGGGTTCGGGCGGTAATAATTCTGCAGGGCGGTCATGCGGGCTCCGCCACAGCCCGATGCAGGATATCGACGGTAAACATGAAAGTGTTCTAAAAATCCGGCCGTTCCGCGTGCGGGATCGGGAACAGGTTCTTGGCGAAGTGATCCCCGTTGTTTTCCGCACAGCTGTACTCCAGCAGCGGGTTCGGTACCTTGCGCCAGCGTTGCACCATATAGAGCGGCTCGTTGAAGGTGTCGGGGTCCTCGACCTTGACCAGGGCTTCCAGCGTCTTGTCATCCTGGGCGAGCTTGAAGCGCTCGACCACGTGCTCGTTCTCGGTATGCGGGGTGCGGTACCAATCGAGGAAGCTGTTGCGGACCGAGAGCCCGATCGTGTCGACCACCAAGGTGTCGCCGCCTTCGTAATGACCGATCGACTCACCGAACCATGACGGTGTCACGGCCTCGGAATGCTGGCCGGTCATGAAGACGCGGCGCACCATGTGATCGGTCTGCCAGATCATCCAGACTTCCTTCGGGGTCTGGATGAAATAGAACGGCTCGGCCGGCGTCAGCAATTGCCCCGGAACGCCGCCCGGATGGCAGGTCGATTGGGCGACGAACGGAAGCCCGCGCTTGCCGCTCAGCACCTCGTCGTTCGACTCCTGCATCTGCCTGGCCGCCCACGGCTTGAGCACCGGGTCCTTGGTGTCGCCGATGTCCGGCGTCACCTGTCCGGGGCCGTCCCGGTTGCCATGAAAGTGATGGGCCGGGTCCTGCCGGATCGGGCCGCGGCCCACTCCAGTCGGCGGGTCGAACCAATGAACCCCGAAGGCGAGCCAGGCGAACTTGACGGAGCCGAGCTCAGGGATTTTGCCGGCGGGGGCCGGCGCCTGCGCGTGCGCTGCAACAATTGCGACGCTCGCGCCCAAAACCGCGATCGCGGTCGCGCGCCGCAGCGCCTTGGCGAGGTTGCGATGGAGATTGTGAACCTGCGCGCATTTCGACATCGCAGTGCTCCGTGCCCGGAGAATTGGGTTAGGGGAGCTTACGCCGCCGAATCTATCCGGTCACGACCATTTTCGGAGCGGTGGCTGGTCCGTTCGATCTTCGTTGGTGCCTGCGGCGCCCGCCGCGATCGACGCTTCGAAACCGGAGCGATTCTTATCGGGCATAAGCGCGGCTGCTCGCCGCCGCCACCGCACTGAAATCATTTCACATTGCTGCGGCTTTTCGATTACGCTCAGGGGACTGACAGCGGCATCTAAAACAAGCCTGCAAGAATTACCCGGGCGGGGTTAATCCCGGGATGGGGAGGGCCTGTCTATGCATGTAATTCCGCAATCCTGGTCGCATTGGCACATACTCATCAGCGTCTTCCCGTCCTTTGGGCTGCTGTTTGTGCTCGGCTTCTACATCGCCGGATTGCGCACCAGCAATACCGGGGTCAAGCGAACCTGCCTCTTCGTGATTGGCATGCTGGCCCTGCTGTCGCTCCCGATCTATCTCAGCGGCGAGGGCTCGATGGCGGTGCTCGCCGGTCCCAAGATTGCCAAGGACCTCAAGGATGCGATGAGCACGCACTACGCTTGGGGGATGGCGGCACTTGCGGCTCTTGTGCTGACCGGCGTGGTCGCCTGGATCGAGCTGTTGCGCTCTCGCCGCGCATCCATCGATCCCCTCCATCTGGTGTTGGGGCTCGCCATCGTGACTCTGGGCCTGACCGTCGCGGCGGACGAGCTTGGCTTCCCCATACATCACCGCGAGCTCCTATCGGCCGTCGAGATTCCCGACGTCTCGACCTCGCCGCTTTGGCCGCATGCCCATCTCTTCCTGAACCACGTCCCGACCGCCGGGTTCGTATTCGCCATCTTCTTCTTTGTCGTGGCCCTTCTCACCAACAATGATGGCATGAAGCGCGGCAGCCTCATCCTCTTCGTCATATGCAGCATCGTCGGCGTCCCGACCTATGTGACCGGCACCGCCGCGATGTGGGCCTTGACCCAGCCGCCGGTGCCGGAGATTTCCAAGGCCCTGATCAATGCCCATCGCGACATGGCGTTGTTGACGCTGCTTGGCCTCGCATTGACGGGCACCGCCGCCTGGCTGGAGCTGTGGCGCTGTCGGTATGCCGGACGCTTTTCCAAGCTGTCGCTCGCTTTGGTTCTGCTGTTGGCAATCGGCACCCTCGGCATCATGACCGAAACCGGACACCGCGGCGGGCTGATCAATCACGCCGAGATCCGCACCGCGATGGATGTGCTGCCGGCTGATCCAAGTGCCGGCATCTCCACCGTCGTCGAATCACTGATGAAAAGCAGGGCCTGGTTCGTGCCCACGCAGATCGTGCATTTCTTCGGATACTGCCTGATCTTCGGGACGGCGCTCGCCGTCATGCTGCGGGTGCTGGGCTTCTGGAAATCGGTGTCCTTTGCGGCCGTGCACCGGCTGCTGCCGTTGCTGTTTCTGGGTGTGCTGATCAACGTCGTTACCGGGATGATGATGATGGCTGCCGACAGCTACCGTTACGTGGTGAACGACTATACGTTCGCACCGAAGATAGCTTTCATCCCGCTCGGCGTGGCGGCGGTCCTGTATTTCTCGGCGTCCGACCGGCTTTGGAAGGTCCAGGCCGGAGAGGACGCGCCGGCTGCCGCCAAGTGGGTCGCCGTCGTGGTGCTGCTGGCGTGGGCCGGGGCGATCGCCTGCGGCCGGCTGCTGGCCTATCTTTGATCGGGAGGGATGGCGATGCTTGCATGGCTGGAAAATACGCAGTTCTCCGCTTTGGTCCGCAGCGAGCTATGGGGCTGGCCGCTCGCGCTGACGCTGCACGCCTTCGGAACGGCGATCGTCATCGGTTTCATCTTGATCATCAACCTGCGGCTGCTCGGGCTGTTCAAGGCGATACCCTATGCCGCGCTCAAGCGGCTGTTTCCCCTCATCTGGGTCGGGGTTTTGCTGCAATTGCTCAGCGGTTTCGCCCTGTGGATGACGAAACCGACCCAATATGTCGCCGACGCCGCGTTCATGCTGAAGTCTTCGCTTGTTATCGTCGGCATCATTTTGACGCTGTACTTCTATGGAACGGTCAAGCGCGAGGCGGCCGCCTGGGAGACAGCGGGGGCCGTCTCCCCGCGGGCCATGAAGCTTGTCGCCGCCACCCTTCTGGTGTGGTGCGGCGTCCTGGTGATGGGACGACTGACCGCGCACCTGGGGTCGCTCTATATCGGGTGAGCCATCCCCATTTGTTTGTCATTGCCGGCCATGACGACGCTGGGCCGGTCGAGAACGCGCCCGCCAAAAAAATCATGGCCGGGACTTGGGCCCGGCCATGAAGAATCAAGCGCTAGGTGAGAGCGGTCTATTCCCCGGCGACCAGGTCCCCATTGCGCTGGAGCACGACCACGACCCCGGATTTGTTGAGCGGGGTGGCGCCCAGCTTGAGCAGAAGGTCGGCGGTCTCCGCCCGGTAGCGGCGCGGGACCTGGAGGCGGCGAGCGCCCGCATCCTTGGTGAGGACGGAGAGCGAGATGCTCAGCGGAGTCTGCCCGAGGCCGTCCATGGCATCGAGCTTGGCGCCCTTGCTGACCAGGTATTCAACGACGTCGTTCAATCCCTGATAGGAGGCCGAGTGCAGCGCGGTCCAGCCGAACTGACCGGCCGCGTTCACATCGGCGCCGTGGTCGACGAGATACCTTGCAGTCTGGACCGCGGTCGCCCGCTCTTCGAGCGATCGCGCCCTTTGCACGTCCGTGCCGGCCCCGGACGCCAGCATCAGCGGCGTCGTGCCGGACTCGGTCGCAAGGAGCGGGTCCGCTCCGGCGTCCACCAGCAGCTTGATGGCCTCGATGTTGTTGACTTCCGCGGCCAGCGCGACCGGCGTCGCCCCGTTCAGCTCGATCTCGGTGATGGTCATGGCGGTGCGCTTGGCGCGTGCGCCGACGCCGCCGGCGTTCGCCTTCCTTTCGGCGGCGGCCTTTTCCTCGTCGATCTTGAGCCGCGCATTCGGGTTGGCGCCGTGCGCAAGCAGCGTCTTCACGACGGTCACCGCGGTAGCCTTGGTGGCCGGGTCAATGCCGTAATCCGAATCCCGCACCGCATGATGCAAGGCGGTGAAGCCGTTTGCATCGACCACGTTGGGATTGGCGCCCTTGTCGAGGAGCAGCGTCGCCACATCGGGATTGCCGATGGAGCTGGCGATGATCAGGGGCGTCGCCCCCGACTTCGGCAGGACCTCGTTCGGGTTCTCGTTGGCGTTGAGCAGGATGCGAGCCGACGCCGCATCGCCCTGCTGGGCCGCAAACATCAAGGCGGTGAAGCCGGTCTTCGAATGGGCGTTGACGTCGGCGCCATGCCGCACCAGTTCCTCGGTTACCGCCGACTGGTGCTGAGATACCGCCCACATCAAGGCGGTCTGTCCGCCATTTGCTTCCTGCGCTTTGGGATCCGCGCCGCCCGCCAGCAACGCATGCACGGTGGCGAGATTGCCCTGGCGCGCCGCCTCCATGAGGGGCGTCTCGCCCGACAGCAGGTGCGCATTGGGATCGGCCCCCGCCGCCAACAGCTTCACGGCGATGGCCGGATCGGCATTCGCGGCGGCCGCGTAAAGCGCGGTCGCGCCGTATTCATTGGCCGCCTTCGGGTCGGCGCCTGCGCCCAGCAGACGATCGACCGTCTGCGCGTCATTGCGCTCGGCCGCCGCGATCAGCGCCGCCGCGCCTTCGAGTGACTTGGTCTCGGCGGCAAACGCAGTGCCCGCAAGGAGCGGCAAGCCTAGCGCACTCGCCAGAATCTTTGCCTTGATGCTCATCTGTGTTCTCCGATTTGGAGCGGTTTGGGTTGGTGTCGAACCGTCATGGGTCGAACCATCATGTGCCGAACCACTATGTGCCGAACTCGCGTCTTGAAGCCTCGCGCCCTCCTCGCCGAGGTCGCCGGGTCAAGCCCGGCGACCATAACGGCGGATAGGCAAGCCTTATCGAGACGCTCTAGAGCGTCTTTCCCTTTGGTTGAGCGTCCGCCGCCTTTGCGGTGTACGTCAGATCGAGCCTTCCGGTGCTGTCGCCCAGCCGCTCCACGCGCGGAACATTGGCCTTGTCCAGCATCGTGAGCAGCAGGTTGGTCATCGGGGTGCGGTTGGGATAGCGGATATGCTGTCCGCCCTTGATCCCGGCAACACCGCCGGCGACGAGCAGGAGTGGCAGGCTGGTATAGAGGTGCAGATTGCCGTCGCTCAACGCGCCGCCATAGAGGATCATTGAGTGATCAAGCAGCGAGCCGTCGCCGTCCGGCGTCGCGCGCAGCTTGTCGAGATAATACGACAGCATCTTGATATGGAAGGTGTTGATCTGCACGGTCTTCGCGATCTTCTCGGGATCGCCGTGGTGATGCGTCACGGAGTGATGGGAATCGCCGAATCCGAGCTCCGGATAGGCGCGCCCGCTCATCTCGTGGCCCATCTGGAAGGTGCCGACGCGCGTCATGTCGGTCTGCCAGGCCAGAACCATGAGATCAGCCATCAGCTTGTAGTAGTCCGAGAAGACCGGCGGGATGCCGACCGGGGCCGTGACCTGCGGCAGGTCGCGATCGCCCTGCGTCTCGGCGAGCTGCATGCGCCGCTCGACGTCGCGCACCGCGTCCAGATACTGGTCGATCTTGCCGCGGTCCGGCCCGCCGAGCTTTCCGCGCAGGCGCTTCACGTCGGCGTTGACGGCATCGAGGATGCTGCGATCCTCCTGCCGCAGCGCCATGCGGGCCTTCGGGTCGGAGGTGCCCGAGTCGCCGAACAGACGCTCGAAGATGACGCGCGGGCGGTTCTCCATCGGCAGCGGTGTGGTCTCGTTGCGCCACGCGATCGTGTTGTAATAGGCGCAGCCATAGGCGGACTCACAGGCGCCCACGACCTCGGGCGTCTCCAGGCCGATCTCGAGCGAGGCGAGCTGGGTATATTTGCCGAATTCCTTCGCCGCGATCTGGTCGGCCGAGGTTCCGGCGTGCAGATCCGCGCCCGACGTCATCTTGGCATGCGTTCCCGTCAGCCAGGCCGTGCAGGCGCGCGGATGATCGCCGCCCACCTCGAATGCGAGGCCGGCGCTTTGTTGCTGATCGAGCCCGGTCAGCACCAGCATGCGGTCGCGGAATGACGCGAGCGGCTGGAGTGTCGGGGAGAGCTCGAAGTCGGCGCCCTCCACCTTGGGCGTCCACTCGCTGTTCAGGTTCATGATCCCATTGGGGACCTCGACGAACTGCATGCGGATCGGCGCTGCCTTGTCGACCGCAAAGGCCGGGGTCATGGCATCCAGCACCGGCAGAGCCAAGACCGCACCCGTCCCACGCAAGAAGGCGCGGCGGGGAATCGATTTTCTAGTTACTACCATTGCTTACCCTCCTCATCTGAAACGGGTTGCTGTTGACGATACCAAGAACAATGGATGACCATTTCTGGTCACCCGCCGATGCGTCGCGCACGATCTTGCGAATAATGGGTGCGTCGTATTCTTCGAGGCCGCGACCGAGCCCATAGGTCAGGAGCCGTTCGGTGAAGGTTTCCGCGAACATTTCCCGCTTGGCGACCAGGATCGCGCGCAAGCCTGCCGGCCCGTTGAATTCCGTGCCGTCAGGCAGGACGCCCGAGGAATCGATCGCTCCGCCTCCTCCTTCTTCGGCGGCATCGCGCCAGCGGCCGATCCCGTCGTAGTTCTCCAGCGCAAAGCCGATCGGATCCATGAGCCGGTGGCAGACCGCGCATTGCGGACTGGCCCTGTGCTCTTCCATACGCTGGCGCATGGTCAGCGTCTTCACGACGCCGTCGTCCTTCAAGGCCGGAACATTCGGCGGCGGCGGCGGCGGCGGCGTGCCCAGGAGCTGCTCCAGCACCCACTTGCCGCGTATGGTCGGCGCCGTCCGATTGGGATAGGAGGTCACCGTCATGATGCTGGCTTGTCCGAGCAGGCCCTGATGGTTCTGGTCGACCACCGGGACGCGGCGGAACTCGTTGCCGTAGATGCCCTTCATCCCATAATGCTCGGCCAGGCGCTGGTTGACGAATGTGTAGTCCGTCGTCAGCAGATCGGTGACGCTGCGGTCCTCGCGCAACGTGCTTTCGACCACGAGCTCGGTTTCCCGCTCGAGCGCTTGGCGCAGATTGTCGTCGAAGTTCGGGAAGGCTCCCGAATCCGGCTGTATCCTCGGGATATTGCGCAGGAACAGCCACTGGCCGACGAAGTTCTTGACCAGCGCCTGCGAGCGCACATCGGCCAGCATGCGCCGGACCTGGGCCTCCATGACCGACACGTCGCTTAAGCCGCCGCGCTCGGCAACGGCCAAGAGCTCGTCGTCGGGCATGCTGCTCCACAGGAAGAACGACAGGCGCGACGCCAGCTCGACGTCGCTGACCCGGTGAACGCTCCCGGGCGCCACGTCCGGCGGATCGAACTCCATCCGGAAAACGAACTCGGGCGACACCAGGATCTTCTGCAGCGCCAACCTGATGCCCGCCTCGAAACCCGCGTTCTTGGCGCCCTGCTGGTAGAGCGCCAGCAGCGGCGGCAGGTCGTCGGCCGCAATCGGCCGCCGATAGGCGCGGTGCGCCAGGTTGGTGATGATCTTCTCCGCGCACGGGCGTTCCTCGGTGGGCGCGGCCGGATGGCAGAGGAAGATCTTGTCACGGCTCTCGGTCACGCCCGGCCCTTGCACATCGTAGGGGCCGACCACGGATATGCTGCCGATGCCCTCGAAGTAGTCCTTGTCGTTCCCGTCACGGCCGCGCTTGGGAACGATGTCTTCGGAGACCACGGTGTCTTTCAGGAATGCCGCCAGCAGCGTGTGGGTGCCCGCCTTGACCGGCAGGCGGACTTTCATGTGGGCATCGGGATCGTTTCCGCTGCCGAAGCCGCCATAGCCTGCTTGATAGTTTCCCTGCCCGCCCTTGGTGGCCGCAATGGTGAACACCCCGAGCCGTTGATCGTCGAGCCGCAGATCGATCTTGCGTTCCGTGCCCATTCCCAGGAACTCATCGGCCTTGCCGCGCGCCAGAGCGACCGAAATCTCATATTCGCCGTCCACCGGGAAACGGTGGCGAACCGCCGTGCCCCCGCGCGAGCCGAGCGGCATGTCTTCGCTCATGCGGTCGGCCTGATTGAGCCCGTGCGAGACCCCATAGGTCTGATAGGACACCGGCGTCGCCGGATCGCCCACCGCCAGGCGGCTGATCTTGCCGGCTGCGGAGAGGTAGCGTTCCATCAACAAAGGCGACACTTGCAACACGTCGCCGATATTGTCGAAGCCGTAGCCGGTATCGTCGGCCGGCAGCATTTCCGCGACGTCGACCTCGACCGCCAGCAGATCGCGGACCACGTTGGCGTATTCCGCGCGGTTGAGGCGATGGAGCGTGGGATGTCCGGGATTGGGCTTGACCTGCGCCACCCGATCGCGTTCGGCCTCGATCGACTTGACCAGGGCCTCATAGGTGGCGGCGTCCGGCCGCGGCATGCCGGCCGGCGGCATCTCGCCGCTGCGCAGCTTGCGCAACAGCTTCTCCCAAACCGCGCCCTTCTCGTCGAGACTGGCGAGGTCCAAGGACTCCAGATTCAGTCCCGCGCGTGCCTTGGGACCGAAATGGCAGGTGTCGCAATAGATTTTCCAGGTTCGCCAGACTGATTGTTGATTAAACGGCGCGCCGTGCGCGGTTACCGCCGGGGGATTTTCCGTCGGGGCCGCGGCTGCGCGCCAGATAAACGTTCCCGCAAGTACCATGCCAAATGTGGCCAGTGCTCGGGTACGATTCATCGCTCCCTCCCACGTCCAAGCAAAGTCGCATGAACTAGGTACGCTACGCTGACTTGTCACTCTCCGCAATCGCGCCGCGCAGTATTGGCGTCAAATCGTTGTGTGGTCCTGTCGTTGTGTGGTCCTGGGCGTTGCTCACCTCTATCAGCAATAACGCCAAGTTATTTGAAGCCAATTCGTTAGACTTATCAGTTGCAACAGCGAGCAAAAGCGCTGCGCTATTCGCCCGCAACGCCGTATTTCGCTGTTCGGCGCCGAATCTGTACCGCAGCGCAACATGGCGCTCGCCTTTCGCGCCGAACGCCTGCGCGGGCGACCGACCGCAGGCGATTCACCAACCAAATCCGCGTTTTGGATTGTCGATCACCGCGACGGCTTTCGCCGCATGTGCGGTCATCGCTCATTCCGGCAAGCCAGCTATGCGCAGGCCCTCGGCGAATCTGGCGAAATCATCGGATCGGCGCGAAAGTGCAGCGCAGTAGCGGCCTCCAGGGCGTGCTACGGTGGGCGCCGCGCGGGTGCCGCCAGCATCCGGCCCTCGGAGGGGAACATGGGAAAATGGCTTCTCGCCGCCGCTCTCGCGGCGACGTTCGCAATGAATGGGGGCGCGACCGCTCAGGTCTATCCGTCACGTCCGATCACGTTGATCGTGCCGTTCGCTCCCGGCGGGCCGACCGACATCACGTCCCGCATCATCGGTGAGCACATGTCGCGCACGCTCGGGCAGCAGCTCGTGATCGAGAACGTGGCCGGCGCCGGCGGCACGATTGGCTCGACCCGCACCATGCGCGCGACCCCCGACGGCTACACCATACAGATGGGCCAGATGGGCACCCATGCGGGCTCCGTCGGGCTCTATCCCAAGCTCCCCTACAAGCCTGACGTCGACTTCGAGCCGATCGGCCTGGTCGTCGATCAGGCGGTCGTGATCTTTGCCCGCAAGGATTTTCCTGCAAAGGACCTCAACGAATTCGTGTCCTATGTGAAAGCCAACGGCGAGCGGCTGAATGTGGGGCATGCCGGCATCGGCTCGATCTCGCATTTCACCTGCCTGCTGCTCGACACGATGCTCGACGTGAAGCCCGCCATGGTGCCCTTCAGCGGCGCTGGTCCCGCCATCAACGCCCTCATGGGCAGCCAGGTCGACTACATGTGCGACAGCATTTCCGACGTCGTTCAACAAATTCAAGGCGGGACGATCAAAGGCTATGCGGTCGCCACGCCGGCGCGCAATCCGGCGCTGCCGAACGTGCCGACCACCCGCGAGGCCGGGCTGCCCGAGTTCCAGGCGACCGGCTGGTATGCCCTCTTCGCCCCCAAGGCAACGCCAAAGCCCATTCTCGACAAGCTCACTGCTGCGCTCGACAAGGCCCTCGACGACGAGAACGTGCGCAAGCGCCTCACCGATCTCGGCTGCGACGTCCCCGGCAAGGAGCGGCGCGGTCAGGAGGCGCTTGCCGCCTTGGTCAAGAGCGAGATCGCGCGGTGGACGCCAGTCATCAAGGCCGCCAACGTCAAGATCGAATAGATCGTGTGATCAAATAATGGCTTTGTCGCCGGCGGATATGGGCCGTCTGGTCAAGTTCGCCGGGATCAACGCGGATTGATTGCCGTTCCGCTCTTCGGCTCGCGTCTTCATTTGTCCTCGGAATTGAAAGAGGCGGCTCTCGCTCGCCTCGCTTCCGGTGGCGAGAATCCATGAGCGGCTCTCATAAGTCCTTGCCAGTTCTGTCGTCTAATCGCATGCCGCACCGCCGCATATAACAGAGGTCGTTCGCGCCAATCGCAAAGCACGCGCGAGACAACGACTGTTTCAGCAATTTGGAAGGATTCCGTTCGGTCACGCGGCCGGATTTCAACAACCATGGACAAGAACGAAAACAAAGAACCTAGCCGGTTGCGCAGCACGGTGCGGCAGGGCCGCTCGGTCGCGGCGCTGCTGCCGATCATGGCCGTCGTCTTTGTTGCCTACCTCGTCATCGGCCTGGCGATGCCGGTGCTCCCGCTTCACGTCCATCAGGGCCTCGGCCTGAGCACCTTCGTGGTCGGACTTGTGGCCGGCAGCCAGTTCGCGGCGTCCCTGCTGTCGCGGCTGTGGGCGGGCCACCATGCCGACCGCAGGGGCGCGAAGCATACAGTCGTCACCGGCCTGCTGGTCGCAGTCGCGGCCGGGTTGCTCTACCTGCTCTCGCTGCGCTTCGTCGACAAGCCCGAGACGTCGGTCGCAATTCTGCTCTTGGGCCGCGCGCTGCTCGGCGGAGCGGAGAGCTTCATCATCACCGGTGCCCTGAGCTTCGGACTGGCGCTCATGGGGCCGCAGAACACCGGCAAGGTCATGGCCTGGGTCGGGACGGCGCTCTACGCCGCCTTTGCGGTCGGTGCACCAGCCGGCAGCGCCCTGTATACCAGCCATGGCTTTGTGGCGATTGCGCTCGCGGCGACGCTGATCCCGCTCGCCGCGCTGCCGCTGATCGCGCCGCTACGCGCCGTCGCGCCGCTCCCCCACAGGTCGGCTGCGTTGACCGAGGTGGCTGGCGCCGTCTGGGTCCCGGGATTGGGCCTGGCGCTCAGCGGCGTCGGCTTTGGCGCGATCATTACCTTCATCGCGCTGCTCTTCGCACAGCGCGGATGGGGTGCGGCTTGGCTCGCCTTTACGGCTTTGAGCGTCGCCTTCATCGTGGGGCGCGTGGTCTTCGGGCACCTGCCCGACAGGATCGGCGGCGCCAAGGTGGCGCTCGCCTGCGTGCTGATCGAAGCCGTCGGCCAGGCACTGATCTGGCTGGCGCCATGGTCCGCGCTGGCGTTGGCCGGGGTCACGCTCACCGGCCTCGGCTACTCGCTCGTTTATCCCGGCTTTGGCGTGGAAGCAGTACGTCGCGCGCCGCCGCAAAGCCGCGGCCTCGCCTTGGGAGCTTACACTGCCTGTCTCGACCTCTCATTGGGGCTCGCCAGCCCGGCGCTGGGGCTCATCGCGGGTAGGGCCAGCCTGAGCGGGGTGTACCTCGTCAGCGCGCTGGTTGTGCTCAGCGCCGCATTTATCGCAATGCGCCTTCATGCGCCGTCGCGCCTGCCGCCGGTGCAGCCCGCAGCCGGCGCGCACGGCGCGACCTCGTTCTCTCGCATCGACAGGCTTCGACAACAGGAGGTCGAAAAAGAACGTTCTTGCTGCGACGATCGCGTCGCTCTCTCTGATCGCTTCATCGGCTCAAGGGAGCGGGACGAAGGACGGGCCAAGATCCAGGCCGACGCTTGACGATGTGCGGATGGTCGCGCCGGCGCTTGAGAGATACATGCAAGGTCCTCTCAGCGATGTGTGGAAACGCCCTGGTCTCGCGCCCCGGGACCGCAGCATCGTTACGCTCGCCGCGTTGATCGCCCGGAACCAGACGATCGAAATGCCTACCTATTTCAATCTGGCGCTCGATATCGGCGTCAAGCCGTCCGAGATTTCCGAGATCATCACGCATCTCGCGTTCTATTCCGGCTGGTCGAATGCCATGTCGGCGGTTGCGGTCGCGAAAGAAGTCTTTGCGGAGCGCAAGATCGGGACCGATCAGCTCGCTCCGGCGTCAGGTCCGCTCCTGCCACTCGACCAAGCGGCCGAAGCGCAACGCGCGGCGCGCGTCGAGCAGCAGTTCGGCTCGGCGGTTCCAGGAATCGTGCAGTACACCACGGACGTTCTGTTCCGCGACCTGTGGCTGCGCCCGGACCTTGCGCCGCGGGATCGGAGCCTGGTCACGGTCAGCGCTCTGATCGCGTCCGGCCAGGTCGCGCAGATTCCCTATCACCTCAACCGGGCGATGGATAACGGCCTGACGCAGGCGCAGGCCGCGGAGATCCTCACGCACCTGGCTTTCTACGTTGGTTGGCCCAACGTCTTCTCGGCGCTGCCCGTCGCGAAGGAGGTGTTCGAAAAACGTCCTCGCTAGCCGCGGCTTGTTCACTAATCGCGGTGCTGAATTTCTTGAACGCAGGAGGACGAGATGAACACGAAGCAACTTCTCATTGTTGGCGCATCAGTGCTGGTCTCAGCCCTGTCGGGTCGCGCCGTTGCCCAGGAGATGCCAGCGCAATACGTCCAGGTCGCGGAAATCGAAATCGATCCCGCCCAATTGGAAGACTATAAGGCTGCGGTCAGGGAGCAAATCGAGACTGCTATTCGCGTAGAGCCAGGAGTTCTGGTCCTATATGCCGTGTCTGAAAAAGATAATCCAACCCGAATCAGGGTTTTCGAAATTTATCGGGATACGGATGCCTATAGATCGCATCTGGAATCCGCTCATTTCAAGAAATACAAGGCCACGACCGAGAAGATGGTCAAGTCGCTCAAGCTTGTCCAAACCACTCCCATCATGCTCGGCGCGAAAGCGAGGTGATGGCAAGCCCGAGACGATCTACAAGAGGTCTGGATACAATCCGCTTTAATTGCGCGGCAATTGGTTCGCAGCGCTCCGGTCGGCTCTGACCCTTAACCCCGGTGGCGCAGCGCGTCGACCAACAGGGTA
>DATDGG010000546.1:0-18268 GCA_036522235.1 Xanthobacteraceae bacterium
GCGCTGCGCAGGTCGGTCTCGGTAAAGGCCGCCAATATGGAGCCGTCCTGCTCCTGGCAGGCGAAATCGATGTCGCGCACCAGCCGGCTGAACAGGCGCGCCGCATCGAGATGGGTGCGGCCGTCGCGCGTCTCCTCGAACGAAAAGCGGGCGACCGAGAGACAGCCGCCATTGCTTTCGGCGTCCTTCACGGCGCGCGCGAGATCGCTCCAGAACGCTCCGCGCGCGAACAGGCCGGTCGCCGGATCGAGCGTTCCCTCGGTCTCGAGCGACTTCAACAGGCGCTTGAGGTGCGTCTCAAAGGCGTGCAGGCGCACGAAAGGCAGCAGGCGCTCGACCAGGCGCTGCGGCTCGCTGTCGAGCTGGATGAGATTGGGCAGCCGCTCGTCGCCAACCGCGCGGCTTGCCAGCAACCCGACCGGGAGATCGCGGAAACGCACGTCCTCGGCCAGCACCGTGAGCAGCGCGTCGACCACGCGCGGCCCGAAGCCGTCACCGATGACGATGCCCTCGATGTCGCGGGAATTGAGATAGCGCGCGGCGGTTTCCACGCTCATGGCCCCGATCAAGCCGAGGCGCTCGCCGATCGCGACCGCGAGCTCCGGATAGCGGCGGCCGCGGCCGACGCAAAGCACGGTCGCATGGTCGGGACTGCCATGCAGCGGAAATGCGCATCCGTCCGCGCCGACGCCGGAGCGGCGCAGCACGGTCGCGTGCAGGTTGCGAATGCGCAGCGCCGAGCGCAGCCGATCGATCAGCGTCCGCATCGGGTCCGTCACCGACACCGCGAGCGCATAGGGGAGGAGAAGCGTGTCCGCGCTGCGCAGGCGCGCGAGCACCGGCATGAGTGGGCCCATGGCTTCGATGCGCGCGGTCAGCGCCTGGGCGATCGCGGGATCGGGCGGCGGCTCGGGCTCCGCCAGCACCAGCGCGGACGGCTCGATCTTGTCGATGGCGGCGAGCGCATCGGCCCAGCGCGCCTCGACAATCGGGAACGCGCCGGCCGCGCCCAGCGCCTCGACCGCGTCGGCAGCCGGATTCTCGGCAATGACGACGATGGGACCCAGCAATGCCATGGCGGTACGCAGATGAGAGAAAACGGCCGCAAGCCTACGCATCGGCTGTTAATGCCAGGTCAACGTCGGCGGAGTGTGACTCTATGGCGTCGGCCGCGCGCCGAATGCCTCCACTACCAGCGGATTGGCGCCGATGCCGCGCAGCGCCAAGCGGATGGCTTGGCGGTTGGTGGCGGTACCATCCAACCGATGTCCGGCGAGCGCATCGGGCAGTACCGCGAGGGTTCCAGTCGGGTCGAGGCCGCTGACGATGGCGGCGAGCTCGCCGACCGCAAAGCGGTATCCGCCGAAGCTCACCAGGCCTGGTGGCGGCCCGCTCACCGCGAGGTCCGGAGTGTCGGCCTCGCAGGCCCAGCCGGTATCGACAAAGCCGTCGGCCGCCGCCGTCAGGGACGGGAACGTGCTTCGCTGCGCTCCCGGCGGAAATGGGTGTCTCGGCACCATGGGGCCGCGTAGCGCGAGCGTGCCGTCGGGTGTCCGGGCGAGCTCGGCCACGGTCAGCGCGCCGTCGGCGTCGCGGGGCGTCCGCAGCGGGCCGAACGGAACGGGCGCCGGCCTTCCGTCCGGCCCGCGCCGCGCCGCGACCAGGCCGATCTCGCCGAACAGCTGCACGTCGATCAATGCAGGCCCGAGCTCCTGCCACGGTGCCGCGCGCCGCAATTTCTCCGGCGCGCGCCAGATTCCGAACACGCTGTTGCGGGGATGCTGCGCCGACAGGTATCCCGCAGCCGCCAGTCGGGACACCAGCGGGCCCGGAACGATCACGACGTCGCAAGCGAGCTCCCGGCACTGTTGCGCAAAGGTCGCGCCATCGAACGGGTGATGCAGCGCCAGCGTTCCGCCGACCAGGAGCCAGGGCACGAGCGTCATCGCGATGCCGCCGAACGAAGAGAGCGGCATGGTCGAGAGGATGACGGCATCCTGCGGCATGCGGCTCTCGAGCAGGGCCGCAAGCCCGCCGGCGATCAGCTGCGCGTCGCTGCGCGCGAGCGGGACGGGCCCGTCGGCCGATACATCCCAGGTGATGCAGGCCACATGCGCCCCGCGACCGGACGCGGGTGCGCGCTCGCTCGCGCGTGCGCCCGGACGGCTCTCCCCCGCCGCCGCGCAGAGGTCGTCCAGCGAAACTGCGCCGTCGGGCGGATTTAGTCCGAATCCGCAGACATGGCGCACCGTGAACGCTTCGGCGGCGGCATTGACGGCGAGATCGAAGTGGTCGGTCGCGCTGATGCGGCCGCTCACGACCATGGCGCTCACGCTGGCGCGCCGCAGCGCGCCGATGATCTCGGCGCGTCGCCACAATAGCGGCATCGGCATCGCGATCAGCTCGGCCCGCAGTGCCGCCATGAAGGCGAGCACGCTGTCGACCGTATTGGCGAGCTGCAGGGCGACCACCGCGTCCGCGCGCAGATTGAGCTCGCGCAGGCGTCCGGCGATGGCGGATATGGCGCGATCGGCCTCGCCATAGGTCAGGCGCCGCGGCGCGCCGTCGGTGAAGCTCGCCCGGTTGGGCGGATCGATGAGGGCGATCGCATCGGGCCGCCGCGCGGCGGCGCGGCGGAAGAGGTCGTCGAGACTGGCGTCGCCGGCGATCGGCGTCTGAGGCAGGTCGTCGAGGATCACGACAATTGCCTCGTGTTGCGGCTCATTTCGGCTGCTGCCACCACGTTTCGAGGAGAAAACCCGATAGCGAGGTGGTGGCAGGATGCCGGATTCGCTTCCAATAAGCGACCCATTCTTCGGAATGGTGGAACAGCGGCACCGCGTAACTGCCGGAGATCAGCAGCCGGTCGAGCGCGCGCACGGCAGCCACCACGTCGCCGCGGCCCTTCGCCTGGACGAGCGTGGCGATCATGGCATCGATGGCCGGGCTCTTGACCCCCATATAGTTGCGGCTGCCGTTCTGGTCGGCGGCGGCGGAGCTCCAATAGAAGGCCTGCTCGTTGCCCGGCGAAAGCGATTCATCCCAGCGGTTCTGGATCATATCGAAATCGAAGGCGATGCGCCGGGTCTCGAATTGGACCGCATCGACCGGGCGCACCGTCACGGTGATCCCGGCCCGCTTGAGATTGCTGGCGAACATCAAGGCCAGTCGCTGCTCGTCCTGGGTATCGGGACGGATCGCAATCATGATCTCGAAGCTGAGCGGACGGCCGGTGCGCGTCTCGATGAGTTCGCCGCCGCGCAGCTCATAGCCGGCGGCGGAGAAGAGCTCGAGCGCGCGGCGCAGCAGCACGCGGTCGCGGCCCGAGCCGTCGCTCACCGGCGGCGACCAGGTGCCGTCGAGCACATCGGGACGCACCGCGCCGGGAAACGGCGCCAACAGCGCGCGCTC
Source organism: Xanthobacteraceae bacterium (assembly GCA_036522235.1). GTDB lineage: Bacteria > Pseudomonadota > Alphaproteobacteria > Rhizobiales > Xanthobacteraceae > VAZQ01. Next base: position 3,412 of record DATDGG010000546.1, read on the forward strand.
GCTCGCGTCGGCGCTGCGCCCGCGCGCCGACAGCTCGGAGCCCTCGAAATAGCTTCCGCTGCGCTGGTAGAGGTCGAAGAACAGATTGTGATTGATCCATTCGAAGTCGAACAGCAGCGTGATCGCCTCGCGCACGCGGATATCCGCAAATATCTCACGGCGCGTGTTGAAGACGTAGAAGGAGGTCGCTTTGGGCAGACCGCTGCTGAAGGCTTCCTTGGCGACGCGGCCGTCGCGCAGTGCGGGAAAATCATAGGTCGTCTGCCAGCGCCCCGGATCGGTCTCGGTGCGCAGGTCGAACAGTCCCCGCTTGAACGCCTCGTGATAGGTATTGGCGTCGCGGTAATAGTCGAACCGGACCTCGTCGAAGTTCCACAGCCCGCGATTGACGGGAAGCTCGCGCCCCCAATAATCGGGATTGCGCACGAGCGTCACGCTCTTCCCGGCCTCGACCTTGCCGACCACATAGGGTCCGCTCCCGATCGGCGGCGCGAACGAGGTCTCCTCGAATGTCTCGGGCTTGATGGCGTGCTTGGGGAGAACCGGCATCAGGCCGAGGATCAAGGGAAGCTCGCGGTCGTTGCTGCCGGCGAGATCGAAGCGGATCGCGCGCTCCCCGATGATCTCGGCGCTTGCGACCTTGCCATAGTAGAGGCGGTGGTTGGGACGGCCGTGCTCGCGCAACAGCTGCCAGGAGAACAGCACATCCTGCGGCGTCACCGGTTGGCCGTCGGAAAATCGCGCGGCGGGGTCGAGCGTGAAGGTGACGTAGCTGCGCGCATCGTCGGTCTCGACCGTGCGCGCGATGAGGCCGTAGAGCGTGAACGGCTCGTCGAGGCCGCGCGCCATCAGGCTTTCGACCACGTAGCCGCTGATGATGTTGCTGCCGCTGACGAAGGGGCTGCGAATGCCCTGGGCGACGAGGCCCTTGACGATGAACGGATTGAGGCTGTCGAAGCTGCCGAGCACGCCCTCCACCAGACGCCCGCCCTTGGCGGCATCCGCCTCGACATAGCGCGCCGCCTTGAAGCCTTCGGCCAAGGCCGGCTCGCCATGCATCGCGATGGCATAACGCGGCTCGCCGGCACGCGCCGGCGTTGGGCCGCAGCCGGCGTGGATGACAGCAAGAAGACAGACGAGGGCGACGCAAGGCCGCGCCGTCCCGGGCTGAGCTGATCGAAGGCGGGGAGGGCACAATGTCACGGGCGGCGATCCGATTTCGGTGATCGAAGCGGCGACAATATCGCCATCGAGCAAGCTTCGGACGATTGACGCGCCCAAAAAAGGGGCCGGCGCGTCTTAATCACTATTATTTGCGGCCGGCTTTATTGCACACCGCGATTGGGGTATTACGGGGCCGCAGGCGTCACGCTCCTGCCGCATTTGGTGCCGACACAGCCTGGGAAAAAGGGGTTGACCGTTCGACCAGCCGGGGCCTGAGAGAGCGGCGAGCAAAAGGATTCAGCCATGAACGTTCGGATCGCGTCCGGCCCGGCCCGGTCGGGTGCTCGCGCTATGGTCACCGTGCTTACGACATCGCTGTTGGCAATCGCGGTCGGCGCGACGGCATTCGCTCAGGCCCCTCCTCCTCCGGCGCAGCCGAAGGCCGCCCCCAAGGCGCCGGCGCAGAAGGCGCCCCCGCAACCGAAGGCGGGCGAGGCTCCCGCCCCGGCCGCCCCCGAGGCCCAGCAACCTCAGCTCATCTATTCGCCCTGGACCAAGTTCTGCCTGAAGGGGCAGGAGACCAATGCGCAGCAAGTCTGCTTTACCGGCAAGGACGGACGGGTCGAGTCAGGCATGCCGGTGATCGCCGCGGTGCTGATCGAGCCCGAGGGTGCCGACGCGAAAAAGGTTCTCCGTGTCACCTTGCCGCTCGGCATGCAACTCCCGCAGGGCACGCGGGTCATCGTCGATCAGGGCCAGCCGATGAACTCGCCCTACATCATCTGCTTTACCAACGGCTGCATGTCCGACTACGAGGCGAGCGGGGAGTTGATCGGCAAGTTGAAGAAAGGCCAAGGTCTGGTGGTGCAGGGGATCAACAGCCAAGGTCAGCCGATCAGCCTGGTCCTGCCGCTCAACGATTTCGGCAAGGCCTATGACGGTCCGCCGACCGATCCGAAAGTGTTCGAGGAGCAGCAGAAGAAGCTGCAGGACGATCTCCAGAAGCGCGCCGAAGAAGCCCGCAAGAAGCTCGAGGGGCAGCAGCCGGCGACGCGCTAGAGCAGGCGTTGCCGCTGATCGCGCTACTGATCGCGCCACTGACTGCGGCCGGTTCGCACGATCTTTCACTTTTGCGGCGCGCCACGACGTGCTTTGTTGCGCGCCCACGGCTTCGCCGATAGAGGTCGCGGGGCGGCGCCGATCTGGCGCTTCTGGCGTCTTGACAACCTGAGATGGCCGCCGTTCGATCGGTTTTCGGGGGCCGCGAGAGCGCAGGGGATTTTGCCATGAATGTTGGGATCGTGTCCGCACCGACTTGGTCGGGTGCTCGCGCATTTGCGGTGGCGCTGACCATGCTGGCCGTCACGGCCAGCTCGTCGGCCTTCGCGCAAGCGCCGGCGCCAGCACAACCCGCCCCGAAAGCGCAGCCAAAGGCTCAGCCGAAAGCCGCCCCGCAGGCGGCGCCCGCTGCTGCGCCGGCGCAGGCGGCCGCCCCCGACGTGCCGCCGCTCACCTATACGCCCTGGACCAAGGTTTGCGTAAAGGGCCAGGAAGCCAACGCGCAGCAGGTTTGCTTCACCGGCAAGGAGGGCCGCCTGGACACCGGCATGCTGGTGATCGGCGCGGTGGTGATCGAGCCCGAAGGCTCGGCGGCCAAGACGCTGCGGATCACCCTGCCGCTCGGGATGCAGCTGCAGCCGGGCACGCGGGTCATCGTCGATCAGGGCCAGCCGATGAACGCGCCCTACATGATCTGCTCCCCTATTGGCTGCATGGCCGACTACGAGGCGAGCGGAGAGCTGATCGGCAAGTTCAAGAAGGGCCAGAGCATGGTGGTGCAGGCCATCAATTCGCAAGGCGGTGCCATCAACCTCCCGGTGCCGCTGCCGGACTTCGCCAAGGCCTATGACGGACCGCCGACAGATCCGAAGGTCCTCGAGGAGCGCCAGAAAAAGCTGCAGGAGGAGTTTCAGAAGAAGCAGCAGCAACTGCAGCAACAGCAGCAGGCGCCGAAATAGTCGCGCTCGGCGGCTGACGACGTTTCAATGCATCAGCGAAACGCGCGGCCGGTAGCCGCCGTCGCGATCTTTCTCGAACACTTCGGCGACCTGTGGGTGGCGCACCGGCTCGCCTGACGTGTCCAGCAGGAGATTCTGCTCGGACACGTAGGCGATGTATTCGCTCTCCGCGTTTTCCGCGAACAGGTGGTAGAACGGCTGGTCCTTGTGCGGCCGCACCTCGGCCGGGATGGATTGGTACCATTCTTCGGTATTGTTGAATTCGGGGTCGATGTCGAAGATCACACCGCGAAAGGCAAACACCCGGTGGCGCACCACCTGGCCGAGCTTGAATCGGGCGACGCGTGTCTTGCTCATACTCATGCCCATGCGCATAGTCCAGGATCAGGCTTGGCGCTAGAGCGGTTTCGCATGAAACCGCTCTAGCATTTTGCATTGTCGCATTTTCGGACGGAAAAACCGGTTTCCACCCCTGCCTTCGCGGGGGCAAGCTTTTTAATGCTTCAAAGGGCATAGCGGGCCGCCATATCGGGGTCCTTGGCGGCCACGAGGCAGGCGAGGTCGATGAGCACCTTGGCCTGCTTCCAGGTGGCGTCATCCTGCATCTTGCCGTCGATCATCACGGCACCGCTGCCGTCCGGCATGGCATCCACAATTCGCCTGGCGAACGCCACCTCGGCCGGGTCGGGCGAGAACACCCGCTTGGCGATCGGGATTTGGCTCGGATGCAAGGACCAGGCGCCGGCGCAGCCCATCAGGAACGCATTGCGAAACTGCGCTTCGCAGGCGAGCGGATCGGCGAAGTCGCCGAACGGTCCGTAGAACGCCTTGATGCCGCAGGCCGCGCAGGCATCGACCATCTTGGCGATGGTGTAGTGCCAGAGGTCCTGCTGGAAGGCTGCGCGCGCGCCGCCGGTGCCGGGCACGTCGGCAAGCACCTGGTAGTCGGGATGGCCGCCGCCGACACGGGTGGTCTTCATGGCGCGCGAGGCGGCAAGGTCCGCCGGTCCGAGGCTGATCCCATGCATGCGGGGCGAAGCGGCCGCGATCGCGGCGACGTTCTGGACGCCCTCCGCGGTTTCCAGAATGGCATGGATGAGGATCGGCTTCGGCAAAGCGTGCCGCGCCTCGAGTTGCGCCAGCAGCTGGTCGAGGTAATGGATGTCGGGGGGGCCTTCGACCTTGGGCAGCATGACCACGTCAAGCTTGTTGCCGACGGCACCGACGATGTCGACGACATCGTCGAGCGCCCAGGGCGAATTGAGCGCGTTGATGCGCGTCCACAATCCGGTGGCGCCGAAGTCGCAAGTCCCCACCATCTCGATGAAGCCGCGGCGCGCCGCTTCCTTGGCGTCGGAGGGGATGGCGTCTTCGAGATTGCCGAGCACCACGTCAACCTGCGCGATCAGCTCCGGCACCTTGAGGCGCAGCTTCTCGATATGGGGCGGCACGAAATGGATCATCCGCTCAAGCCGCACCGGCAGATCGCGCAGCGGCTTCGGCGCCCCGATGGCGAGCGGCTTGAAGAAATTGCGCGGCAGCTTCATAGGCGACCCTCAGGCCTCGCGGTATTTAGAGGCAGGTTATCCAAAGCAGGTTCCTAAGACAGGTCCCCAAAAGCAAATTGCAAGCCAGGTCGGCCCACCCGGCCGCTGCCGGCCTCAGAGCGCCTCCCCGCGCATCAAGCGTGGCTGCGCCGATACCGGCGCGACGCCCTCGCGCATGATGGCCCGGCGGAGCGGACCAATGCGCTCCATCAGGAACAGGCCGAGGCCCCGCATGCCCTGGATCGGCAGGAAATCCGACAACAGGCTGCGGTTGAGAAGATCGACCGCCAGCGCGCGGCTTCCCACGTCGCTCCGCCGTGACCGGTCGTAGCGATCGGCGAGGTCGGCTGCCCCCACATCGCCGCCATTGCGGCGGGCCGCCACCACGATCTCGCCGATCGTGGCGGCATCGCGCAGGCCGAGATTGAGACCCTGGGCGCCGATCGGCGGCAGGACATGCGCCGCTTCGCCGGCCAGCATGACACGCGCGGCCGCGAAGCGCCGGGCCGTTGCGATCGTCAGCGGGAACACGCCGCGGCCGGCCTCGGGCTCGATCCGGCCCAGGATCGAATGGGATCGCCGTTCGATCTCGGCTGCGAGATCGCCATCCGCCAGCGCGCCAATGCGGGAAGCCTCTTCCGGGGCGACCACCAGCACCAGGCTCGAGCGCAATCCGGGGAGCGGCACCAGGGTGAACGGCCCGCTTTCGGTATGGAATTCGGTCGAGCAGTCTTGGTGCGGCCGCCGGTGGCCCAGATTAAAGGTGAGGGCGGTCTGGCCATAAGGCTCACCATCGGTCGGGATGCCGGCGGCCTGCCGGCACAGGGAGCTTCGTCCATCGGCGCCGATGGCAAGGCGCGCCGTGAGGGGATCGCCATGCTTGAGCGCGACCATGACGCGGCTGTCCGCGATGGTAACCGCGGCGGCTTCGTCCTCGACGAAGGTGAGCGCGGCCAGCGCGCGGGCCCGGGCATCGAGCGCGGCCAGGAGGTGCCGGTTCTCGATATTGTGGCCGAAGGTGTCGAGCCCGATCTCGCTCGCCGCAAACCGTACCTCCGGCGCGCGCAGCAATCGCGCGGTGTCGTCGATGATGCGCATGACTCGCAGCGGCGCGGCCTCGCCGTGGCAAAGCCGCCAGACGCCGAGCGCATCGAGCGCGGTGACGGAGCTTGCCAGCAGCGCCGTGGTGCGGTTGTCGGGAGCGCGCGAAAGCTTGGCCACCAGCGCGGTCTCGACGCCGGTGCCGGCCAACGCGATCGCGGCGGTGAGACCCACGGGCCCGCCGCCCACGACCACGACCTCAACCGATTTGCTGCTCATGCCACGCAAATCGAATATATCTCCCTTGCCGTCAAGCTTAAGCATCGGGATTGAGAAACGGAGCCCAAAGCCTTGACACCGCTGAGCTATGCGCGGGTTTTTGCGGTCCATGTCCTGACCGCTTCGGGCGCCGCCTTGGCGCTTGTGGCGCTACTCGCCGCCGTGCGTGGCGCCTTCGAGGTGATGTTCCTGTGCCTGGGCATCGCCCTCATCGTGGATGGCATCGACGGCACCATAGCGCGGGCCGTCAAGACGGCCGAGCTTTTGCCGCGCTGGTCGGGCGAGGTTCTCGATCTGGTGGTCGACTTCGTCACCTATGTCTTCGTTCCCGCCTATGCGATCGCGGCCGGCGGATTGCTGCCGGATTGGCTCGCGGCACCGGAGGGCATGGTCATCGTGGTGACCGGGGCGATCTATTTCGCCGACCGACGCATGAAGACCGAGGACAATTATTTCCGCGGTTTTCCGACCCTGTGGAACGTCGTGGCCTTCTACCTGTTCGTCCTCAAGCCGGCGCCTTGGGCGGCGGCCGCCCTGGTGGCGCTGCTCGCGGTTCTCACCTTCGTGCCGTTCAAGTTCCTACATCCGTTCCGCGTCGCAAGGCTGCGCATCGTGAGCATGGCGGCGGTGGTCCTGTGGTCGGCTCTCGCCGCTTATGCGCTCCTGCGCGCACTTGCGCCCGGACCTTGGGTCGCGGGCGGGCTCCTGCTTCTGGCGGGCTATTTTGTCGCCGTCGGGTTGACCGAGAAGCGCTGACATGCTGCTTTTCCAACCGATCCCAAGGGGCGGCCAACAAAATTCAGCGAATGCAAAGGGAGTGATCCATGGTTGCGGCAGTGCGGGTTCACAAGCCGGGCGGGCCGGAGGTGCTCACCTATGAGGAAATCGAGGTGCCGCCGCCGGGACCGGGCCAGATTCGGATCAAGCAGCACGCCTGCGGCATCAATTATATCGACACCTATTTCCGCTCCGGGCTGTACCCGCCACCGCCGCCGCAGACGCTGCCGTTCGTCGCCGGCAACGAGGGCGCCGGCGAGGTCGTGGCCGTCGGTCAAGGCGTCACCGAGATCAAGGTCGGCGATCGCGTCGGCTATGTGTCTGCGCTCGGGGGCTATGCGGCCGAGCGGCTGCTCGCGGCCGAGCGCGCCGTCAAGCTGCCGGAGACGATTTCCTATGAGCAGGCCGCCGGCATGATGCTCAAGGGCATGACGGTCGAATACCTGCTCAACCGCACCTTCAAGGTCCGTGGCGGCATGAACGTGCTCATCCATGCGGCCGCCGGCGGCATCGGCTTGATCGCCTGCCAATGGGCCAATCTGCTCGGCGCCAACGTGATCGGCACGGTGGGCTCCAAGGAGAAGGCCGAGCTCGCCAAGGCCAATGGCTGCCACCACACGATCCTCTACCGCGACGAAGATTTTGTCGCCAAGGTGAAGGAGATCACGGGCGGGAAGCTGTGCGAGGTGGTCTATGACGGCGTCGGCAAGGCGACGTTCCCGGCCTCGCTCGACTGCATCCGTCCGCTCGGCATGTTCGTGAGCTTCGGCAATGCTTCCGGCTCGATCGAGGCGTTCAACATCAATATCCTGCAAGCCAAGGGCTCGCTGTTCGCGACCCGGCCGACGCTCAACACCTACGCGGCCAAGCGGGAGGATCTGTTGGCGATCGCCAACAACCTGTTCAGCACGGTCGCCAGCGGCAAGGTGAAAATCCCGGTCAACCAGCGCTACCCCCTCAAGGACGCCGCCAAGGCGCACCGCGACCTCGAGAGCCGCGCCACCACCGGGTCGAGCATTCTGCTTCCCTGAAGTAAAAGGCGCCGCCGGCTCAAGCCGGCGGCGCCGGAAAAGGCGGACCAGAGTTAAATGCCGCGGTTCCAAAAATCGTAGTAGCGCTCGATATTCATGGGCAGGAACGCTTCATAGCCGCCCCACTTCTCGTATTTCGGCAGCTTGATCTCCTTTTCGGCATCGGCATAGCTCTTGCCTTCCGACACGGCCTTCTTCACCGCGGCCGAAAGGTCCTGCAGATAGTCGAGCTGGCCGGTCGCGTCCTCCTTGCTGCCGACCTGCCGGCCGCCCGGTCCGGGATGGCCCGGGATCAGCTTGTCCCAATCCATCGCGATCACTTTCTTCAGGCTCTCCTCGATGTCGGGTACGTAGGTATCGGCCATGCCGCGGAACTGCACGGCCTGCAGGGGAATCCAATCGACCGTGAAGATGATCCGCTCCCGCGGCAGCCGCATGACCAGCATGTTGTCGGTGTGGTTCTTGCCCACATAATTCAGCTCCAGCGTGGTGCCGCCGAGGCTGATGTTCTTCTTGTCGTCGACCCATTCGTCGGGCATCACGACATCCGCCGGCTTGAGGGCCTCGAGCCGCGACTTCATGTTCCTCTGGGCCACGAAGGTGGCGCCCATATCCTTGAACGCCTTGCCGCCGGCGATGTGGTCGAAGTGGCTGTGGCTGTAGATCACGTATTTGACCGGCGCCTTGCTGACCGCCTGGATGGCGTCGATATAGGCCTTTACCGGCCGCCGTTCACTGATCGGGTCGGTCGCGATCACGCCATCGGGCGTGACGATGAACATCGACTGATGGCCCATATAGCGGAATATGTAGACGTTGTCGGTGCCGTCGACCTTGGTGGTGGCGGTCGGCGGGGGCTGCTGGGCGTGCGCGGTGGCGCTGAGGACCGTCGCGATGCACGTGACGGCCAAAGCAAGCTTAATCCGAGACATCATCGTTTCTCCCTCGAACAGGTTTTCCCAATCGTGCCGGTGGGCGCCCGGCATGGCCCGGATCGGATTCCGGGTCGCGCGCGATCTTAGCGAGCTTCCGGACAGCCCGATAGCCGGGGGCACATCGGCGGTGGCGGCGTCCGCAAAATGATGGCAGAAAGCGTCGCGCCAACGGAAATGTCGGCGGTTGATGCGCCGCCTTTCAGCAGAGGAGAGGACGCCGTGAAGCAGACCTATGCGGGCGGCTGCCAATGCGGAAAAGTTCGCTATGAGGTCGCGGCCGACCTTGCCGAGGTCATGGCGTGCAATTGCTCGCGCTGCGCCAAGCTCGGTTGGCTGCTCGCCTTCGTGCCGGCCGCGGATTTCAAGCTGATAGCGGGCGAGGGCGGCACCACCGACTATCAGTTCAACAAGCACGTCATTCATCATCTCTTCTGTTCGACCTGCGGCATCGAGTCATTTGCCCGCGGCAAGGGACCGGGCGGCGTCGAGATGGCCGCGGTCAATGTGCGCTGCCTGGACGGCGTCGATCTCGGCGCCCTCAAGGTGAAGAATGTCGACGGCCGCAGCCTGTGATGCTCTGCGTCACAGCAATTGCGCGATGCGCGCGAAGGCGGGATGGCCGCTCGCGGCTTCGGTGAGCCGTGGGATGCCGACCACATCGATCGAATCGGAGAATCGCGCGATCGTGGCCACGGTGTCGTCGAGCGAGGCGGCGCTGTTCTGGCTCTCGCTCACCACGATGGCGGCGACGTCGAGATTGCGGCGCACCAGCACCTGCAGCGCCGTCAGCGTATGGCTGATCGTGCCCACATAGCTGCCGACGACCAGCAGCAACGGGAGGCGCAGCTCCGTGATCAGATCGAGCACGGTGTGGCTTGCATCGAGCGGGACCATGATGCCGCCGATGCCTTCGATGAACAGGCGGCCGCGTCGCGCCGCGATGGCTTGGCGGCAGAAGTCCGCCACGGCGCCGAAATCGATGCCGCGGCCTTCGCGCGCCGCCGCCATGTCGGGCGACAGCGGCGCCGCAAAACGCCACGGCGAGATGCGCTCCGCTTCCGCGATCGTAACCTCCCGGCCGAGCGCGGCCAAGAGCACGCCGGAGTCGCTCGAGCGCAGTGCCGCCGGATCAAATCCGCTCACCACCGGCTTGATCGCCTCGACCACGCTCCCACTGCGGCGAAAATGCCCAATGAGGGCGCTGGTCAGGAAGGTCTTGCCGACATCCGTCCCGGTGGCGCTGACGAAGACCGCGCTCATCCGTGGCTACCGCGCCGCATCGGCGGGGGCGGGGGCCGTCAAGATGCGGTGGCGCACGATATCGGCGAGCCGCTCGATCTCATCGTCCGGATGCTGGGCCGTGAAGGCAAAGCGCAGACGCGCGGTGCCCTCGGGCACGGTCGGCGGACGGATCGCAATCACCAGGAAGCCTTCGGCTTCCAGGAGCCGCGAGGCCTGCAGGGCCGCGCGCGCGTCGCCGACGACCAGCGGGACGATGGGGCTTTCCGCCTCCGGCAAGGCCACCTGCCGCGTGAAGGATTTGGCCTTGGCGAGCGGCAAGGCCGCATAAGCCGGATCGCGCTCGATCAGATCGAGGGCGGCGAGCGCGGCCGCGACCATCGCGGGCGGCAAGCCGGTCGCGTAGACGAAGCTGCGGGCGCGGTTGTGGATCAGCGCGATGACGGCTTCGGAAGCGCAGAGATAACCCCCATAGGCGCCGATCGCCTTCGACAGGGTGCCCATTTGCAGCGGAACGTCGGGCATGCCGCCATCGGCGCCGGCGCCGCCCGCGAAGGTCGAGCCGCGCCCGCTCCCGACCACGCCGATGCCGTGGGCGTCGTCGGTCATCAGCCAGGCGTCGAAGTGTTGCGCGAGCGCCGCAAGCCCGCCGATCGGCGCGAGATCGCCATCCATCGAGAACACGCCGTCGGTCGCGATCAAGGCGCGCTCGTGGTTCTTACGGTGCTGCGCGAGCAGCGCCTCCACCTGTGCCAGGTCGCAATGCCGATACGCCTTCACGGTCGCGCGCGCGAGCCGCGCCCCGGTCCACAGGCAGGCATGGGAGAGCTCGTCGATGAGCACGAGATCGCGCGGCCCGACCAAGGCCGGGATGGTGCCGATATTGGCGAGGTAGCCGGAACCGAACACGCAAGCCGCCTGCGTCGCCTTCCAGCGGGCGAGGCGGGCCTCGAGCGCCGCGAACAGAGGATGATTGCCGGTGACCAGCCGCGAGGCGCCGCTGCCGACGCCATAGTGCTCGAGCGCGGCGATCGCTTCTGCTTTTATCGAGGGGTGCTGCGACAGATTGAGGTAGTCGTTGCAGGAAAACGAGAGCAGGCGGCGGCCGTTGCGCAGCGCCCAGATTCCGTCCAAACGGGTCGTGTCGACGAGCCGGCGGCGCAGATCGGCGCGCTCGAGCTCGGCGAGCTTGGCGGCGGCAAAATCGTCGAGCGAGCGCATGCCCTCCTCATTGCGGCTGCGGGGGGAAATCGGGTTCACCACCGCCCTGGTGTAGAGTGATCGCCTTGCTCGGCCAACCAAAATGAGCGCATTCGCCTTGCAATGGAAGCACCGCGGGTCCGGCCAAGATGACCGATAAAACGCCAGGCGAAAGCGCACCCGACTGGTACGCCGCCGGGCTGCCCCATATCTGGCTGCCCTACGCGCAGATGCGCACCGCGCGGCCGCCGCTGCCGGTCGTGCGTACGCATGGTTGCCGCATCGTGCTCGCCGACGGACGCGAGCTCATCGACGGCATCGCGTCATGGTGGACCGCCTGCCACGGCTACAACCATCCCCACATCCGCGCCGCGGTCGAGCGGCAGCTCGCCCGCATGCCTCATGTCATGTTCGGCGGCCTCGCCCATGAGGGCGCCCTGACGCTCGCGCGGCGGCTGGCCGCCGTGCTGCCGGGTGATCTCGACCGCGTGTTCTTTTCCGAATCCGGCTCGGTCGCGGTCGAGATCGCCATGAAGATGGCGGTGCAGTTCTGGCTCAACCGCGGCGTCGCGGGGCGCACCCGCTTTGTCGCTTTCAAAGGCGGCTATCACGGCGACACCACCGGCGCGATGGCGGTGTGCGATCCGCAATCCGGCATGCATGCGCTGTTCGGTGGATTGCTGCCCCGCCATTACATCGTCGATCTGCCGCGCGAGGCGGAAAGCGCGGCGGCGTTCGCAAGCCTGCTCGATCGCCATGCGGGCGAGATCGCCGGCATCCTGGTCGAGCCGCTGGTGCAGGGCGCGGGCGGGATGCGCTTCCACGATGCCGCCGTGCTGCGGGCGTTGCGCGAAGCCGCCGACCGCCATGATCTGCTGCTGATCTTCGACGAAATCTTCACCGGCTTCGGCCGCACCGGCAGCCTGTTCGCCTGCACGGCGGCCGGCGTCGCGCCCGACATCATCACGCTCTCGAAGGCCCTGACCGGCGGGACGCTGCCGCTCGCCGCGACGGTTGCGAGCCGGAGAGTGTTCGAAGCCTTCTGGTCCGAGCAACCCGAGCGCGCCCTGATGCACGGGCCGACCTATATGGCCAATGCGCTCGCCTGCGCGGCCGCCAATGCGTCGCTCGATCTCTTCGAAGAGGAGCCGCGCCTGCGGCAGGTCGCCGACATCGCGCAGGCCTTGGAGCAAGGCTTGGCGCCCTGCCGCGGCCTGCCCGGCGTCAAGGAAGTGCGCGTCATGGGCGCCATCGGCGTGGTCGAGCTCGACCGCATCGCCGACATCGAGGGCCTGCGCGCGCGCTTCGCGGCCGCAGGCGTCTTCATCCGTCCGTTCGGCGCGACGGTCTATCTCACGCCGGCTTTCACGATCTCGCCGGACGAGCTTGCCGTCCTGACGCACGCGGTGGTCAAGGTTTTGGGCGCGCCTTGATATGACGCCGCCCGATTTCGCGCCCGCGCTATAACGGCTAGGCTGCCTCCCTCGCAGCACGGGAGGAAACAATGAATGCGAAACCGCATCTGATCAGCCGCGGCGGCGAGCGTTGCGCTTCTCGCCCTATTCGCGACCGCGGTCATCACGCCAGCGCCGGCGCAGTCGCCCGCGGGCATCGCGGGTGTCCTCGCTGCGGGTGTCCTCGCTCCGGGTGTCGCGCCGGAACTCGTCCAGGAGGGCTTCGTGTTCACCGAAGGACCGGTCGGCACCGCGGAAGGCGGGCTTTACTTCTCCGATATCCGGGCCAATCGAACCTATTATTTCGATCCCGCCGGCAAGATCGGCGTGGTGCGCGAAATGACCAATGGCGGGAACGGCCTCGCCTTGACGCGAGACGGCGAGCTTCTGTACGCCGAGGGGGACGGCAAGCGCATCAGCAAAAGAGGCCGCGATGGCGCGCTCAGCACCGTCACGGAGGGGCCTGCCGGCAAGCCGCTGCTCGCGCCGAACGATCTGATCGTGGATGCTAAAGGCGGCATCTATTTCACCGATCCGGGGCCACGCCCGGTGGTGCCGGGGCGCCCAACTTACGTCTATTACGTTCCCCCCGGCGGCAAGGAGCCGATCCTGGTCGACGGCGCCGTGGCCCGTCCCAATGGGCTCACGCTGACCGGCGACGGCAAGACCCTCATTGTCGACGATACGATCGGCGAGACGGTGTTCGCCTATGACGTCGCTGCGAACGGCGCGGTCACGAACAAACGTCCGTTCGTCAAGCTGCGCGACATTCCGGCGGGTTCCGAAAGCGGCGCCGACGGCATGGCGCTCGATCGCGAGGATCGAGTCTTCATCACGACCGTCGTGGGTATTCAGGTATTCGACGCCAAGGGGGCATATCTCGGGACGATCAAAGCCGGCCGCCAAGGCGCGAATGTCGCGTTTTCGGGACCGGACAAGCGCATCCTCTACATCACGGCGCGCGAGGGTCTCTATCGCGTCACGACGCTCACCCGAGGACCCGATCGCCTCGGCAAGTGAGGTGAGCGCCTCAGAAATCCCAGCCGAACTTGCCCTTGAGCGCGTGGTCGTGGGCATGGTCGGCGAGCTGGCCCACATAGGACGCACCGACCGTGGCGCGCGGGTTGAGACGGACGTCGAAGCCCACGTCGACCAGCGCGCTGTCGCGCGCGATCGGCACGCCGGCCACCATGAAGCTGGCGTTGGTGCTCAGGAATGACAGCGCTTGCGCCGGCGTTGCGGCGCCGAAGGCGTGTTGCCACGCGAGCGCGGCGCGCGGCGTGAGCACCATGGCATTGGGCAGAGCCTGGTTGGTCGCGGCGCGCGCCCCCAAGGTCGAATAGCCGATATCCGTCTGGCTGCCCGCGCCGGCAAGCGCGGCATTGCCGCCTTGCTCGGCAAAAGCGTTGGTCGCGATGTGCACGAAAGCGAGGTCGGCGAACGGCTCGGCGGCGATCCGTCCCACGGTCATGCCATATCCGACCTCGCCGAATATCTGCGTGGTGCTGCCGTTGTAGCTGGTGCTCGCCTGGTCGGCGAAGCCTGGGAACTGGATCGAACGCGCGGTGGCGATGTCGTGCCAGATCACGGCACCGCCCGATCGCAAATTCCAGGCCCCGACCTTGGTCCCGCCGTAAGCTCCGACATGGAAGCTGTCGATCCGCGCGGAGCTCGCGCGCGCGTCGACATTGATATTCGCGTGCGAATAGCCGGCGATGAGGCCCGCGCGTGCCGTGGCCCCAACCCCCGTATCGACGCCGGCGAAAATGCCACTGAGCGTGCGCTTGGCCTCCGCCGCGTTGCCGTCGCCATCGATCCCACCCCAGGCGCCGAAGTCTTGCGCCCAGAAGGTGATGTCGTGGCCCTCGATCGGGGAGGCGAGCTTCGTCGGCGCCTTGACCGGAAAGGCCGGCGTCGCCGCATAAGCGAGCATCGGGCCCCCGAAGGCGAGCGCCGTCATGTCGGTGCCGCCGCCCAAATAGGAGGCCGAGCGCAGTCGGCCGAATACGGCTTGGCGCATATAGCCGGAATCCTCGAACAGCAAGGCGCGCGCGCTGGCATGGATCTCGCCCGAGAGCGCATCGAATGCCTGCAGGGCCTGCGCGGCGCTGAGCGGCACCACCGCCTGCACCAGAGCGCTGCCGAACGCGCTGGCATCGAGCTCGCCCAAAC
>DATDGG010000547.1:0-6908 GCA_036522235.1 Xanthobacteraceae bacterium
CTCCCGTTCTTACGGCAGCTCCGAGACGAGCTTCTGGAATTCCTGCTCGGACCAGGCGCGCGCCGTGCGGCTGCGCACATTGCCCAGCGCGCCGATCGCCATCGCGAATTTCGCGACATTGTCGCCGTTGGGCGACTCGACGATGATCACGAGGTCGCTGTCGCCGGAGGTGAGATAGACCTGCTTGACCTCGACGCCGCATTTCTTGGCCAGTTCGCGCGCCGCAGCGCCGCGCTTGGGCGAGTCCTTGACCGAACGGATGCCCTGATCGGTCCAGCTCAACGACATGATGAATGTCAGCATGCGATCCTCCTGCTTTTGTTCTTCGATGTGATTCTCCTTGGTGAGCACGCAGCCCGGATGGGCGAAGCGATATCCGGGACTATTTCATGGCGCGCTCGGCACTATCGAGACTGGTCGCACTCGGCACCAAAATTCGGCAGGCGGCGCTGCCGATCCCGGATATCGCTCCGCTCATCCGGGCACCATGGTCAACGGCCCTGCAGGAATGCGAGGAGCAGCCGGCTCACCTCTTCGGGCTGCTCCTGCTGCACCCAATGTCCGGCGCCGTCCACGAGATAAAACCCCACCATTTTGGTGCAGGCCCTGTTCTGCATGGCCTCCGCCGCGCCCGGCGTCTGGTAGACGCCCCAATCGCTTTTCCCCGCGATGAAGCATGACGGCACGTCGATGGTGCGGCCTGAAAACGTCTGCAGCTCGGCGATGGTCTTCGGGTCGGTGCCGCGCCGCACGCGGTAGCCCTGCAGCGCGCCGCTGAAGCCGGTGCGGCCATACTCGGTGACGTAGACCTCGACCTCCTCTTCGGTCAGCCATTTGCAGGCCGCGATCTCCGCCGGCGACGGCATTTCCGGCGCGACCGTCTCGGCCATGCCCTTGTCGAGACCCATGACGTAATAGGTCGGGATTTGCGCCATCTCCTCGGCAGTGCGGGCCTTGAGCGGATGCGGCTTGTTGCCTTTCCAGTCGGCGCTCTTGTAGTGGTAATAGGCGCGGAAGAAGTCGTGCAGGCCCTGGGGAGCATGCAGCATGTCTTCATTGGCGCCAGGCTTGCGCTGATAGTTCTGGTAGTATTTGCGCGGGCGCGGCAGCGCCGCTAGCTGCGCATCGATCTCGTCATCGGTCGGGGCCGGACGCGGCGGCGCGGCGCCGTTGGCGGTGTTGAACGGCAGCGACGGCGCGCCCTGGAACGGCGAGCTCAGCATCACCACCGCGGGGAACATGTCGGGCCGGATCAGCGCCGACCACGAGGCGACCGGCGAGCCGGCATCGTGCCCCACGATGGCGGCGACGGAGCGGTAGCCGAGCGCCAGCACCAACCCCATGGCGTCGCGCACCATGTTGAGGAGCCGGAAGGGATCGGGATCGGCACCAAAGGAATCGTCCCAGCCGGTGGTGCGCCCATAGCCGCGCTGATCGGGCGCAATGACGTGATAGCCGGCCGCCGCCAACGGCAGCATCACCTTCCGCCAGCTATAGGCGAGTTCCGGAAAGCCGTGCAGCAGCAGCACCGCCGGCCGGCCGGCGGTCTCGTAGCCGGCCTCCAGGATATGCACCGTCATCCCGTTGACGCCGGTGATTGCCCGCGAGCGAACACCTGGAGGAAGCGAGCCATTGCCGTACGGCGGCAGGCCCGCAAAGTCGGTGGCGACGATCGCGGCCCGCGCCGGCTGTTGCGCCAGCGCCAGACCGGCGGCGGAAGCGGTCGCCACGAAGCTGCGGCGTGACAGAGCGAAATCCGGCTTTGCTTCACGGGCCATCGGATGATTCTCCATTTGCAGGCGGCAGATTGCAGGTCACAGGCCGAAGACGTACAGCATCGAGGCCGGCGACGTGTTCTTGAGCTCGGGCGCCAGCGCGATGATGTTGTTCGGTTGCCGCGAGCCGACCAGCACCGCGACGTATTGCTTGCCGTTCACCGCATAGGTGACCGGAGGAGCATTGATGCCACTGCCGGCATTGAAGCTCCAGAGCTCCTTGAGGGTCTTTGCATCAAAGGCGGCGAACGTGCCGTCGACGCGCCCGAGGAAGATGAGATTGCCGGCGGTCGCCAGCGCTCCGGCATAGCTCGCATAATCGAGCCGCAGGCTTGCCTTCGTTTCGCCCGTGGTCGGATCGACGGCTTTGAGAGCCCCGTAAAGCGGCCGGTCCGGAGCCTTGAAGGGGCCACCGGTGAAGCGCTCACGCGCTTTCACCTCGCCGCCCTGCTCTACGCGGTCCTTCTGCTCGACGGTCTGGATGGAACCGCAGCCCTCGATCGAAGGGACGTAAACGAGCCCGAGCTCCGGATTGTAGGCGCTGGGCTGCCAGTTCTTCCCGCCGGTGACCGAAGGGCACAGCCGATCGCTCGCGGGCCGTGCCCGCGTGCCGTGGCTTCCGGGCGCGTAGATCTGCACATCGGCATTGGGATCGTAGTTGAGCGGCTTGCCGGTCTTGGGATCAAGGCCGGGTGTCCAGTTCAACTGGTCGACATATTGCTTGCCGGCGATGAAGGAGCCGTTGGTGCGGTCGAGCACATAGAAGAAGCCGTTGCGCGCCGCGTGCACGACGAGCTTGCGGTCCTCGCCGTTGAGCTTGGCGTCGATGATCGGGTGCTCGGAGATTTCGTCGAAGTCATAAGGGTCGTTCGGCGTGTACTGGAATCCCCATTTGATCTTGCCGTCGGCGGAGTTGAGGGCGAGCACGCTCGCCGCCCATTTGTTGTCGCCGGGCCGGTACTCCGGGTCGAAATCCGGACCCGCATTGCCGATGCCCTGGTAGATCGTGTCGGTCTGCGGATCGTAGGTCGCGGTTTCCCAGGTCGCGCCGCCGCCGTGCTGCCAACGCTGCTTGCCGTCCTTCCAGGTCTCATTGCCGGGATCGCCGACGCCGGGAATCGTGTAAGTTCGCCAGGCCTGCTTCCCGGTATTGAGATCGGTGGCATCCACAAAGCCGCGGATGCCGAACTCGCCGCCTGCCGGACCGAGGACCGCAAGATCGCGCACGATCAGCGGCGCCATGGTCAGTGTCTCCCCCAAGGCGGGATCTGCAATCCTGCGCTCCCACACCTTCTCGCCGGTCGCCTTGTTCAAGGCGAACAGCCGGCCATCGAGCGAGATCGAGATCACCTTGTCCTTCCACAGCGCGACGCCCCTATTGTTGACTCCACAGCAGGCGACGTCGCCGGCCCAGACCTTGTCGATGGCAGGATCGAACTTCCAGCGGAACGTGCCCTTCTTCCCGCTCGACACGTCGATGGCGTAGACCGAGCCCCAGCCGTCCGGGACGTAGATGACGCCGTCCTCCACGATCGGGGTCGCTTCGAGATTGCCGAACTTGTAGCGGCCGGCGCCTTCGATCCCGCCCAGCGCGACCGTGAACGCGAGCTTCAAATTCGTGACCGTATCGGGGTTGATGTCCTTGAGCTGCGAGAAGCGGTGGCCCTGGTAGTTGCCGTGGTGAAGGAGCCAGTTCTGCGGCTCCTTGTCGACATTGAGCGCGCGCTCGAAGGTCATGTCGGCCGCTCGGACCGGCGTGAGCGCCGTCGCCAGCATGAGCGCGCTCGTGACCGCGATGCAAGAAAGTCCTGTCTTCATGACGCATCTCCCTTTGTGCCAGTTTCTTTGTACCGGAGCGGCGCGATCATACGCGTCACTCCGCCTTGATGTCGGGGCTCAGTTTCCCGCCGGCAACGCAAACACGTAGATCGCGTTATGCCCATGCACGGGCTTAACGCTGGGCGCCATGGCGAGCACGCTGCGCGAGCCCGACTGCCCCTCGCCGGTGAAGATGGCGACATATTGCCTGCCGCTGACCGCGTAGGTGATGGTCGAGGTCATCACCATGCCGCCGACGATCGTCTCCCACAGCACCTTGCCGGTATCGGAATCGAAGGCGCGAAAACGCCGGTTGAGGTCGCCCCAGAACAACAGATCGCCCGCCGTCGTCAGGGCCGAGCCGTTGCCGGGCGCCGCCTGCGAGAAGATGCGCTTCATCTCGCCGGTCGTCATGTCGATCTTCATCATGCCCATGAACTTGTCTTCGGCGACGCCGGGCCGGCGAATGCCGAAGCGCGGGCCGAAACCGAGCGGCTTGGACGTGTCCGCCGTCATGTCGAGGCAGGCGTCCTGGAACGGCACATAGAGCGCGTTGTTCTTCGGATCGTAGCTCGTCGCCCAGTAGGAGCGCGTGTTCTGGAAGCAGCCGATGGAACGATCGCCGTCGGTCTTGAACACCAGCGCGTCGTTGATGTGGGTGCGGCCGGTCTCGACGTCGATCGCCTTCATGTTGAGGTTGGGCACGTCATAGGGGAACGGCGCCGCCCAGAGGAATTGCCCGCTCTCCCGGTCGAGCGCGAAAATGTCGCCGGCCTCCGCGACCTCGACCACGATGTCGTGCTCCTCGCCTTTGGGAATCTTCGGATTGATCCATTTGATGAATCTCGGATCGGGGCTGACCCTGGTGTGGATCAGCGTGCGCTCATGAATGTGGTCGGAATCCCAATCGTCGCCGGGCAGGTGCTGGTAGTACCAGATGAGCTTGCCGGTATCGACGTCGAGCGCGAGCGTGCTGTTGCTGTAGAGCTCCGAGGGCGACTCGTAGGGCACGGCGTCGGCTCTGCCAGCGTGCCGCTTGAGCCGCGTATAGGGAATGGGATTGGAAACCGCCCAGTAGAGCACGCGGCGCTTGGGATCGTAGGAGCCCGGCAGGCCCCAGGACGACGCTACGCGTTGCTCGCTCGGCGTGTCGGCCCAGCTGTCGCCGCCCGGCTCGCCGGCGGCGGCCGTGTTGTAGAACCTCCACAGCTCCTCGCCGGTGCGCGCGTCATGGGCCGCGATGAAGCAGCCGGCGCGGGTGACGCAGGTGCGGTTGCTGATGACCTTGCCGTCGGCCACCATCAGGCCGCCGGAATGCTCGGTCTTGGTGTCGAGGTCGAAGGCCTTCGTTTCCCAGCGCAGCTTGCCGGATCTTGCGTCGACCGCGACCACATAGCCGTCGGGAGCGGTGAAATAGACCATGTCCTCGAAGAGCGCCGGAACCTTCGAACGCGACAGGTTGGCAGGGCGGATCTTGGTCGCCATGTCCTTGGGATAGTCGCGCTTGTATTCCCAGATTTCATCGCCCGTGGTCGCGTCGATGGCGAGCAGATTGGCGCCCGGCTCGATCAGATACATCACGCCGTCATGCACCAGCGGGGTCGATTCCAGCGTGCCGGGCGGCAGGCCGCGCGAGAACACCATCTGCAGCCTGGCGACATTGCTCTTGTTGATCTGATCGAGCGGGCTGTAGCGCTGCTCGTCATAGGTCCGGCTGATCTGCAGCCAGTCCGCCGCCGGCGGATCGACCAGCAAGTCCTGCGTCACCGGCTTGTAGTCGGCGGCGTGCGCCGCGCCGGCCAGGAGGCCCAGGGCCGCGGCCGCCACGGCGACACTGCGTGGAAAAGCGCCCGACAAATCCTCGCGTCTCATCTCGTGCCGAACCTCCGGGTTGCCTGCGGGATCATACGCGATTTCTCTCGGCCATCACACGGCTTCGGCCCGTGCACGGTTCGAGCCCTTGAGATAGGATACCCGGACGCGACATTTCGGCGCTACCTGAGTGCCTTTCGGAAGCTGATCCTGCGGTATGCTCGCCCGGCGACCATCGGAGGACGACATGGCGCGCGCGCCCTACTGGTTCAAAGTGACGTGCCTCTGTCTGGCGACACTCCTGGCCGCCACCGCGGCGCAGGCACAAGGCCGTGGCTACCCGGCCAGAACCGTGACCATCATCTGCGATGCGGCGGCCGGCAGCACGCCGGACGTGGTCGCGCGCTTCGTGGCCGACGGGCTGACGCGCGCGTGGGGCCAGCAGGTCGTGGTGGTCAATCATCCAGGCGCCGGCGGCAGCATCGCGGCCCGCGCAGCGGCCGAAGCCGCGCCCGACGGCTACACATTATATATGCCGGCGCTCTCGGCCTTCGTGGCGCTGCCCGGGACCGCGCCCAACATTCCGGTCGTGGTGCCGCGCGACTTCGCGGCCATCGGCTTCACGGCCGAGAATCCGATGTTCATCGCCGCCAATCCTTCACTCGGCGTCAAGACGCTGGCGGAGCTGATCGCGCTCGCCAAGAAGCAGCCCGGCAAGATTTCCAACGGCGTCACCGGCATCGGCCGGCTCACGCATCTGACCGGCGAGCTCCTGCAGATGCGTGCCGACATCAAGCTCTTGTCGGTGCCCTACACGGCCGGCCCGGCGCTTGCGCTCGGCGACGTCATCGGCGGTCGTGTCGACATGATCATCGAAGGCTATTCGGGCATCGCCTCCGCGATCCGCGCCGGAACGGTCCGGCCGCTGGCGGAAGCGGCGGCGCAGCCCTTGCCTGAATTCCCGGACCTGCCGACGGTCGCGGAAACGATCCCGGACTTCAAGGCGGCCGGCTGGCAAATTTTAGCGGCGCCGCTCGGCACACCCGATGCGATCATCCGCAAGGTCAGCGACGACCTCGCCAAGGTGGTCAACGATCCGGACGTCAAACGCAAGCTCGCCCAGCTCGGCAGCTACACGCGCGCGATGACGCCCGCCGAGGCGACCGCCTTCGTCCAGGACGAGCAGAAGACCTGGAGGCCGGTGCTCGAGAAATTCGCCGCCAAGGCGCAGTGAAATGCGCCAAGCTACGTTGGAACTACCAAACAAAAATGCATGGCTCAGCAGCTTTGGAATGCTTGGCCCGATTGAAAATACAATCCGGAAACAATGAGCAGGGCCAAAGTGGGCGCCGGAGCCATGCGGCCAACGCAGAGGTGGACAAAGCGTACCACGCCCAATCAAAAGCCCGGCTCGGTTTCCCGATTTGCGCACACAACAACGCCGATCTCGGGCAGGTCCGAGATCGGCGCGCAAATCACCAGTTTCAATTTCCCGAATAGCCC
>DATDGG010000548.1:0-1814 GCA_036522235.1 Xanthobacteraceae bacterium
GGAGGTAGTCACCGTCCATTTTCCTCTATTGCGGCCGGTCATTATGCGCATGCTTGGCGAGCAGGAAGGGGCGTAGGGTAACTGCTCACCCGTTTTTCGCCAATGATCAGCAGGTGGCGGGCTGCGAGCGGATCGTCAGAGCGGCGCGGATGGCGGCGAAGGGGCTCCGACCGTTGAGGCGGCCAGTTGCGACAATGGAGCAGAGATCGGCGTAGACCTTGGCGCCCCAGTCCGACCTGAAGCCGTTGGTCACCTTGCGGAAGATGACGGAAGGCCGCAAGGCCCGCTCGCTGACGTTGTTGGTCGGCTCGATGTCGCGGCGCGTCAGGAAGACGAGCAGCTTGTCGCTGGCATCGACGAAGATGGCGTCTCGAAGATGGCGCCCTTCGGTGTTGGTCGGCTTGAGCTTAAGCAGACGGTCGAGTTCGCGCGCGAGTGTGCGCGCATACGCCTTGATGGTGGCATCGGCGAGATCGGGCCGTCGGCGACCGATGTCGCAGGCGCGCTGCAGGAACGCCTTGAACGCCGGGGCGAACACGGTGTCGCCGGCGTCGATGGCGTACTGCGCATCTCGGATCAGATGGGCAAGGCAGAACTGGTGCGCCTCCGCGTGCTTGCATTGCGCGAGGAGGCGGTCGGAGAGCCACACCTTGGGTCTGGCGCCGTCGAGGAACGCGGTCGGCACGATCTTGCCGCGCGTCGGTGCAATCAGGTGAGCCACGGCCGTGGCGGCGACGAACGTCCACTGCCAGTGCGTCTTGCCCTTGACGCGTGCCGATGTCTCGTCGCTGGCGATCACCGGGCTGTTGCGCACGGTGTCATGGATGGTTTGTGCGCACACGGCAAACGGCTCGGCCGCGCGTGCCAGCATGTTGGCGATCGCGCCTTCGGAAATCTTCAGGCCGAACAGCCCTTCCAGCATCTCGGCCAGGCGCGCGTAGCCGACCATCTGGCAGCCGTGCAGATAGGTGACGAGCGCGACGATGCCGGGGCCGAACGGGGAGCCGGGCGGCATGTCGGCGGGCGGCGCGGCGGTGATGGTATTGCCGCAGCAGCGACAATCGGCGCGATGCAGGTTGATCCGCGTCGTGACCGGCTTGATCGGCGGCAACTCCACGTGGTCATAGGCGCGCGCGAGCACCTGGTCGGCGGCGCGCAGTTTCGCCCCGCAGGCGCAGCGCTCGGCGTAGATATCGCGCGTCACGTCGGGGTTGGCGCAGAGCTCGCGGGCTACGCCGGGGCGCCCTTTGCGGCTTCTCTTCGCGGCCGACGCGTCCGCGACGTTGGCCTTCTGTCCGCTCGATGGCGGCAGCGACGAGTTCGTCGGCGTCTTCGGCGGCTTGCCGGCCCGGCCCTCAAGTTCGGCGATGCGCGCCAGCAACGCCTTGTTCTGCTCGACGAGATCGTCGATCTTCGCCAGCAGGGACAGCACCAGCCCCTTCAGGCTGTCGGCGTCAAGCGAATCGATCCCCTCGGGCGGCATCCCGAGCTTGAATCAAACGGTTCCCCCGCGTTCAATGCCGCATTGCTGAGTCACAGCGCCGCAGGGGGTGAGCAGTTACCCAGGGGCCGATCGGGGGTAGACCATCGCGATCCGGATGACCTGGGAACAGTCACTTCAGTGCTCCCGCAGTTGAATGCAGAGCGGCGGTGAGCAACACCGAGAGCCACCAACGCGCGCCAGGACAAGCCGGCAAAGAAGAGGTGAAATGTCCCCCACGGGTCAGCGGCGAGATCGCAGCGCGCTGTGGTCGAACGCAGGTATCGGGCCGTATGTGGCCATCGTAGCCATTTGAGTCCCTCCCGGCCGCTTC
>DATDGG010000549.1:0-19487 GCA_036522235.1 Xanthobacteraceae bacterium
GATTTCGGCGTCGATCTGATCAAGGTGCCGACCGCGCCGTGGCCGCGCTTCGGCGTCGAGGGGGCGATCGTCAATCTCAAGGGTCGCGGCGACTTCGTGTCGATCTTCCTGCTCGATCTCGCTCCCGGCGCCACGACCGCGCCGCAGCGGCATCTCTACGAGGAGGTCGTCTATGTGCTCGAAGGCTTCGGCAGCACCACCGTGGAGACGAGCGACGGCCGCCGCCACAGCTTCGAATGGGGCCCCAAGAGCCTGTTCGCGCTGCCGCTCAACGCCCGCTACCGGCATTTCAATACCAGCGGAGTGGAGCGCGCGCGGCTCGCCTCAACCAACAATCTCGCGATGATGCTCAATCTGTTTCACAACGAGGCCTTCGTCTTCGACAACGCTTACGAATTTCCCGAGCGGCAAGGCGCGCAGAAATCCTTCAGCGGCGAAGGCGAGTTCATCCCGGTGCGGCCCGGGCGCAATATGTGGGAGACCAACTTCGTCCCCGACCTGGCGGGTTTCGAGCTCAAGACCTGGGAGGCGCGCGGCGCCGGCGGATCGAACATGATGTTCGTGCTCGCCGACGGCACCATGCACGCCCATATCTCGCAGATGCCGGTCGGCACCTACAAGAAGGGCCACCGGCACGGCCCCGATTTCCATGTCTTCGCCGTCACCGGGCATGGCTATTCGCTGCTCTGGTACGACATCGCCAAGGACCTGGTGCGCCTCGACTGGCGGCACGGCGTGGTGTTCGCGCCACCCGACCAGATGTTCCATCAACATTTCAACACCTCTCCCGATCCGGCGCGTTATCTCGCGGTCGCCTTCGGGGGGCTGCGCTACCCGTTCACGCAATCCAAGCGGCATGTGTTCAACGGCATGGACGTCAAGGTCCAGGACGGCGGCTGCCAGATCGAATACGAGGATCAGGACCCGCGCATTCACCGCATCTATCTCGAGGAGCTGACCAAGCATGGCGTCGCCTCCGGCATGGGCGGGTTCATCGACGAAACCGGCGCCAAGGCTGCGGACCTGAAAGCGGTCGATGCACGACCTTGAATTCGATCACCTCCACGTCGAGCCGGGAGACGAGATCAACGAGGTCGCCTGGGCGGCAGACAATGTCGAGCTCACCACCGTCGGCATCGACATCGGCTCCTCGACCACGCATCTCATGTTTGCGCGCGTGCATCTGCAGCGCCTCACGGCCGCGCTGTCGAGCCGCTTCGTGGTCGTCAATCGCAAGGTGCTGTGGCAGTCGCCGATCCTGCTGACGCCTTATCTGCCCGACTACACCATCGACACCGACGAGCTCGCGGGCTTCATCGGCGGCTGCTACGCCTATGCGGGCATCGAGCCGGGAGATATCGATTCCGGCGCCGTGATCCTGACCGGTGAAGCCATCAAGCGGCACAATGCCCGCGCCATCGCCGATCTGTTCTCGGAAGAAGCCGGCAAGTTCGTCTGCGCCTCGGCGGGCCATCACATGGAATGCCAGCTGGCGGCGCACGGCTCAGGCGCGATCGCGCTGTCGCGCGGGCACGCGGCGCGGCTCCTCAATGTCGATATCGGGGGCGGCACCACCAAGCTCGCCTTGATCGAGAGCGGCGCGCTGGTGGCGAGCGCCGCCATCGCGGTCGGCGGTCGCCTCCTGGTCGAGGACGCGAAAGCCGGCCTCACCCGCGTCGAGCCGCCGATGCAGGACATCGCCCAAAGCGTCGGCATCACGCTTGCGCCCGGCCGGCCGCTCGCCGACGACGAGCGTGCGCGCATCGTCAACCGCATGGTTCGCCTGATCATGCGCATGATCGACCGGCGGCCCGCGGACGAGCTGACGGCGCGCCTTCTGGTGACCGAGCCCTGGCCGCCGGCGCTCGCCAATCTCGGCCTGGATGCGCTGACCTTCTCGGGCGGTGTCGCCGAATATCTCTATAAGCGCGAGAAGCGCGCCTTCGGCGATCTCGGTCTCGACCTCGCCCACGCGCTCTCCCACATGCTGGCGCAGCGCCGCGATCTGCCCCCGGTCTTCGACCCCGGACAAGGCATCCGCGCCACCGTGATCGGGGCGGCGCAGTTCTCGGTGCAGATCAGCGGCAACACGATCGCGATCGCGCGGCCGGACGATCTGCCGCTGCAGAACCTGCCGGTCCTGGCCCTGAACTTCGATCTCGGGGCCGAGATCGAGGCGCCCGCGGTCAGCGCACGCTGCCGCGCCGCGCTCGCGCAAGCCGATCTCACGGACGGCGCCGGTCCGGTCGCGTTCGCCTTCCCGTGGCACGGCGACCCGGCCCATGCGCGGCTCTATGCGCTTGCCGCCGGCATCTGCGCCGCGGTGCCGCAAACGCTGGCGGCCGCCTTGCCGCTCGTCCTCCTCGTCGACGGCGACATCGCCATGAGCCTCGGCCGCATCATCCGGCATGAGATCGCGGCCGACGCCAACGTGATCGCCATCGACGGCGTGCAACTGCGGCAATTCGACTATGTCGACATCGGACGCCTCGTCGACGTCACCAATGTGGTGCCGGTGATCATCAAGTCGCTGCTGTTCAAGTAGCGTCGGTGTATATGAGGTGCGCCCGCGTGAGCGACACGAGCCTCGAGGACTGGAAATGCCTGCGAAGAAACTTCCGCCGCCCCGCCTGCCCGCCATCCCGACCGAGAAGCTTGCGCCCGCCCAGCAGGCGCTCATCGATTCCATCCGCTCAGGCCCGCGCGGGGCGGCGACGCAGATCCGCGGACCATTCGCGGTGTTCCTGCATTCGCCCGACTTCGGCCAGCGCGCCCAGGAGCTCGGCGGCTATTGCCGGCTCAAGACGCAAGTGCCGGCGCGGCTGTCCGAGTTCGCGATCCTGGTCACCGCCAAGCTGTGGCGCGCGCAATACGAGTGGTTCGCCCATGTGCCCCATGCCGAGCGCGCCGGCGTGACGCCGCAGACCATAGCTGCGCTGCGTGGCGGACGCGTCCCGAAGTCGGCCCCCAAGGACGAGCGCGCTGTCTACGACTTCATCAAGGAGCTCTATCGGCGCAAGCGCGTCGGCGACAAGACCTATGCGCGCCTGCACACCCTGCTCGGCGACGCCGGCATGGTCGAGTTCGTCGGCATCCTCGGCTACTACGTGCTGATCGCCATGTCGCTGAACGTGTTTCGGATGGGGCCGCCCGAAGGCGAGCCGCTCCCCTTCCCCGAAGGATGATCGTCCGGCGCTCCTCAGGCGACGCGGTCGATCATGTGCGCGGTGCCACGCGTTGCGCCGGTGCCGGTCGCGGGTGCCTGCGGGCGGGCCCGCTCCACGCGCTGGTGCAAGAGGTCGAGGAATTGCGCCTTCGACAGCGCCGGCGAGATCAGGTCGCCCTGGCCGAAATCGCAGCCCATCGACATCAAGGCCTGCAGATCGGCGTGACTTTCGATCCCCTTGGCGGCCGCGGCGCCGTTGAGGCGCTGGGCGAGATCGATGGCGGTCTGGCAGATCGCGCCATTGGTCGCATCGCTCGCGCAATCGCGCACGAAGGTGCGATCGAGCTTGATCTCGGCGAACGGCAGCTCGCGCAGGCTGGCAAGCGAAGAATAACCGGCCCCGAAATCGTCGATCGCGATCCCGATGCCGCTGGCGCGCAATGCGGCCGTGACCTCCTGGGCGAGCTTGAGATCGCGAACGATCTCGTCCTCGTTGACTTGCAGGATGATGCCGGGCCAGTGCGCGGAAGCCGGCCGATGCTTGGCGACCAGCTCGCCTGCCGGCAGATCGCGCAGCACGCGCAGCGGAACGCTCATCGCCAGGCTGAGATTGAAGCCGGCAGCCGCGAACGATGACCAGTTCTCGAGTGCCGCCAGCAGCGAACGCTCGCTCAGGCGCGCCGGGTCGGCGTCCCCCCCGCACAGATAACCGCCGGGCATGAGCAGGCCCAGGTCAGGGTGGCGGATGCAGGCCAAGGCCTCGGCCGCGGCGAGGAACTTGCGCTTGAGGTTGATCTTCGGCTGATACCAGTCCTCGAACCAACCTTTGTTCAACGCCTCGTCGATCTCGATCAAGGGACAAGGCGCACCCGCGGGTGCCTCGTGCGGTCCCATCGTCGCCTCTTGGGTAAACGGCGACGGATATTTGGCCCATCGGGCTTAAGACTTTGGTATGAGGCAAAGGCGCTTGGCTAATCTTTAGTGCACGTGGCCCATCGCGCCGTGATCCGCGCCCCCCGCCGCGGCGCCGCTCGGGCCTTCCGCCCCGATCGACTCGATCGCGTATTCGAGATCGATCTTTCCGGCTTTGGCGAAGTCGAGCGTGGCCTTCACCCGCTCGCCCTGGGCCAGCGGCTGCTTGAGGCCGAGCAGCATGAGGTGAAACGACTGGGGCTTCAAGGTGACGCTCTCCCCGGGCTTGATCTCGAGCCCGCCCTGGACCGGGCGCATGGTCATGACGCCGTTGTCCATGGTCATTTGATGCACTTCCGCCCGCTCGGCGACCGGCGAGGAAACGCTCATCAGCCGGTCCGTTTCGCTACCCTTGTTGGTGATGGTCATATAGGCGCCGCCGACCGATGCGCCCTTGGGCGTGGCGCGCGTCCATGGATCGGCGATCTCGATCGCGCCCACCTTGTAGGTCTCCGCGGCGGCGGCACCGCCGAGCAAAGCGAGGACTGCCACGAGCCAAAGTGGATGCGCCAAAATCCTGTACGTCCAAAGCTTCTGTCTCATTGGGAAGCCTTCTGTCTCATTGGGAAGCTCCATTTCGGGGAATTATTTGCCAACCGACGCTTGGCGCAGATGTCGGCTGCGCAGCGCCGCCGGTCCGCGCTCGCCCCCCAGTTCCCCATGACCTCACCTTACGGCGCCGCGATGGGCACGTCCATGATCCCCCATGCCACGCCGGCCGGGCGGGCAAACCGGCCGCGCAAGGCTGCCCACCGCAATCCGCCGACCTCCTGGCCGAAAAAGGCGCCCGGATGCGTTGCTTCACCGCAGCCGAGCACCCATCTGCGCGTTGCAGCCGCGCCTTTCGTGCTATCTTGCGGCTGCCGGAGACGCGTCCAAGAATCAATCCACAAGCAAAACCGTTCGGCCCGATAGTGACATCCGATCGCTCCAGCCCTGACGACAAAGGCCGCGTGCTGCGCTTCCGGCCGCGCGCGCCGCCGCCACGCAGCGCCTGGCGATGGCCCTCGGCCGATAGCGAGCAAAACACGCCGGTCGACGATCTCGCCAAATACGAGCGGACCGAAACCGCCGACGACTATCGCCACCGCATGACGATGAATCTGCTCACGCTGGTGGTCGCTCTGTTGCTGATCGGGTGCGGCCTCTGGCTGACCAGCAAGATCGTCGAGAATCGAAACCTGCAGGATTGCTTCCTCTCGGGACGGCGCAACTGCGCGCCGATCACCTTGCCGCCGCGACTCCGGCAGTGAAACGCGAGGTCGCCGCCGCTCCCGGATCAGGGCGCTTGCGGCGCGCCGACAGCGCTTTCGGCGATCGCTGGCCTGCGGCCCATGACACGCTGGCGAGCGAGTTCGACGGAATCGATGAGCGCCACCACTGGATGACGTATCCATCGTCGTCGTAGTGCGACGGCTTGATCAGTATCAGCCGAAAGCGACGCTTGGCCTCCCCCGCAGCTGGCATTATCGATCCCCTATCGATCCCCTAGCGATCCCCTCGCGAAAACGGCCGACATCGATCCTGTCGGACATTTCAATCCTATTCTACACTTCGGCGAGTGAAGAAGGATTTAGCCAACCTGTGACGTTTATGCCGCTCGCGGGCACCGCGGAAGGGCGTTGACCGGCCCCTTCGGCCGGCCGCGGCGCGGTTCAACCACGATCGGCATCCCGGCCGCGCCGATCCGCCAATTCGTAAGCCCGGGCGGTCACTGCATTCAACCCAACCTCGACCTGCTTGCGGCAAGCTTCGAGCCCGGCGTCGTCCGCGTCGGTGGGCGCGTGGATCGGACCGGCGAAGACCGCGGCGCCATGGCTGAACGGCAGGTTGATCGTCGAGCGGTCCCAGTTGTCGAGCTCGAAGCGCCGGCTGGTCGCCACCGCGATCGGATAGATCGGACGGCCGGAGACCATTGCCAGCTTCACAATGCCGAGGCCGGCCACGCGCGGGATTTTCGGCACGTCAGCGGTCAGCGCCATTGTGTAGCCCTGCTCGAGCGCCGCGACCATTTGCCGGAAAGCGGCGGACCCGCCCTTGCGATGGACATCGCTGCCGTGGGTACCCGATCCGCGCACGATGCCGAGTCCGAACCGCCGTGCAGCCGCCGCGTTGACCCCTCCGTCTCGGTGTCGGGAAATCAGCACCTTGACTGGAACCTCGGGCGGCTTGACGTACGGCATCAGAAAGTGTTGGCCGTGCCACATGGCGACGATGAAGGGCAAATCGGGACGACAGCGATCGTAGATGTCGGCGGGCTCGATGACGAACCGGCTCGTTTTGATCACGAGGCCAAGGTAGGCGGACGCCACGCCTCCGATTGCCGTCTGCACCCAGGGCGACTCGCCGACACGCTTCCACGACAACATGCACGCACGTCCAATTACGACGCCGCCTTGTCGCGAGATGCGGTGGGGTCGAGCTGTCGATGGAGATGAACGACGATATAGCGCACCGGCGCCGCGTCGACCATCCCCTTGGGCGACCTCCTACATCCCGAGCGCGACCGAGCGCACCAGCGGCGCCGCCCCGCTCCGCGGATCGACGCCGCTAGAGCGCATTCCGTTGCGACCGAATCGGATTCTGATCGGTCGGTGGCGGAACGCGCTCCAGCTTCCCTAGCGTTTGTCGCATTTTGTGCGCCGAACCGGTGTCTCCTTCGGCGGAAATGCTCTAAAGCCACGCGCCTCTTCTGCCGAGCATCGCTTATTGGCTTGAACGCGCAGGCAAGCCGCGCGCGCTCTTATCCTGATCCTATTCGCGCTCCACCGTGACCTGGGTCAGGCCGGAAAAACCCAGCGCGTGAGCGGCGGCCGGCGTCACGTCGATGATGCGTCCGCGCACGAAGGGACCGCGGTCGTTGACCGTGACCACCACCGAGCGTCCATTGCGCCGATTGGTGACGCGAACATGGGAGCCGAACGGGAACGACCGATGAGCGGCGGTCAGTGCCCCCGGATCCAGCCGCGCGCCGCTCGCGGTCCGTGAACCGCTTTCAGTGGAATAGACCGACGCGACGCCACTCTGGGCCGCGGCCCTGGCATTCGAGCCTGCAAACGGAACCAGCAGAGCAACGGCGGCAAGCAAACAAATCGATGTGACTTTCAATGCACTCTCCCATGCTATCGGAACGACCGTGAGGCCGTCATGGTTGGACTTGTTTTGTGGGGAAGTGGGCCGTTTGATTGGTCAATGTGGCAACAAGAGGGCGGTTGGGGTTGGGTGGGACAATGCCCGGAACCTGACAGAGGCCCCGCGCTGGCCTTGACGCAAAGCGACTTCGACGCTGCAACGCCACACACGGCCTCTGGTTCATCGCGCCGGCGAATAAACCCAAGGCGCGCTCCGGAGTCCTGGATCGGCACGCCAGGGCGCGCCGATTTGTGCGGCGATTCGCGGCCAACGTCGAGTGCGCCTGCGCACCGCGCTTTGGTTCGCGCCGAATAGGCGTTCGGTAGTCGGCTGCACCGGCGCGCCTCGGGAGCATTCGGCCCTTGCCATTGAACTCCCCCACCCTCTTCGCTATGACGGGGGTTCGCCGCAGCCCCGGGTGGGGCGGGCCGGGGTGCGTTCATCCGGGGACATCCACAGCGCTTGCAAGCAGCCGGACGGCCGTCGAATTGCGTTTTACATCAAGGACTTACCAATGTCATCGACCTTCGACGCCGTGGCCAATATCATCGCCGAGACCTGCGATATTCCACGTGACACGATCAAACCGGAGAGCCACGCCATCAATGATCTTGGTATCGACAGTCTCGACTTTCTGGATGTTGCTTTCGCCATCGACAAGGCGTTCGGCATCAAGATGCCGCTCGAGCAGTGGACCCAGGAGGTCAACGAAGGCAAGGCGACAACCGAGCAATATTTCGTCCTGAAGAACCTTTGCGAGCATATCGATACGCTTGTCGCCGCCAAAGGCGCGTGAAGCTTTTGGCATGCGGTTAGATTACTTCCAGCTGATCGATCGAATTGTCGACCTCGACCTCGACAATCGCACGATCCGGACGCAAGCGAGCGTGCCGGCCTCGTCGACGATTTTCGAGGGCCATTTCCCCGGCTATCCACTGATGCCGGGCGTGTTGCTATTGGAGAGCATGGCGCAAACTTCCGGCTGGCTCATCATCGGCCTCACCGAATTTTCACGCATGCCCTTTCTGGCCTCCTTCAGCGACGCGAAGCTGCGCCTGTTCGTGAAGCCCGGCGACCTCTTGGAGATCACGGCGACACTGGTCCATGAGGGCTCCGGTTTCGCACGCACCAAGGCGCAAATACGCAACGGCGGCAAGCTCGCATGCAACGCCGAGATGACCTTCCGGGTCGTTGAATTTCCCAACCCGGAGTTCCGTCGGCATATGGAGAAGGCCGCAGCCACGCTCGCCTTCCCGTTGGAGATCCCGCAGCATGGCTGAGACCATGGCGGATGCCGCACGCGAGGCTTGGATCACGGGCGTGGGGGTCGTCTCGTGCCTCGGCGAGGGCCCGCAGGCGCATTGGCAAGCCCTGCACGCGGCGCCGCCGCCTCCCGATACCGCCTCCTGGGCGCCATTCGTCATTCACCCGATGGTCGCGCTCGACCTCGACAAGCAAATCCCCAGGAAGACCGATCAGCGTCAGATGGAAGCCTGGCAGCATATCGGCACCTATGCGGCGGGGCTGGCGCTCGAAAGCGCCGGCGTCAGGGGCAATGCCGAGGTGCTGGCGCGCATGGACATGATAGTCGGCGCCGGCGGCGGCGAGCGCGATACCGACGTCGACACGATGGTCCTTTCCGGATTGCGCAGCAGCAGCCGACCGGCAGCCTTCCTGAACGAACGGCTGATGAGCGATCTGCGGCCCACGCTGTTTCTGGCGCAGCTCTCGAACCTCTTGGCCGGCAATATCTCGATCGTTCATGGCGTCACCGGCTCCTCGCGCACTTTCATGGGCGAGGAATCCGCCGGCGTCGATGCCGTGCGCGTCGCCCATGCGCGCATTGCCGCCGGCCAGAGCGAGATTGTGCTGGTGGGCGGTGCCGCCAATGCCGACCAGATCGCCACGCTGCTGCCGCTCGCCATGGGTCACTGCCTGTGGAAGGGCGAGCTCAAGCCGCTCTGGGAGCGAGTGGCGGCAGGCGGCGGTGCCGCGGCGGGCTCGCAGGGCGCCTTCCTGGTGCTCGAAGAAAAGCAGCATGCGAGCGCGCGCGGCGCATCGCCGTTCGCGCGCCTGTCGGTCGTGCTGTCGGAACGCGTCAAGCGCAAGCCGGGAGCCATTACGGCGATGCTGGAAGAGATGTGGAGGCGCGTTGCCCCGCGGCTCGAAGAATCCGCCGTCGCGATCATATCGGGAGCGACCGGCATCGAGCCCATCACCGCCGAAGAGCGTGCTTTCCTGGCCGCGCGCGCCGCCATTGCGATGCGCGCCACCGGCTCCCATGTTGGCCATGGCGTCGAGTCGCAATTTCCCATGAACATCGCGCTTGCCGCTATTACGCTTGCGCATGGCCGAATGTTTCCCTCCTTCGATCCAACCGGCTTCGAGCGTGCTATGGATGATCCGCTGCGGCAGGTGGCCGTCACCAGCGTCGGGCATTGGCGCGGCGAAGGGTTGGCCTTGGTCGAGGCGGTTCGATGAAGAGGAATGCCGAGAGGAATGCCCAAGGGGGAATGCCCAGAGGAATGTCTATGGCGAAATATCTTGATCAGGCCGGCCGTCCGATCGTGGCGGTCACCGGCATGGGCGTGGTCACTTCGCTCGGTACCGGCAAGGCGGACAATTGGCGCAAGCTGACCGCAGGCGAATCCGGCATCCACGCCATCACGCGCTTTTCCACCGACGGCTTGAAGACCCGCATCGCCGGCACGATCGATTTCGTTCAGATGGAGGAAGTGAGCGCTCCGGAACTGTCCGAGCGGCTGGCCGAGATGGCGGCCGAGGAAGCAATCGCCGAGGCGGCCATCGGCACCCGCGGGGATTTTCCTGGTCCGCTGTTTCTGGCGGTGCCGCCGATCGAGCTCGAATGGCGGCAGCGCGGCGCGATCGCCGCCGCATCCGGCGCCAACGACAAGATCACCGTCCATGACCTGTTGCGGGGCGCCGATACCGGGCCGTTCGACGGTGTCTACCAGCGCTTCCTGTTTGGCTCGGTCGCCGAGGGGGTGGCGCAACGATTCGGCACCAAGGGCTCGCCGATTTCGTTGTCGACCGCCTGCGCATCGGGCGCCTCGGCGATCCAGCTCGGTATCGAAGCGATCCGACGCGGCGAGACCGAGGCGGCCTTGTGTATCGGCACCGACGGCTCGATCAATACCGAATCGCTGGTGAAGTTCTCCCTGCTGTCGGCCTTGTCGACCTCGAACGATCCGCCGCAGGCGGCCGCCAAGCCGTTCTCGAAGAACCGCGACGGGTTCGTCATGGCGGAAGGCGCGGCCGCGCTGGTGCTCGAGAGCCTCGAGCATGCGACCGCGCGCGGCGCCAAGCTCCTGGGCGTGCTCGAGGGCTGCGGCGAGCTCGCCGACTCCTTCCATCGCACGCGGTCGAGCCCAGATGGCAGACCGATCATCGGCTGCATTCGCAATGCGATTGCCGATGCCGGTCTGACGCCGGACGACATCGACTACATCAATCCGCACGGCACCGGCACCCCGGAGAACGACAAGATGGAAGGCCTCGCCACCGCGGCGGTGTTCGGCGAGCGCGCGCGCGCCGTGCCGATTTCATCGAACAAGTCGATGATCGGGCACACGCTGTCCGCTGCCGGCGCGGTCGAGGCCGTGATCTCGCTGCTGACGCTCGAGCACCAGCGCTTGCCCCCGACCGTCAACTACAAGGTCCCCGACCCGGCGCTGCAGCTCGATGTCGTCCCCAACGTGGCGCGCGACGCCAAGGTCCGCCACGCGCTCTCCAACTCCTTCGGTTTCGGCGGCCAGAACGTCTCGCTGGTCTTGGCGAGAGAGCCCAGGTGATCGTGTGATCGTGCCCGCCGCGCCGATGGTCATGCCGGCTTCGCTGCGTGCCCTCACCGTCGTTGCCGACCGCAAGCTCGAGCTGGTCGCGCTTGCGGGCGTGCCGCCGCCGGCCGCCGACGAGGTGCAGATTCGCATCAAGGCGGTGGCCCTCAACCATATCGACGTCTGGGGCTGGCGCGGCATGGCCTTCGCCAAGCGCAAGCTGCCGCTGGTGGTCGGTGCGGAAGCCGCGGGCGAGATCACGGCGGTCGGCGGGCAGGTCACGCAATTCAAGCCGGGCGATCCGGTGGTGATGTATGGCGGCCTGACCTGCGCGGCCTGCAAGGCCTGCCGCGCGGGCCGCGACAATCTGTGCGAGAACATCGCCGGCATCATGGGCTTCCATGTCGACGGCTTCGCGCGCGACCTGCTCAACATGCCGGCGCGCCTGGTCATTCCGGTTCCCGCCGGGGTCGCGCTGCGCGACGCCGCCTGCGCGCCGATCGGCTTTTCGACCGTGCAGCACATGCTGTTCGACAATGCCAAGCTCGAAGGCGGCGAGACCGTGCTGGTGCAGGCCGGCGGCTCGGGCATCGGCACCGTCGCGATCCAGATGGCGAAGGCGATCGGGGCGACCGTCATCACCACCGTCGGCGACGACGGCAAGGCCGGGAAGGCGCGCGCGCTCGGCGCCGATCACGTGATCAATTACCGCACCGAGCGCTTCGAAGGCGTGGTCCGCAAGCTCACCGCCAAGAAGGGCGTCGACGTGGTGTTCGAGCATGTCGGGGCGGAGACCTTCAACGGCTCGCTCCTGTGCCTCAAGCGCGGCGGACGGCTCGTCACCTGCGGGGCGACGTCGGGACCCTCGACCACGCTCAACCTGATGCAGCTGTTTCAGCAGCAATATCGCATCATCGGTTCGTTCGGCGCCTCGATCCGCAACATCCGTGAAAGCCTCGCCAAGATGGCGGGCGGCATCCGCCCGGTGATCGACAGCGCCTTCCCGCTCGAGGAGGTCGAGGCGGGGCTCAAGCGGCTCGAGAGCCGGCAAGTGTTCGGCAAGATCATCATCGAGTTCTGAGCTGGCTGCGGGCGCGATGCGCAAGCAACTGACATTCCTGACGCGGGCGCTGCGCCGCCGCGGCCTGGCGATCCTCGGCGCCGTCCTGGGCGGCCTCACGCTCGCGATCATTCGCGCGATCCGCCTCACCGACCGCCGGCGCACCGCCGACTTTTGCGGATGGTTCATGCGCAAGGTCGGCCCCTGGCTCCCGGAACATCGCGTCGGCCGCGCCAATCTGGTGGCCGCGTTCCCGCAGAAGAGCCTCCCGGAGATCGAAGCGATCCTCGCCGGGGTGTGGGACAATCTCGGCCGCTTCGCCGTGGAATTCGCGCAGATCGAGCAGCTGACCAATGACGATCCGAGCAAGCCGGACAACGACATCGTCGCGTCGCCGGCGACCTCGGCGCTGTTTCACCGCTTGCGCGACGACGGCAAGCCGGCGCTCATCTTCGCAGCGCATCTCGCCAATTGGGAGCTACCGGCCCTGGTCGCGGCCCGGCACGGCCTCAACACTGCCGTGCTTTTTCGCCGGCCTAATATCGTGGCGGTCAGCGACGCGGTGCTGAAAATCCGCGCCGGCTGCATGGGCACCTTGGTGGCGACCGGTCTCGACGCGCCGGTCAGGCTCCTGCGCATGCTCGAGGCGAACCGCCACGTGGCCATGCTGGCCGACCAGTATTTCGTGAAGGGCGTGGACGTCGAGTTCTTCGGCCGGCGCTGCAAGGCCAATCCGCTGATCGCTCAGCTCGCGCGCCACATGGACTGCCCGATCCACGGCACCCGCATCGTGCGCCGCGACGACGACCGCAACCGGTTCGCGATCGAGATCACCGAGGCCATCGTTTCCCCCCGCGACGCTGAAGGCAAGATCGACGTGCAGGGGACCATGCAGGCGATCACGACGGTGATCGAGGGCTGGGTGCGCGAGCATCCCGAGCAATGGCTATGGCTGCACCGCCGCTGGCGGTGAACGCCGCCGTGCCTCACCGCGGACAGGGGCTCCAGGCCTCGAGCGTCGGGGCCATGCCGGCGCGCGAGTCGCCGAGGAGGCCCTCGGTCAGCTTCCATTCGTGGGCGTTGTAGCAATGCGGGCAGATGAGGCGCACCGTGACCGGTTGGAGCTTGCGCAGCGCCGCCATATCGATCGCGATGCCGGTCTTGACCGGACGCTCGGTGGTCGGGCAGTGAAACAGCAACGAATTCATAGTCGGCCTCGATGCGCGCGTTTCGCGGCATGAGTCTATTAAAATTGGCGCGGATGAGCGCGGGCTTAAGACAAAGCGTGCAATTTGACACGTATCATCAGTGCCCGGTCTTGATCCGGGTCCACAGCCGGTTCATCAAGCGTTGGGTTGCCGCGTCGTAGACCTTGATGGTGTAGAGGCGGCTCATGGTCGCCTCGTCCGGATAGATGGTGCGATCGTCGAGCACTTCCTTGTCGATGAATTTCTGGCTCGCCAGATTGCCATTGGCATAGGAGATGAGATTGGAATTCTTCGCCGCGACCTGCGGCCGCTGCAGATAATCGATGAAGGCATGCGCCGCGGCGACGTTCTTGGCATCCTTCGGGATCGCCAGGTTGTCGAACCACAATTGCGCCCCCTCCTTGGGGATCGCGTAGGCGATCTCGACGCCGTTCTTGGCTTCCCCCGCGCGCTTCTGCGCCTGCTTGACGTCGCCGGAAAAGCCGACCGCGAAGCAGATCTCGCCGGTCGCCAGCGCATCGAGATATTCGGAGGAGTGGAACTTGCGTATCGACGCGCGGACCTTGATCACGAGGTCGGCCGCCTTCTGCAGCTCCGCCTCCCTGTGCGAGTTGGGATCGAGGCCGAGATATTTCAGCGCCGCCGGCAGGATATCGTCGGAGGAGTCGAGCAGATAGACGCCGCAGCTCTTGAATTTGGCAATAAGCTCCGGATTGAACACCATGTCCCAGCTGTCGATCTTGGCGTCGGGCCCGAGCGCTTCGCGCGCCTTGGCGACATTGTAACCGATCCCGGTCGTGCCCCACATGTAATTGACGGCGTAGAGGTTGCCGGGATCGTGGGTGGCGAGCCGCTGCGCGATTTCCGGCCACACATTGGCGAGATTCGGCAGCTTGCTCTTGTCGAGCTTCTGAAACACGCCGGCCTTGATCTGACGCTCGAGAAAGAACCCGGTCGGCACTACGACGTCATAGCCGGACTTGCCGGCCAAGAGCTTGGTCTCGAGCGTATCGTTGGAATCGAAGGTGTCGTAGCGGACCTTGATCCCGGTCTCCTTGGTGAAATCCTCGATGAGGCTCGGCTCGATATAGTCCGACCAGTTGTAGACATTGACGATGCGTTCCTGCGCCGCGACGGGCGCGGCGAACAGGATCGCGAAGGCGGCGGCCAGGGCGTAAGCGCGGAGCATCGAGGTGCCCGTCAGGACGTTTCGGTGTCGAGGCCGGCGGCCTTCCAGGCCAATATGCCGCCGGCGAGATGGGCATCATAGGGGTAGCCCTGCTCCTGCGCGGCGAGCGAGGCGGTGATCGATCGCCGTCCCGAGCGGCAGGCGAAGACCACCTGCCGGCCTTGCGGATCGGGGATCGCGGCCGGATCGAAGCTCGACAGCGGCACGACCACCGCGTCCGGATAGCGCTCGAGCGCGACCTCGTTGGGCTCGCGCACATCCACCAGCAACATGCGGCCGGCGCCGAGCCCGCGAGCGACCTCTTCGGGCGTCAGATTGTGAACACGGGGATCTCCGGGCGACCCATCCGCCATGCCGCTCTCCTTGGCTCAGGAACACCGCATATTGGCACGCAAGCCGGGACGCGATCAAATGGTCACTTGCGTGCCGACCTCGACCACCCGGTCGGTCGGAATCTGGAAATAATCGGTCGCATCATTGGCGACCCGGGTCAGCTGGATGAACAGGCGGTCCTGCCAGCGCGGCATGCCCGAATGGGCCGCCGGCTTGAGCGAGCGGCGCGACAGGAAGAACGAGGTCGACATGATGTCGAAGGTAAAGCCGAGCTTGCGCGCGATCGCCAGCGCCCTCGGCACGTTCGGCATTTCCATGAATCCGAAGCGCAGCATCACACGCATGAAGGTGTCGCCGACCGGCTCGATCCGCACCCGCTCGGCCGGATTGACGCGCGGCGTAGACGCGGTCTCGATCGTCAGGATGACGTTCTTCTCGTGCAGCACCTTGTAGTGCTTGAGGCTGTGCATGAGCGCGGTCGGCGCGCTGGTCGGATCGCTGGTGAGGAACACAGCCGTGCCCGGCACGCGGATGGGCGGCTTCTTTTCCAGCATCGCCACCAGGGCCTCGAGCGGCGTCTCCTGCCGGCGGGTCTTCTCGTACAACAGGCGCGTGCCGCGGCGCCACGTATACATCACCGCCATGACCATCGCCCCGATGGCCAGCGGCACCCAGCCGCCCTCCACCACCTTGAGCAAATTGGCGCTGAGGAAGATCGCGTCGATGCAGAGGAACGGGCCGATCAGCGCGACGGCGCCGAGCGGCGACCAATGCCACACCTTCCAGACCACGACGATCGCCATCGTGCCGGTGACCACCATGGTGCCGCTGACCGCAATGCCATAGGCGGAGGCGAGCGCGCTCGAGGAGCGGAACACGGCGACCAGCAGCAGCACGCCGAACAAGAGCAGCGTGTTCACCCGCGACACGTAGATCTGGCCGTAATGCTCCTCCGACGTGTGCCGGATCTCGAGGCGCGGCAGCAGGCCGAGCTGGATCGCCTGCTGGCTCAGCGAATAGGCTCCGGAGATGACTGCCTGGCTCGCGATCACGGTCGCCAGCGTGGATAGGAGCACCATCGGCAGCAGCGCCCAGTCCGGATAGAGCAGGAAGAACGGATTTTCGAGCGCCTTGGGATCGCCCAGCACCAGCGCGCCCTGGCCGAGATAGTTCAGCGCGAGCGAGGGCAGCACCAGCACCAGCCACGCGGCCTGAATGGGCCGGCGGCCGAAATGCCCGAGGTCGGCATAAAGCGCCTCGGCACCGGTCACCGCGAGAAAAACCGCGCCGAGCGTGACCAGCCCGATCATGCCGTGACTCAAGAGAAAGACGACCGCATGGAATGGATTGAAGGCGAGCAGGATTTCCGGGCTGACGACCACATGGGCAACGCCCGCCACCGCGATGACCACGAACCACAGCACCATGACCGGGCCGAAAAAGGCCGCGACCCGGGCGGTCCCGCGCGATTGCACGGCAAACAGCACGATCAGGATCGCCATCGTCAACGAGACGATGTAGGGATCGAGTGCGGGCGTAGCGACCTTGAGGCCCTCGATCGCGGACAAGACCGAGAGCGCCGGCGTGATCATGGCGTCGCCGTAGAACAGCGCCGCGCTGATGATGCCGCACAGCACGATCGCATTGCCGCCGCGGCGCAGGGCGCGTTGCGCCAGCGCCATCAAGGCGAGCGTTCCGCCTTCGCCATTGTTGTCGGCGCGCAGCAGCACGATGACGTATTTCAGGGTGACGGTGACGATCAGCGCCCACAGGATGAGCGAGAGGACGCCGAGCACCCCCTCACGGCTCACCACGCCGCCGGGCTCGATGGAGGCGAGGACCGCCTCGCGGAGCGCATAGAGAGGACTGGTGCCGATATCGCCGTAGACGACCCCGATGCTGCCGACCGTCAGCGCCAGGAAGGCGCTCTTGAGGTGTGCGGGGCCGTTCCCGTTCAGCGATACGGAAGGCGACGCGGCCGAAGGAGAGGACATTAAGGTCAGGCCTGATGTTGCACCGCAACATTTCGCGCGGGCCGGTGCTTATAGCATTCCCAACGCCCGTGTCCTGCCCGCTGATCTAATTTATTTTGTGGAGCAGGTCTGCGGGGCGCGCAAGGCCTTTGGGGCCGCAAGCAGCCCCGATTTCCGAAAAAAACGCAATGGGTTCAGGCAGGTCGGCCAGGCGACCGGCTCATGACCCATGATCTGCACCCATGAACTTCGTGCCCGTTAAGGTCGAATGTCCGGTGGGACCGGCGGCGCCTCCTGCAACAGGGTAATGGTCACGCGGCGATTGGTCGCAATATAGGGATCGTCCGGAAACAGCGGCTCCGTATCGGCCTTACCGGCCACCATGAAGACGTGGCTTGCCTGCACGCCTTCAGCCTCCAGCACCCGCCGCACCGCATTGGCGCGGTCGGCGGAGAGCTCCCACGGCCCATAGCCCGGCAGCGGCGGCGAGCGCAGCGCCGAGGTATGGCCGGCGATCGAGATGCGGAACGGCATGGCTTTGAGCGGCCCGGCGAGCTGCTGAATCAACCGGCGCGTCCGCTCATAGGGTTCCTTCGAGCCCTCAGCGAACATCGAGCGGCCGTCCTGATCGACGATCTCGATATTGAGCCCGGCCGGCGATTGCTCGATCATGATGTGCTTCGACATTTCGGCGAGGTCGGGCATGTCCTGCAGCGCCTGACGCAGCGACGCCGAGGCGAGCGCAAAGGCGCCGTCCTTGTCGAGCTTGGCGCCGGAATTGTGCTCGCGCCCGCCCGCGTCCGGGGTCGGCGTCGCCGAGGCATCCTCGGGCGTGATCGGCGCGACGCTGCGAAGCTTGGGGCGGGTCGGCAGCCCCGGCACCTCGATGACGCCCGAATAGCGCACGCGGTCCTGCACCCCAAACGCTTCGCGCATGGAGCCGGCGACGATATTGAGCTTCGCCTGATCCTGGGTCGAGAAGGCGACCAGCATGACGAAGAAGGCGACCAGGAGGCCCATCAGGTCGGCAAAGGTCACGAACCAGCCGTGTCCTCCACCATGCGCCTGCGCTTTTTTCTTCGACATGTTCGCCGCTACCGAGCTTTGCGATTTCCGGAATGCAAGCCGCGCGCGATCAAGCCGGCACCAGTTCGGCTTCCGCGTCGCCGCGATGCTTCTCGGGCAGATAGGCGAGCAGCATTTCGCGCACCAGTGTCGGGCTCTTCGAATCCCGGATCATGAGGACGCCGTCGATGATCAAGGTGCGGTTGATCTCCTCGTCGGCGAGCTTGAGGTGGAGCTTGTCGGCGAGCGGCAGGCACCACATGTTGGCGACGACCGCGCCATAAAGCGTCGCCAGCAGCGCCGTCGCCATGAACGGCCCGAGCTTGGAGGGATCGGTCATGTTGGCGAACATCTGCACCATGCCGAGCAGCGTTCCGATCATCCCGAAGGCAGGCGCGCAATCGCCGATCGCGCGGTAGATTTTCTGGCCTTCGTCGAGATGGGTCAGGAAGTTGTCGCGGTCGCGCTCCAGATTGTCGCGGATGAAGCCGGTATCGTAGCCGTCGGCGATGAAGCGGATGCCCTTGGCCAGGAAGGGATCGTCGACCTCGACCTTCTCGAGCCCGATCGGTCCGGACTTGCGCGCCACTTCGGCGAGCCCGGCGAGCTGGTCGACGAGCTCGCGCTGGGTGGTTCGCCGCATCGTGAACGCAAACTTGGCGCCGAGCGGGACGCCGTGAAAGATCGAGATCAGCGGAAACCGGATCAGGGTGGCCGAGAACGCGCCGCCAAAAATGATGATGATGGCATGATCGGAAAAATACATTCCGAAACTGCCACCCATGAGGATGACGGTCGAAACGACGATCGCTCCGCCAAGGAGACCGAGGCCTGTCGCGATGTCCATGGCAGGGATATCCGAAACGCAATGCCCAACACCACCCGCGGCGGCGCTTTCGGCAGCCTAGCGGGCGCCACTTAAGGGAGGGTTACCAAGGGCATTACCAAGGACATCGCAACCTGCGGGCCGATCGCCGGAAATCGATCTTGCGCGGGCAGTGAAGCTTGCGCAGATTGCCCGGGCAATTCGGCGGTGGGCGTGAAACGGAGGCGGCGATGCATTCGGTCGGCCATTTCATCGGCGGCAAGGAGGTCGCGGGCACATCCGGCCGCAGCGGCGAGGTCTACGATCCCAATACCGGCGAGGTGCAGGCCAAGGTCGACTTCGCGAGCGCGGCCGAAGTCGCGCATGCGATCACGGTGGCGCAGGCCGCGCAGGGTGGCTGGGCCGCCACCAACCCGCAGCGGCGCGCGCGCGTGTTGTTCAAGTTTCTCGATCTGGTGCAGCGGGAATTCGACGCGCTCGCCAGGCTGCTTTCCTCCGAGCACGGCAAGACGCTCGCGGATGCGAAGGGCGACATCCAACGCGGCATCGAGGTCGCCGAGTTCGCCTGCGGCATTCCCCACCTCATCAAGGGCGAGTTCACCGAAGGCGCCGGCCCCGGCATCGACCTTTATTCCATGCGCCAACCGCTCGGCGTCGTCGCCGGCATCACGCCGTTCAACTTCCCGGCCATGATCCCGATGTGGAAGTTCGCGCCCGCGCTCGCCTGCGGCAATGCCTTCATCCTCAAGCCGTCGGAGCGCGACCC
>DATDGG010000550.1:0-2543 GCA_036522235.1 Xanthobacteraceae bacterium
CAATCCATATGTGGACGGCCCCCGGCCCGCAAGAGGTGGTGCAGCGCGCGGATCGGATCGCTTGCGATCATATGTCCGGTCTGTTGATGCGGTCGCACATGACCGCTGCCAAGATGGGTTTCGCGACATGAGTTCCAAACAGTATGGCGGTTTCGAAGATTGCCACTGGATTGCACGGAGTGTCTCACGTCTCGGATCGATCGATCGCACCATCTGCTCCCTCTCGAGCAAGCTCCGGCCTCAGCGTGAGGCGATAGTCGCACTCACTCTGAACTGGTTATGGCTGTCGGTAGGTTTTCAAGTTGTCAGGTTTTGGTAGCACATCAATTGTCCGCTTCTGGGGGTTGAGTTGACCGCTAGACAGCGGCTGGAGCGACGTTCTCCCGCTTCTTTAAGGTCAGTTTCTTTGTTCGACCTGAGGGCCGTTTCTGCGTCCCGACCTGCCGTGGCCCAGTGACACCGCGCGCAGCCGCGGTCAAGGATGGCCCTCTTGGGCCACCGCCTGCGGCGGCGCGCAGCGTCCTTGACGGCGGCGAGCACGGTGTCACGCTTGTGCAGGACGGGACCTCCACCCCCTCGCCCCTGGCCGCAGCGGCGCGCGCTGGATTGTAGCGTTCCCCGCTGACCATCAGCTTCCAGATGATGCGGGCATTCTTGTTGGCCAGCGCGATGGCCGCGAGCTTGGGCGGCTTGCGTCTGAGAAGCGCGACCAGCCAGGGCGAGGGTTGCCCTTTTGCTTGCTTCACCTTCTGGATCACGGCGGTGGCGCCGACCACCAGCACGCGGCGCAAAGCCTCGTCGCCGGCGCGGGTGATCACGCCAAGCCGCGTCTTGCCGGCGGTCGAGTGATCCTTCGGCGTCATTCCGAGCCAGGCCGAAAAGTCGCGGCCGCAGCGGAACGCGTGAGGATCAGGGACCTTCATGGCCGCCAGCGAAGCCCCGATCGGGCCAACGCCTGGAACCTCCTCCAGCCGCCGGCTCAGTTCATTGTCCTTGTGCCAAGCCATCAGCTTGGCTTCGATCTTTGTAATCTCGACCTTCAGCCGGGCATATTCCCCAGCGTAGGTGACAAACATCTCCTTTGCGAGCTTGGGCAATGCCGCCTGCGCGATACGGGCCAACAAGGGCTCGATCTTGTCGAGCCCCTTGGCGGCGGTCAGCCCGAACTCAGCGGCGTAACCACGGATCGTGTTGGAAAGCTGCGTGCGGCGGCGGATCAGCCCGTCACGCGTGCCTGCCAGCATCAAGGCAGCTTGTTGCTCGGCCGTCTTCACCGGCACGAACCGCATCGTCGGACGGCTCATGGCTTCGCAGATCGCCTCGGCATCGGCGGCATCGTTCTTGTTCCGCTTGACGTAGGGTTTGACATATTGCGGCGGCACCAGAACCACCTCGTGCCCCAACGCTCGCAGCTCGCGCGCCCAATAATGCGCCGCCCCACAGGCCTCCAGACCAACCTTGGTCGGCTCCAGCTTCGCAAAGAACTCAAGCACTTGCTTGCGCCGCAGCTTCCTGCGCAGGATCGGCTGCTCCGCCGCATCCACGCCGTGCAGCACAAAAACACTCTTGGACGTGTCCATACCAATGCGGATAATCTTCGTCACGGACGGCTCCCTCGTTTGAGATCTCCAACGACCTCATTCTGGCACAGCGATGCCGTCGGGGGCCGTCCACCCCAACAGTAACCCCTGGCCGGTGGTTACTGGATCGCCCGGTCAATCCCCCGATCAAGT
This sequence comes from Xanthobacteraceae bacterium, assembly GCA_036522235.1. Classification (GTDB taxonomy): domain Bacteria; phylum Pseudomonadota; class Alphaproteobacteria; order Rhizobiales; family Xanthobacteraceae; genus VAZQ01. The sequence continues at coordinate 1,734 of DATDGG010000550.1, forward strand.
CGGGGGAGGGCGATGACAGCACAGAGTTAGGTCGAATGCTCTAGGGTGCCAGCGCCGAACCCATCTTTGCCGCAGTGTCAACGATCCACATCCGGTAGCGCGCGAGCGGGGTTAAGCCTGTAAGCCCGCCGCAGCCTTCAGAGAGTTGCGGTCCGGTGCTCCAGCTCACCACCCCGATCACGGCATGGCGCTCATCGGTCTCGAAGGCCGGCGCACCGGAGTCCGCCGTGCAGGCGCCGAGGCCTGGGCGCTCGCCCCGGGCCGCCGGATCGAACAGGCGGACCTGCAGCGCGCCGGGCTGGCCGGTCGCAGCAAGCGTTGCGGCGCGTGCCGTGCCGCCGGTGCGGCCGTCGCCCCGCACGGTGACGCCGTAGCCGGCGACGATGAATTCATCGCCGACCGCGACCACGCGATCCTCCCGCGCCAGCGGAGCCGCCGCAAAGGCCGGCGGCAGGGCTGCGGCGAGCTTGAGGAGCGCGACGTCGGCGGTCGCCCGGTGCGCGAGCAGCTTGGCGAGCTCGAATTGCGGATGTCGCGTGACCGCAGCGATATCGCTGAGTTGCGGCTGGTGCGCGGCGTCGAACATGACGAGCTTGTAGTCGGCCCCCGGCAGCACGCAATGCGCCGCCGTCAGCACCAGATCGCGCGCGATCGCGACGCCGCTGCATGAATTGCCGCGCGAGCCCACCAGGAGCACGACGTGCCGCGCGATAGCGGGGTCGGCCGGCGGCGCGTCTCCCACCATGGCGAAGGCCGCCATGGGGGCGACAGCGAGGTAAAGAGCAAGTGAGGTGCGGTATGCGATCATGC
>DATDGG010000551.1:0-14724 GCA_036522235.1 Xanthobacteraceae bacterium
GGAATTCTACCTGGCCGCCGCCGGCACCACCAATTGGGGCCCCAATCAGGCCAAGAACGACAAGGACGGCGTGGTCGATCCCGACGAGCGGCTGCGTATAACCGGTGTAAAGTCGGGCACTTATGACGCCAAGCTCACCGATCTCGACGGCCGCACCTGCATGGTCCACGGCGTCAAGGTCGAGGTCGGGCAGATCTTTTCGATCGACGAGAAGGAGCTCACCGGCTGCAACAAGTGAATTCGCCGCGCGCGCGGCGTTGAATTGACAACGAGAAAACAAGGGAGGACGTGCAATGCGAACAACCACGCTGTCACTGGCCGGCACCTTGATGAGCGCGCTCCTGCTTGCCACCGCGCTGACGCCGGCGTGGGCGGGCGACATGACTTTCGAGCGCGCCCTCAGTGTCGAGAAGGAGCCGCAGAACTGGCTCCTGCATCACGGCAATTACCAGGGGCACCGCTTCTCCGCGCTCAAGGAGATCAACACCGACACGGTCAAGAACCTGAAGGTGGCGTTCACGGTCGCGCTCGGCGGCTTCGAAGGCGGCGGTACCCGCTACAAGTTCGGCAATCTCGAAGCCACCCCGATCGTCGAGGACGGCGTCATGTATGTGCCGGACGGCTGGGGCTCGGTCTATGCGATCGACGTGTCGAACGGCAGGAAAGGCACGTTCCGCTGGAAGTTCGATCCTGCCACCGACAAGGCCTGGGCCGGCGACGTCGCCTGCTGCGGCGTCGACAATCGCGGCGTGGCGCTGTGGAAGGACAAGATCATCTCGATCGCGCTCGACGGCCGGCTGTTCGCGCTGAACAAGGCGACCGGCGAGAAGGTGTGGGAGCGCAAGGTCGCGGATCCGGCGCTGGGCGAGACGCTGACGCTCGCGCCGCTGGTGGTGCGCGACGTCGCGATCGTGGGCGCTGCCGGTGGCGAGTTCGGCATCCGCGGCTATATCGACGGCACCGACCTCAATACCGGCAAGCAGCTCTGGCGCACCTTCACGATCCCGGGCAAGGGCGAGCCCGGCAACGAGAGCTGGAAGGACGGGCAGGACCGCTGGCAGCACGGCGGCGGCTCGGTCTGGGAGACCGCGACCTACGACCGCGACACCGACACGATCTACCAGGGCGTCGGCAATGCCGGCCCGGACTACGATCCGCAGTACCGGCCGGGCGACAATAAATGGGCGGCGAGCGTGCTCGCGCTCAATCCGGCCAATGGCCAGATCAAGTGGGGCTTCCAGTACACCCCCAACGATCCGTACGACTTCGACGAAATCTCCGAGCATCCGATCATCAATGCCAAGGTCAATGGCGAGGATCGCAAGCTCGTGGTGCACGCGGCCCGCAACGGCTTCTACTATGCGCTCGACCGCACCAACGGCGCGTTCGTGGCCGGCAAGCAATATGTCGACGAGCTGACCTGGACGCCGGGGCTCGATCCCAAGACCGGCAAGCCGCTCAACTACGATCCCACCAAGGATGTGCAGGTCTATGCGCCCGGCAGCCATGGCATGCGCGGCGAGCCGCCATCCAAGACCTGCCCGTCGCACAATGGCGGCAAGAACTGGGAGCCCTCGGCCTACAATCCCGAGCTCGGGCTGCTCTTTATTCCGTCCACCGAAGGCTGCGACACCATCGTCAATGTGGAGCAGAAGAGCTTCGTGGACCAGGGCGGCACCGTGAAGCCGCGCGAGCGCTTCGCCGGCGGTAACGCCAAGAATGGGCCCGTGCGCCGCTGGGGCAGCCTCAAATCGGTCGATCCCGCTACCGGTGAGATCAAGGCCTCGGTCAAGATGACCTATCCGAACTATGGTGGCGTGCTCGCCACCGCCGGCAATCTGGTCTTCATCGGCCAGCTCGACGGCACGCTCTATGCGTATGATGCCAAGACCTTGAAGGAAGTGTGGACCTTCAACACCGGCACCGGCATCAACGCGCCGCCGATCACCTATTCGGTGGGCGGCAAGCAATATATCGCCATCCTGGTGGGCTCCAAGCAGACCGCCGCGGTCTGGGAGGATTCGCCGGAGCTGAAGAACACCTCGACCGCGTCGATGCTGTATGTCTTCAGCCTCTGACCGCAGGGTGGGCAAAATTGCCCGGCACCCCCTCCCTGCCCTCCCCCGCTTGCGGGGGAGGGTTAGGGTGGGGTTACGGCTTCGCGCAATTTTGCCCACGCGGTCGCGCGCCGAGACCTCTCCGCGTGGGCACGCACGGGTCACCGGTGTGCCGGGATCGCGGCGCCTCGGCCGCGCCTTGCCCACCCTAAAGGCTCTGTTCGTGGCGGGGATTCTGGCGCTCGCGCTCCTGCCGGCGCGCGCGCAGGCGCCCGGCCTCGGCGAAATCCACGGCCTCAAGCTCGAGCTCACGGCCCCGACCATGACCATGAACGGCTTCGGCGAGCTCGCCTGCGGCAGCAATGGCGGTCCGCCGCGCCAGCGGCTCGACGATTGGACGGGCTTCGCCAAGTGCCGCGCCGAGGCGAGCGGCCTGCATGAGGTCTATGCCCGCTTCGACGACGAGCAGGAGTTCGTCGGCCGCGCCATCGACGATCCGCTCTATGCCGGCGGGCGCACCGGAACACGCGTCGCCGGGCACCCGATCATCCTCTCGGTGCTGTTCGACGATGCCGGCGTGCTGCGCGGCTTGCGCTTCATCAGCGATCCGCGCGCCGGGCCGGTCGAGCGGCGCATGGCGCATCTGTTGCGGCTCGCCATCATCAACCACTACGATCCCTCAGGCTGGACCTGCACGGACCTGCCCGCCGAGCCCGGCGAGACCCCGGTCGGCGGGGTCTTCATCAAGCAACATTGCGAAAAGGCGACCGTCGAGCGCCGCATGAGTCTCGACGCGCGCTTCCTGCGCAAGCCCGGGCAAAGGGACATCGACCCCGCGACCGGCGACTACACCTCCGGCCAGTTCGAGAGCTCGACCCGCTTCGAGCTCATGGATCCGAGCTACCCCAAGCCGTGACCAGCCCGCACCGCGCCGTCGCGCCGCGCGGCGGCGGGTGCTATATTTGGCCGCATGCACGTTGCCGTCACCACGGCTGCCGAGGGTTTCCCGCGCCGGGCATTCACCGTCGAGGACGTCAGCCGCATGATCGAAGCCGGCATGCTCGAGTTGATCGAGGGGGAAATCGTGATGATGGCGGCCAGGGGGCTCGCGCATGAGCGGATCAAATCGGCCCTGGCCATCGCAGTCGTCCGCGCGCAGCCTCGCCACCTGACGGTCGGGGTCGAGACAACGCTGCGGTTGACCGATACCGTCATGCTCGAGCCGAGCATCGCCGTTTTTCCCAAGGACCGGTTCAAGAAATCGTCGAATGGGTTCGCCCGGCTCGAGCCCGGCGACGCCGATCTTGTCATCGAGGTCGCCGCGTCGAATCTCGCGTACCACACCGGCCTCAAGGCGCGGCTCTACGCGCGCCACCGTGTGCGGGAGCTCTGGGTTGTCGACGCCAACGAGAGTAGCGCCTGGGTGCATACCGCGCCGGTCGGGGAGGGGTGGTCATCGATCGTCAAATGCGGGCCAGGCGAAGCGCTCACCGCGTCCGCGCTGCCTGAGCTCTCGATCCGGCTCGGCGAGATCGCCTGAGGGGAGCCGATCCTTCGCTTCAGTTGACGCGAGGATTGCGCGGCTCGAGCACCATCCAAAGGCCGTTCTTGGGACGCAGCGTGATGAGCCCAATCGGCTCGACCGCCCGGTTTCCCACCAGCCGCAGCCGGTAGCGCTGCGCGACCGTCGCGAGGATCACCTGCGCCTCGGCCATGGCGAAGCCGTTGCCGATGCGCGGGCCGCCGCCGAACGGCAGATAGGCGAAGCGATGGCGGGCCGCGACGGCGGAGGGCGCGAACCGCTCCGGATCGAAGCGCTCGGGGTCTTCCCACAGGTTCGGATTGCGGTGCGTCACATACATGCTGATGCTGATCGAGGCGCCCGGCGGCACGCGCACGCCGCCGATATGGTCCTCGCCGATGGCGCCGCGTGCGATCGTGTGCGCCGGCGGATAGAGGCGCATCGCCTCCTCGATCACCATGCGGGTCCATTTGAGCTCGGCGAGATCGGCGAAGCTCGGCATGCGGCCACCGAGCGCGCGGTCGAGCTCCGCGTGGAGCCGCGCCTCCGCCTGCGGATGGCGCGCGAGCAGGTACCAGGTCCAGCTGAGCGCATTGGCGGTGGTCTCGTGACCGGCCAGAAAAATCGTGAGGATCTCGTCGCGCAACTGGCGGTCGCTCATGCCTTCGCCGGTCTCGGCGTCACGCGCCGCGAGCAGCATCGAGAGGAGATCGTTGCGCTCGACCCGGCCGTCGCGACGCTCGGCCAGGAACCGCGCCACCAGCGCCTCGAAGGCCGAGATCGCGGCCCGGTAAGGCTTTGGCTGCAGGCGCGGAATCCATTCCGGAAAGCCGAACAGGTCGAGCAGGCTCGGACGCAGGCTCACCACAACGTCAGTGAGCCGCCGCACCGCCGCGACCTCGCCCTCGACGTCGGTCGAGAACATGGTGCGGGAGATGATGTCGAGCGTGAGCGCCGTCATCTCGGCGGCGAGGTCGAAGGGCCCGCTTTGCTGGCGCCAGCGCACCAGCATCGTTTCGGTGCAGGCTCCCATGGTGGCGACGAATTCGCCGACGCGGCGTGCGTGAAAGGCGGGCGCCGCGATACGGCGCTGGCGCCGCCAGAGCTCGCCCTCGCTGGTGAGCAGCCCGTTGCCGAGCAGCGGCCCCAGCAAGTTACGGATGAAGTGGCTCTTGCGATAGTTGGCGTGGTTGGTCAGCAGCACGTGCTCGATATATTCCGGCTTGTTGACCAGAAAGCTGTGCAGGAACAGGATGCGGCTGTAGATCAGTTCCTCGCCGTAGAGTTCCGGCGAGACGATCAGGAGCTGATCTTCCTTGACCCGCCGGATGAGCTCGATCAGCCCGAGACGCGGGGCCGGTGCGGACTCTGCGATGGCGTTTGCCGGGGTTCGCGCGTCCATGTCGGTATCCTCAATGCGGGCGGCCACGGATCGATGGATCGCGCTTCCGATCCGCGCACGCGTTTGAGGTTTTGAATCGGCGTGACGGCCGATTTGCGGCAGACCCGTATGTCACGTAGATTTGCGCGGCGTAATCGTGTCCGGCGTAAGCTCGCACGATGCCGCGTTACGCCGTGCGGTCCCGCACGATGGCGGCGTCGAGCCAGGCGCCCTTGAGCTTTCTATCGCTCAGGATCGTTTTCGTCGCCGGCATTGGCGCGAACGACCTGCTTCCCGCCCGGCAGCACCGCCTGGAGGAATTGCCCGCCGCGCGCACCATCCTTCAGGGGATGGAAAGTCACCGAGACCGCATCGCCGGCCTTCACGGAATCCGCGCTCATGCCCATGCGCTTGAGCCGCGCCGGCGAGCTCAATTCAAGCGCCCACAGCACCGGCTGGCCGGTCTTCTCGTCCTTGACCAGGATGCGAAGCCAGGAATGCGGATTGGTCCATTCGAGCTCCTTCACCGTGCCTTCCAGGGTGACGGTCTGGTCAGCGTCGAACATGGCGAAGGAGTGATGCGCAGGTGCAGGCGCCGAGGACGCGAACACGGCGATTGCCGCAATGGCGGTCAAACTGACGACTTTCAAGTTCATGGGCGTCTCCCCAATGATTTGGCCAGTCAGCGACAAACCTGCTAACATCATAACACAGCCCAACGAAACGGTTCAAGAAAACCTGCGGCCGCGAGAACACCAAGCGCGCGAGAAAGGGCGGCAAATCACAAGCAATTTACGGAGGCATACATGCGTTTGACGGCACTGGCGGTTTTGCTGGGCGTTGCGCTGGCGGCGCCGACCGGGCCCGCGATGGCGGCTTGGCGCGGCTATATCAGCCATCCTCTCGGCTTCGCCTTTGCGGCGCCGGGCGAGCTCAAGGTGGAGAAGGGAACCTACCAGGGCACCGTGGCGGGCCAGCACGATACCCTTATCTACCGGTTTATCGACGATAACATAGAATACAAGGCGGTCGTCATCGACGTCGGCGACAAGGCCAACGACGCCGCGAACCTGCTGGGCGAGGCCGAATACCTGTTCCAGGAAAAGAAGAAGGTGCTGATGGATACGTTTGGCCGCGTCGATCGCCAATACGGGCGCAAGTTCACGATCGAGCTGCCCAACAACGGCGGACGGACGACGGCAGCGTTCTATTTCGTCAATGGCCGCATCGTTTCGCTCCAGGCCACGGTCCTGCCGGCCAACGGCGACTACGAGACGCCGGAGATGGGACGCTTCGTCGATTCGATCACATTCTTCACCGTCCGCGCCGCCGACGATGCGATCGAGCTTCCGGCGCCGCCGAAGTAGCGGTGCTACAAATCTTAAGGGAGGACGTCATGCGCAGATGGGTGTCAGCGGCTGCGGGCACGGCGCTTGTGTTGGCTGTAACGCCGGCGCAGGCGGGGTGGAAGAGCTACATCAACCGGGAGCTCGGCTTCTCGTTCATGGCGCCGGGCGAGATCAAGACCGACGTCGGCACTTTCCGCGGCGCGGTGGCAGGACCGCGGGAAACCATCGTCTATCGCTCCGTGGACAACAACATCGAGTACAAGGTTACCGTGATGAGCTTCCTCCAGGCGCAGGCGGAGGGCGCCACCATTCTGGGCGAGCGCGAATACATGTTCCAGGAAAAGAAGAAGGTGCTGATGGATGCGTTCGGGCGCGTCGAGCCCGGCAAGGATGCGGTCTACGGCCGCAAGATTGTGGTCGATCTTCCGGACCACAAGGGCCGCACCACCGGCGCGTTCTATTTCACCAAGGGAAGGCTCATCTCGCTTGAAGCGACCGTGCTACCGGCCAATGGCGATTTCGGCTCGCCCGACCCCGCGCTGTTCGTCGATTCCATCGCGTTCACGCTCTCGCGCACGGAGCCGGGCGCGGTCGAGCTCGAGACCCCCAAGCTCGAATAGGGCCTTAGCGCATGTCCCGGAAAAGCATGCCCTCGCGAAAGCGGGGGACATGCGCCGGCGCAAAAAAGGCAGAGCGCATGCCGATCCATTCGATCGGGATGGACTCTAAGGCGCGCGGTGGCCGTCCGGCATGATGGCGGCGTCGAACTTGGCGCCCTCGAGCTTGGTATCGCTCAAAATCGCGTTCTCGAGATTGGCGCCTTCGAAATTGGCGCCGCGCAGGTCGGCCCCGTGCAGGTTCGCGCCGTAGAGATTGACGCCGGCGAGTTGCGCGCCCTTGAGATCGGCATCGGTGAAATTGACCTCGACCATGTCGGCCAAGGTGAAGTCGATGCCGTGCAGGTCCATCTCGCGCAGGTTCGCGCCGTCAAGGGTGACGCCGCGCATGTCCGCGCCGGTGAGCTTGGCGCCGGCAAGCCGCGCCTCGCGCAGATCCGAGCCGGCGAGCGCCGCCCCGGTGAGATCGGCCTGGTTGAAGCGGGCGCGGCCGAGACGGGCGGCCCGCAGATTGGCGCCGGCGAGGTTGGCGCCGGAAAAATCCGCCTCGAACAGCAGCGCCTCGCTCATATCCGCGCCCGCGAGATCGGCCCCCTTGGCGTCGATGAGGTTGAGATTGGCCTTGCCGAGCTTGGCGCCCTTGAGATTGGCGCCGGTGAGCGTGGCGCGGAACAGGCTCGACCCGCTGAGGTCGGCGTTTTCGAGATTGGCGCGGTCGAGCTTGACCCGCTGGAAGTCGCGCTCCGCCAGGCGGGCGCCGGCGAGATTGCATTCGATGCAGCTCTTGGTCGCGCCGGTGAGGAAAGCGTCAGGATCGCTCGCCAGCGCCGGCACGAACGGCACGGCAGCTGTCAGCTTGAGGAGCAGCAGCAGACGCGCGGGCATCGATTTGGCCCCATTTGCCTCACGCCGGAATGCCGGCGCCAGAGTGGTCGCATGCATGTTATGCTAGGATTATACTGGGAAGACGCCAACGAAAAACGGGAGGTGCGTGATGACGGGAAGGAAATCGACGGCCGCGCTCGTGGCCATGCTTGCAGCCTGCGCAACCGGCGCGCTCGATCGGCCGGCCGTTGCGCAGACCCTGGTGCAGCAGAGCGCGGAAGCGCGCATGCAGCTTGATTTCCATGTCCCCGACGCGGCCCTCAAGGCCATGCTCCCGGCGGGCGCCGAGCCTGCCATCGCGACCGCGGGCGCTGCCAAGGACGCCAACCTGCGCATGATCTTCATCGATCGCATCGCCGTCACGGCGCCCGACGGCGCGCCGGCATCGTCAGGCCAGATGGTCTATCTCGCGATCCCAATCAAGCAGGCCGGCAGCGCCACCCCCGCCCAGATGCTCATCTACGGGCTGACCGACGACGCCAAGGAGGCGCCCGGGCCGTTCGGGGTCTACCAGTTGGCCACCACCCACCGCATGGAGCGCGCGACCGCGGCCGCCCCGCAGGCGCAGGCCACCGAGGCCTGGGAGTTCACGGCGGCGAACGGCGAGCACATGGAGCTGCACCTCAAATACGACCGCGGCATCGGGCGCAAGGCCAGCAACGAGACCAAGTTCTTCTCCAGCGTCAATCCGAGCTTCTATCAAATCTTCAAGGTCGATCAGAACCTCGATATCATGCGCAACGCCACCATCACGGTTCCCGACAAGGTGAAGGAGTTCCAGTACAAGGCGACGGGCGGCAAGCTCGCGAGCCTGTTCGACGGCACCGAGCGCGTGCTCAGCATCGACTGCATCCCTTGGTACAATCGGGCGATCTATATGCCGTAAGAATAACCAGCGACATTGTGGGAGGACACCAATGACGAAAATACACCGCGTATCCCTCAAGGCCGCGCTGCTCGGCGGCGTGGCCCTGGCGGCATGGCCGGCGCTCGCGGCCGAGGTCACGCCGCAGCGGCTCGCCAATCCGGAGCCGCAGAACTGGCTGATGAACCACCGCACCTATGACGGCCAGCGCTTCTCGCCACTCGACATCATCAACAAAGACAACGTCAAGAACCTCAAGCTCGCCTATGCGGTCGCGATCGGCGGCACCTCGATCAATGAAAACCTCGAGGCGACGCCGCTGGTCGAGGACGGGTTCATGTATGTGGTCGATCTATGGGGCATCGTCTACAAGATCGATGTGCGCTCGGGCGATGCCGGGCGCATCGTCTGGCGCATGGATCCCAAGCAGGAGAAATTCCCGCTCGCCAATCGCGGCGCCGCGCTATGGGGCAATCTCGTGATCTCGGTCGCGAGCTACCCGCCGCGCGTCATCGCGACCGACAAGGAGACGGGCAAGGTCGCCTGGGAGACCAATCTCTCCGATCAGCAATCGGACGTGCAGATCACCGCCGCGCCGCTCGCCGTCAAGGACAAGATCATCGTCGGCGCGGCCGGCGGCGACCGCGGCGTGCGCGACTATATCGCCGGCCTCGATGCCAAGACCGGCAAGCTCGAATGGCGCAAATACGTGGTGCCGGCGCCGGGCGAGCCGGGCAGCGAGACCTGGAAGGACAAGAACAATGCCTGGCAGACCGGCGGTGGCGCCATGTGGGTGACGGGCACCTACGACGTCGCGTCGAACCAGGTGATCTGGGGCACCGGCAATCCGGTCCCGATGTTCGACGCGTCCTATCGGCCGGGCGACAATCTCTATACCGACAGCGTGATCTCGTGGAATCCCGACGACGGCAAGATGAACTGGTACTTCCAGTTCACGCCCGGCGACCATTGGGACTACGACGAGGAAGGAACGCATATCCTGATCGACGGCCAGGTCAACGGCGAGACCCGCCACTTGATCACCCACTCGGCGCGGAACGGCTTCCTCTACACGTTCGAACGCAGCAACGGGCAGACCGTGCTGGCCAAGCCCTATCTCGACAACGTGAACTGGACCAAGGGCATCGACCAGAAGACCGGCCGGCCGGTCGATTATGTTCCGAATAGCGACATCCAGATGTATGCGGGCGTCGCCACGCCGACGCTGACGGAACCGACCAAGAAAATGTGTCCGTCGCCCTCCGGCGGCAACAATTTCTGGCCGTCGGCCTACAGCCCGAAGACCAAGCTTCTCTACGTGCCGGCGCTCACCGCCTGCGCCGAGGTCACGCAGGACCCGAAGGAGAGCGTCAAGACCGCCGCCGGCGACATGCGCGGCGGCCCGCGCGCCAAGCCGCTCGATCGCTACGAAACCGAAGTATCGGCGATCGATCCCATGACCGGGGACATCAAGACCAAGGCCCGCATCCCGTATCCGAACTATAGCGGCGCCGTGGCGACCGCCGGCGGCTTGGTGTTCACCGGCTTCACCGACGGAACCATGATGGCGCTCGACGACACCACCATGCAGCCGCTCTGGAAGATCAATGTCGGGGTGGGCTTCGACGCGCCGCCGATGACTTTTGCGGTTGGCGGCAAGCAATATGTCGCGATCCTGTCCGGCCTGAGCCGGATCGCGATCGGCAAGCACGTCAACACGCCCGAGCTCAAGGAGCAGCGCAACCAGACCATGCTGTTCGTGTTCGGGCTGTAGGGCAGGCTTCCTTAACCTCCGCCCGAAAGGGGGAGAGCCTGCCCTCGGGCCAGGATCGGGCCAGGACCTGAAGCGTCGACCCGCGAAGCGGGTCGGGTGGGGGACTCGTCACACGCTTCAATCCGCCGGAGAAAGGCGGTGCATTCAAGGAGGAAATGATGCCCGGGTCGAGGTCAAAAGCCGAATCATTCGCGCGCCGTTGCATCGGACTGTCGGCGGGCGGTTTCGCGGTCTGCCTGACGGCGGCGACGCTTGCCGCGGGCGCCGCGCGGGCCGAGTCGGCGAACGCCATCCCACAATTTGCCTCGGCCAATTTCGGCTGGCAGTCGAATCTCGAGGATTGGGAGGATCCACCGCCCGGAGCGGGCCACGGTCCGATGAAGAACGATCCGGCCTATCCTTTCCTGAACAACGCCGAGGGGAATCGGGCCGGTACGGGGGCGACCAAGCGTATCACCAATACGAAGGACCCAGTGCTCAAGCCGTGGGCGGCAGCGCAGATTCAGGCGACCAATGACGAAATACTGCGCGGCGTGCGTGACATTCCCTTTACGGCGCAGGGGCGATGCTATCCGGGAGGTGTTCCCGGCCAGCTTTTGTGGCCCTTCGAGCCCGTCTATTTCGTCCAGACCCCCAAGGAGGTGTGGATGATATGGCAGCGTGATCATCTGGTGCGCCGCATCTTTCTGACCGACAGGCATTCGGAGCACGTGACGCCGTCGTGGTTCGGCGAATCAATCGGCCATTACGAAAACGGTGACACGCTGGTGGTCGATACCATCGGGCTCTCCACCAAGATCAGTTACATCGACAATTTTCGCACGCCGCACAGCGAGAAGCTGCATGTGGTGGAGCGCTTCACCATCGAGCCGCGCGGCAAGGGCATGTCCGCGCTGGTTACCGTGGAGGACCCCGACACGTTCAGCGCGCCGCTCACCATGACGCGGCGATGGTTCAAGTCCGAAGGACCGATGCTGGAGACCGTCTGCTCTGAGAACAACGGCGATTTCTTCAAGCAGAATCTGTTTCCGCAGCCCGAGGCAAAAACGCCCGACTTCTGACAGGTTTCCTTATCGGCGCGACTCGCGCAGCTCCCGTCACTCCCCAACGCCTTTGAGGGCTGCCCCTACGGTCCCGTGCGTACCAGCTCGAAGCGTACGCTGCTCTCGAACTGGCCGGCGGTCTCGCGGCCGGTATGCGGATCGAGGCGGCTCTGGCCGGCCTTGCGCAGATAGCGCGTCGCCAGCGACGCGGTGGTCTTCGCGTCGATGTCCTTGCGGCAGCTCTGCTTGACCATGACGCCGTCGACCGGCGTCTCGCCGTCGGCGAGCGGGAGGTCCTGGCATTGCCAGTTCTCGCGCCCGAGGCGGGCGGTGAGGAAGTTGCGCAAGAGATAGGCCTCGTCCCGGTTCTGCGACGTATCGCGCGGATCGCTGACGATGCGGATGCCGCGCAGCAAGCCCTCGGCGTCGATCAGGCCCGAGACCACGACCGGAAAGCCGTAGGTCTTGGTGCCGGAATATTGCTCCATCTGATCCTGCAGATTGTTGGCCTTGGCCCAATATTCCAGCTCGTCGTCATAGCGGAAATAGACCTCGCGCAGCCCGCTCGGCTCGGCGCGGCAGCGCCGGAAATCGCTCCAGGCGGCGAGCGGGACCGACGGCGGCCCGCCATTGGTGCCGCAGGCCAGATCCACGAACTCGTCGGGCAGTTGGTCGACCCGGGCGCCGAGCCGCAGGTCCCACACTTCGAGACGGGGAGGGCGGACCTGCGCGCAAAGCGGCGCGACCGCCGCCGAGACGAGCGTCAAGGCCATTGCGCCGAGGGTCTGCGCGTAAGGATGCATGAAGCCTATCCGACGATGCGGCACGAAGGTCGCTCAATCTAGCGAGGACGATCTTTTGCGCAAAGTCCGAAACGTGCCAAAATGCGGGCCGAAAAACAGGTTCGTATAATGTCGTATAGCCCCTCCCGCGTGTCGGCCGCTCTGCTCTCGGCGCTGGTGCTGGCCCTGCTGCTCGATACGGGCGCGCAGCGCGCGTGGGCCGCCGGCGAGGGCGACTTTCTGGCCGGCAAGTCGAAGTCCTGCCCGGGCTGCGCCTTGGCGCGCGCGCCGCTCAAGCGCAGGGATCTGACCGATGCGGATCTGGCGGGCGCCGATCTCTCGGGCGCGGTGCTGCATCGCGCGCGGCTGACGCGGGCAAAATTGAGCGGCGCCAATTTGACCGACGCCAACCTGAACAAGACCGACCTCAAGAACGCCTCGTTGACGCAAGCCAAGCTCAATGGTGCCATGTTCTACGAGGCGGACATGAGCGCGGCCGATCTCACCGGCGCTGACCTCACCGACGGCAAGATGGGACGCGTGCGCCTGGTGCGGGCGACGCTCGACCGCGCCAAGATCACGGCCGCGGTGCTGACCGAGGCCCATCTCGACGAAGCCTCGTTGCGCGGCGTCGATCTCAGCGCCACTAACCTCGTGAGCGCGACCTTGCGCGGCGCCAATCTCGAAGGCGCCGACCTCAACAATGCCGGCCTGGTCGAGGCGGTGCTGCGCGACGCCAATCTCAAGAATGCGAACCTCGCGGAGGCGGATCTGTTCGGCGCCGACCTGACCGGCGCCAACCTGGCCGGCGCCGACCTCTCGGACGCGCGCTTGACCCGCGCCATCCTGACCGGCGCCAATCTCGAAGGCGCGAAGCTCTCCGGCACCTTGATGCCGGACGGCACCGTGCACGAATAATGCGCCTGCGAGCCCGCAACGTGATCCTCTGCCTCTGCGCCTGCCTGGTCGCAAGCGCCGCCAGCGCCCAGCCGAAGGACCAACCGGTGCGCACCGAGGTGTGGGACCTCAAGCTCGGCACGCCCGCCGAGCGGCTGCCCGATGCTTTTGCCGATTATGCGTGCGGGACCAATGGCGGCCCGCCGTCGATCCCGCTCGGCGGCTTTGGCGATTTCCGCCGCTGCCGGGCGGACGCGGCGGGCCTGCGCGAGGTCTATTTCCGCTATGACGACGAGCTCGAATATTGGGCCAAGGCCAACAATTTCGCGACCGAGATCGAGCGGTTCTCCGGCACCAAGGTGTACGATTTTCCGGTGGTGCTGTCGGCGCGCTTCGACGAGGCCGGCGCGCTTGCGGGGCTGCGCATCGTCAGCGATCCGCGCGACACCTCACGCGACCGCGACGAGGCTTATCTCCTGCGCAATTTCCTGACCGCGCGCTATGGCCGCGACGGCTGGGATTGCGTCGACGCTCCGCCGGCGGAGGGCGAGACGCCGGTCGGGCGGACCTTCATCAAGCAACGCTGCCGCAAGACCCTCGACGGGACGGCGCTGGCGGATATCGAGACGCATTTCTTTCGCAAGAAGGGCCAGAGTCAGTATGATCCGCAATCCGGCAAGATGACCGAAGGACAGTTCGAGAGCCTGGTGCGCTTCGAGCTGACCCTGATGAAATGATCTTCAAGGAGGTGCCCGTGCAGCAGACCGTGATCCGGATCGCTACCTCCGCCGCCGTGGCGGCAGCCTTGTCGTTCGCCGGCGCGAATTGGACGGCCCGCGCCCAGGAACCGAAAGAACCAGAGTCGAAGGGACCAGCGTCGGCAGAACCAGCATCGAAAGAGACCGCGAAGGAGGACGATGCATTTCAACAGCGCCTGTTCGGGCGTCTGCTCGCCGGCAAGCCGATGCATGTCTGCTTCAGCCGCGTCTATGACCCGGCCCATCTGGCGCAGCATCCGCAGCAGAACGTGCGCACCATGCTGCTCATGGTGAAGGCCGACGTCCTGGACAAGCAGCCGAACTATGAGCTGCGCATCGGCGTGACCTTCCGCAAGAGCGACAAGCATTTCGAGTCCGCCGGCAGTTGCGGCTCGATTCACGACGCCGATGCGGGCGGCAAGGGAATTGCACATTGCGGCGTCGACTGCGACGGTGGCCAGATCGACGTGTCGATCAAGGATGCCAAGTCGGTGCTGGTCTCGATTCCCGCAGGCGCGCGCATCTGGCGGGCCGGCAGCGGCGTCGGCGAGAACGACCGGCGCAAGCGCTTCGGTTCCGATGACAAGGTGTTCCGGCTCGACAAGACGGCGCTGACGCAATGCCTCGATCTCGCCGACGACGCCAAGGAGAAGGCCGCGATGCGCCGCGGAGAGTAGAGCCGATGGACCGCCGCCACATCTTCAAATCGCTCGTTGCACTCGGCGCCGGAATTTTTGCGGCGAGGGCGCCGGCGCGAGCAGAGACCGCGGGCGCGGCTGCGGGCGTGCCCAGGG